>JBEBUW010000054.1:0-27978 GCA_040393065.1 Lujinxingia vulgaris | reverse complement strand
GAATACGCTGCGCTGCGCTCGGACTTCGTCCGGCTTCGCGGTGTGTGTGGGGGGGTGAGCCGGGGCCGTGTGTTGGGTGGCGTTGCGAGCCGGGGCCGTGTGTTGGGTGGTGTGCGGCGTCGCGCCCCCCGGTTTCACCGGGGGTTAGGAATACGCTGCGCTGCGCTCGGACTTCGTCCGGCTTCGCGGTGTGTGTGTTGGGTGGTGTTGCGAACCGTGGCTTGCGTATTTTTGGGGTGCGGCACTAGGTTAGGTAGGTTGGAAGATGTGTTGATGGCAATGGATGGTGATTGATTTCGGGAAGGTAGTGCGATGTGGGCAGTTCATAAGTTTGGTGGCACGAGTGTGGCGGATGCGGAGCGGTATCGTGGGGTGGGGCAGGTGCTGGCGCAGCAGGTGGCGGTAGAAGGCGGTGCGCGGCAGGCGGTGGTGGTGTCGGCGATGTCGGGGGTGACGAACGCGCTGATCGAGCTGGTGAATCTGGCCAGTGGGCGAGATGAGGTGTATCGGGCGCGGCTGGAGGCGTTGGAGCAGAAACACGTTGAGACGATTTCGGAATTGGTGGCGGGGGAGCGCCGGGTGGCGTTGCTGGAGAAGGTGCGGGAGGACTTTTCGAATATCGCGGATATTCTGCATGCGCTGTGGTTGTTGCGGGGGCAGTCGGCGGCGGCGGTGGAGTTGATTTCGGGGTATGGGGAGCTGTGGTCGGCGCAGATCCTGGCGGAGAGTTTGCTGGCCGCGGGGCGCAAGGCGGACTGGCTGGATGCGCGTGAGGTGCTGGTGGTGCGCACCGGGGAATCCGGCGTGGTGGTGGACTGGGAGGTTTCGGAGGCGCGGCTTGCGGCGTGGCTCAAGTCGCGGTCGGGGGCGGATGTGGTGGTGATTACGGGGTTTGTTGCGTCGACGGTGGACGGGGTGCCGACGACGCTCGGGCGCAATGGGAGCGACTATTCGGCGTCGATTTTTGGGGCGTGTCTGCGGGCAGAGTCGATCACGATCTGGACGGATGTGGACGGGGTGCTGAGTGCAGATCCGCGGCAGGTTCCGGGGGCGCAGGTTCTGGCGGAGCTTTCGTACCGGGAGGCGATGGAGCTGGCTTATTTTGGGGCGAAGATCGTGCATCCGAGTACGATGGTTCCGGCGGTGAAGCACGGGATTCCGGTGCTGATTCGCAATACCTTTCGGCCGGAAATGCCGGGGACGCGGATCCATCTGAACGGTTCGACGGAATCGACGATCAAGGGGTTTGCGACAATCGATGGGATGGCGCTGGTGAATGTGGAGGGGACGGGGATGATCGGGGTGCCTGGGATCGCGAGTCGGTTGTTTGGCGCGCTTCGTGAGGCGCATGTCTCGGTGGTGATGATTTCGCAGGGTTCGTCGGAGCATTCGATTTGTTTTGCGATTCCGCGCGGGCAGATCGAGGCGGCGCAGGAAGTGGTGCGCAAGGCGTTTTATGCGGAGCTGCATCTGGGCCAGATTCAGACCGTGGATGTGGAGGATGATTGCAGCATTCTGGCGGTGGTCGGCGACCAGATGGCCGGGATTCCGGGCGTGGCGGCGAAGTTTTTTGGCGCGCTGGGCAAGGCGCATGTGAACATTCGGGCGATTGCGCAGGGTTCGTCGGAGCGCAATATCTCGGCGGTGATCAAGAGTCGGGATACGACGCGGGCGCTGCGGGCGGTGCATGCCGGTTTTTATTTGTCGAATCAGACGATTTCGATCGGGCTTATCGGGCCGGGCAATGTGGGGGCGACGCTGCTGGCGCAGCTTCATGAGGAGATCGCGCGCTTGCGGGAGGAGTTTCGGATCGATTTGCGGGTGCGGGCGATTGCGACTTCGGAGGCGATGATCCTGGAAGAAAGCCAGATCGCGCTGGATGCGTGGCGCGAGGCGTTCGCAACGCAGGCGCGGCCGTTTGATCTGGAGGCGTTCGTGGCGCATGTGCACGCGGATTATCTGCCGCACGCCGTGCTGGTGGATTGTACGTCGGATGACGCGATCGCTGCGCAGTATGCGGGCTGGCTTGAGCGGGGCATTCACGTGGTGACGCCGAATAAGAAGGCGAACAGCGGCGCGTTTTCTGTGTATGACGAGCTGCAGCAGTTGAGTCGCAGCATGCGTCGGCATTATCTGTACGAGACGACGGTGGGCGCCGGGTTGCCGATCATTCAGACCTTGAAAGATCTGATTCAGACGGGTGACGAAATCCTGAGCATTGAGGGGATTTTGTCGGGCACGCTGTCGTATTTGTTCAATGTGTACGATGGCTCGCGGCCGTTTTCGGACATTGTGAAGGATGCGCGGGCGATGGGTTTTACGGAGCCAGATCCGCGCGACGACTTGTCGGGAACGGACGTGGCCAGAAAGCTTGTGATTCTGGCCAGGGAAATGGGGCTGAAAATCGAGCTTTCGGATGTAGAAGTCGAAAGTCTTGTGCCGGAGGCCTTGCGCTCCGGTTCGGTGGATGCGTATCTGGCGGATTTGCCGGCGTATGACGCGCATATGCTGGAGCGTTTTGAGGCGGCGCGCAGTCGTGGTGAAGTGCTGCGGTTTGTGGGGCGCGTTGATGCGCAGGGCAAGGCGTCGGTGCGGCTGCGCGCGTATGCGGCAGATCATGCGTTTGCGCGGATCCGTCGTACGGACAACATCGTTGAGTTTCGCACGCGTCGGTACAATGAAAATCCGCTGATCGTGCAGGGGCCGGGGGCCGGGCCGGAGGTCACAGCGGGTGGTATTTTTGGAGATATTTTGAGATTGGCGGCGTATCTTGGAGCAACACTATGAAGATCGATATGAATTTAGAGCAGGCCACGGCTTTTGCGCCGGCGACGGTGGGTAATGTGGCGGTCGGGTTTGACATTCTGGGGTTTGCGCTGGACGGCATCGGAGATCGCGTGACGGTGCGGCGCAGGCTTTCTGGACCGGAAGTGCGGATTGTCGAAATCAAGGGCGCGGCGGCGGACGGTGTGGAGTTTCCGCTCGATCCGCGCAAAAACAGTGCGACGGCAGGTCTGGTGCAGCTGATCGAAGATCGGAAGCTGGATTTTGGCTTCGATGTGATCCTGGACAAAGGCATTCCGCTGGGCTCGGGCATGGGCGGTTCGGCGGCGTCGGCGGTGGCCGGGATCGTGGCTGCTGCGGCGCTTCTGGACGAGCGGCTCAGTTTGCCGGAGCGTTTTCGGTATGCGCTGATCGGAGAAGAGGCCGCCTGCGGCAGCGCGCATGGCGATAATATCGCGCCGTGTTTGATGGGCGGGCTGGCGCTGGTGCGCGGGTTGAATCCGCCGGACGTGGTTCGGGTGCCGGTGCCGCCGTCGATCGGGTGCGTGCTGGTGCATCCGCATTTGAGCTTGCAGACGCGGGCGTCGCGCGGGGTGCTGGCGCCGACCGTGACGCGCGATGCGTTCGTGCAGCAGTCGGGGTATTTGGCCGGGTTTATGGCCGGTTGCTACACGGGAAATCGTGAACTGATCGCGCGGTCGTTGCGTGATGTGGTGATTGAGCCGCAGCGCGCCGGTTTGATTCCGGGTTTTGAGGCGGTGCAGGCGGCCGCGTATGCGTGCGGCGCGATGGGCTGCTCGATTTCTGGCGGTGGCCCGAGTGTGTTTGCCTGGCACGGACCGGAGGTGACGCCGGCGCGTCTGGGACGGGCGATGGCCGAGGGGTTTCAGGCTGCGGGGTTAGAAGTGGATGTGCATTATTCGTCGGCGAATGGGCTGGCGGCGCATCTGATCGAACGGCGGTAGGCGGCGGTAGGGCGGCGGTCCTAAATCGACGATCGCTTTGCCGACCTCCTCGGGATGGCCCTTGAAGGCCTATCCCTCCGGGGACGGCTTCGCGCTCCTCGATTTATGACTCGCCGCAGACGTTGGGTTTTGGGGGTGGCTGCTGGCGCAGCCTTGGGGGTGGGTGGTTTTCGGTGTGGTGGGATCGGAGAGTTGGGTGGGGTCGGTATGGTGGGATCGGAGAATTGGGTGGTGGGTGACGATCCCAGGGCCAGAGGCCCAGGGCTGGCACAACGCCGGCGCGCTCCGCTGGGGCCAGAGGCCCCGCTGCGCGGGTGGGTGGGTGGTGTTGGGTGGGAGTCTATTCGTCGCTGCGTTGGACGTTGAACTCGAAGAGATCGTAGGCGGCGGTGGTGTTGGGGAAGATTTCGCGGGCGTGTTCGAGGAAAATGTCGGTGCGGACGTATTTCTGGGAGAAGTGGGTGAGGATCAGGTGTTTGGCGCCGGCTTCGAGGGCGCAGCGGGCGGCGTCGGCGGCGGTGGAGTGGCCGCGTTCGCGGGCGAGGCGTTCGTCGCCGCCGGGGTAGGTGGATTCGTGGATGAGGACGTCGGCGTTTCTGGCCAGTTCGATGGCGCCTTCGCAGGGGGTGGTGTCGGTGCAGTAGGCGATTTTGAGGCCGGGGCGTGGGGGGCCTAAGACGTCGGAGGGGTGGATGGTGCGGCCGTCGTCGAGGGTGACGGATTCGCCGCGTTGGAGGCGGCCGTACATGGGGCCGTGGGGGACGCCGAGCTGGCGTGCGCGTTCGAGGTCGAAGCGGCCGGGGCGGTCGCGCTCGATGAAGGCGTAGCCCCAGGTGTCGATGCGGTGGTTTAAGGCGTAGGCTTCGACGTAGAAATCGGGTTGTTCGTAGACGATGCCGGGTTGGGATACTTCTTGGGGGCGGAGGCGGAAGCCGGGCCAGAGGATGTGGAGATCGCGCAGGCATTTGAGCCAGCGTTTCAGGCCGGTGGGGCCGATGACATCGAGGGCATCTTCGCGCTGGTTGAGGGTCAGGGAGCCGACCAGACCGGGCAGGCCGTTGACGTGATCGCCGTGGAAGTGGGAGAGGAAAATGGCTTTCAGAGCGCCGGGCCGCAGCGGCGAACGGGACATCTGAATTTGCGTTGCTTCGCCGCAATCGAACAGGAAGAGTTCGCCGTCACGAAATAACGCCATGGAGGAAACGTTGCGTTGGGGCATTGGCTTGCCACTTCCTGTGCCCAGGAATACCAGTTGAACGGACATCTTTTACAATCCAGAAATACCGGGCAGACAAGCTGCGCAGATCTGCATAAGAGAAAATTTTATGGAAGATCAGAGCAAATCGGCCTGCACTGATCGGCGGGGATCTGTAACAGGCCGGCGTTGAATTGACTACGTCTGATTTTTATTTTGGGGAGGAGAAGAACGTTGCCGGTGGGGGCGGTTCTCAGGCGGAGAGGTTACGGATCAGGCGCTGGACGTGGCCGGTGGCTTTGACGTTGTCGAGGATGTCCTGGATGTTTCCGTCTTCGTCGATGAGGAAGGTGGAGCGGACGAGTCCGACGTAGGTTTTTCCGTAGTTGGTTTTTTCGCGCCAGACGCCGTAGGCCTCGGCCATTTTGTGGTCGGTGTCGGCCAGGAGTGGGAAGTTGAGGTTGTGCTTTTCGCGGAATTTGGCGTGGCTTTCTACGGAGTCTGGGGAGACGCCGAGGATGGACCATCCCTGGGCCTGGAGGTGTTCGTGGTTGTCGCGGAAGTCGCAGGCCTGGGTGGTGCACCCGGGCGTCATGTCTTTGGGATAAAAGTAGATGACGAGTTTTTTGCCGCGGTAATCGGCCAGGGAGATGTCTCCCTGGGTGTCGGAGGGCAGCGTGAAATCTGGAGCGGGGTCGCCGATAGAAACTTTGGGATTTTTAGCCATGAATACAAAACCTGAAAAAACTGAATAAAAAAGCGGATAACAAAACAGTGTGAAAGCGCGTTGTGATTATTGTTTTCGGTACACGAAGACGCTTTCGGTGGTTGCCATGCCGATGTCGTTTCTGGCGACGACGGAGATTCGGTTCATGCCTTTGAAGAGCGGTACGCTGGTCGCGATATCGGCGGCTTGCTGGCCATTGATGCGCAGGTAATTGAGTTTGTGCGTGTTGAATTTGGCCAGGTCTTCTTGCTGGTGGACGATGATGTAGAAGTCACGCAGCGCGGAGGTGTCGGTGATGAGACCTTTCAAGTTGATGGAGTTAGCGCTGGTCATCATGACTTCGGGTTCGAGTTGGATGCGCGGTTTTTGGAACAGGGAGATCTGTTCCAGCGCGTTCTCGGAGGTTTTGACGCTTGCGGCGGGCGCTTCGCTGAAGGTGACCTTGGATTGTTCGACCCATGCTTTGCGGTAGCCGAGGTCGAGTTTGAGCCAGCCATCAAGGCGACCGACGACGGCGAGTGTAGCGCCGGCGGGTACGGTGGCGACGAGGTCGGTTTGGTCGGAGGCGCCATTGTAGATTTTGACGGGGCCGGCGTTGGCGACGGTGGCGACGCCGCTGGCGGCACCGACTTTTTTGGTGTTGGTGTTGAAGGGGATGGCGAGTTTTTTCTGTACGAACTCGCGGTAGGTCATGTCGTAGATATCGACCTGAAGCTCGATGAGATCGTTTTTGGGCGGTGATTTCACGGTGAAGGAGAAATCGACGCTTTTGCGTTCATCGACCTGTACTTTGCCGAGTTTTTCACGTCCGCTGTGCAGGTACACGGCTTCGCGGGAGAGGTTTTTCAAGAACACGGTGGTGTCTTCGCTCTGAGCGCCGCCCATGTTGTTGACGAAGACGCGGAATGTGACGTCTTCGCCTTTTTGGAGGATACCGTCGCCGTTGGCGTCGATGAGTTCGTAGGCGAAGCCGAAGTGTGGTCGTTCGGGGCCGATGATTTTGATGTCGACGCCGTACTGGCCTTCGAAATCGCGGTCGGCGTCGCTCAGGACCAGGTCCACGTGGTCGTGGCGGCTGGCGGAATCTTTGGGAGCGCTGACTTCGACGGACCATTTTTTGGTCTGACCGGGCAGGACTTTACCGAAGATGAATTCGCGGTCGCGGAGCATGGGGCTGTCGCTGCGGGTGAAGCCTTTGAGGCGGTAGAGTGGTTCGGTGCCGCGGTTGGTGACTTCTGCGGTGACAGTGATTTTATCGCCAGCGGCGACGGTGTTGTCGGGCTGGTTGGTGGTGATTTTGAGGTCGACATTGGGTTTCTGGGTGGAGTCGCCTTCGCTCCAGTCGACGCCGAGTTTTTTGAGTTCGGCGGTGATGGTTGCCAGTTCGCGGTCGTAGACTTTTTGCAGTTCAGTCTGCAGGTTTTTGAGCATTTCGGTGCGTCGCCATTCGGTTCCGGAGGCGACGAGGAGTTGTTGTGCGAGTTTGATTTCGAAGTCTTCGACGAACACGTTGGGGTCGACAAAGGGTGGTTCTTCGTCTTCGGCGAGTTCTTTTTTGGCGTCGGGATCGATGTAGCGGATGTGGGTGACCTGTCCGTCGGGGGTACGTTCGGCGGTGTTGACCAGGTGGGAGTCGAGGTCTTGTTCACGCAGGTTGTTCTGGGTGAGGAACATTTCGACGGAGTTTTTGTGGATGCGCACGGGGATGGTGTGCAGATCGGGGACGATGCCGCGGCTCTGGATGGAGACGCCGCCGGGTGTCAGGTACTGGGCGACGGTGAGTTTGAGTGCGGACTGGTCGGGGAATTCGTACAAGATCTGGACGGTGCCTTTGCCGAAGGATGTGTCGCCGAGAACGACGGCGCGGTTGTTGTTCTGCAGTGCGCCGGCGACGATTTCGGAGGCCGAGGCGCTGCCGCCGTTGAGCAAAACGATGATCGGGTAGTCGGGTTCGCTGCCGGTTTTGGTAGCGGTTTTGGTTTCGCGTAGTTTGTTGCCGACGCCGACGGTGCTGACGATGGTGCCTTCGTTCAAGAAGAGGTCGCTGACGCGGATGGACTGGTCGAGCAGACCGCCGGGGTTGTCGCGCATGTCGAGCACGAGACCTTGCATGCCGCCCATGTTTTCTTTGAGCTTTTTGAGGTGCTCCATCAGGTCGGACGTGGTGTTGGCCTGGAAGTTTTTGATGCGGACGTAGCCGATTTTGTTGGCCAGAGCGTGGCTGTCGACGGAATCGATTTTGATGACGGCACGGGTCAGGGTGAATTGTCGTGCGTCGGTCCAGCCTTTGCGCATGATCCAGAGGTCGATGTTGGTGCCGGGTTCGCCGCGCATCATTTCGACGGCTTCGTTGAGGTTCATGTTGACGGTGGATTCATCGCCGATGCGTACGATGGTGTCCTGCGCTTTGATGCCTTTCTGGGAGGCGGGCGTGCCGTCGATGGGGCTGATGACGGTCAGGGCGCCGTCGCGGATGGAGATGACGATGCCCAGGCCGCCGAATTTGCCGCCGGTCTGGGTTTGCATTTCGTCGTACTGTGCGGGTGGCAGCAGATTGGAGTGGGGATCGAGGGTGGAGAGCAGTCCGTTGATCGCAGCGTATTCGATGTCCTGGACTTTTCGATCCGGGTCGTTGTCGAGGTTTTGCTGGATGAAGAGAAAGACTTCTTTTAAGCGGAAGCTCATTTCCCAGAGGCTTTCGATGTTGCGTACATCGAAGCGTTTGGTTTTGTCGCCGACGCTGACATCGATGAAGGACGGCGGCGTTTTGTCGCCTTTCTGGTCGTAGGCGATGACGATTTCGGCGATGTTGTTCTGGATGGCCTCCAGCGAAGCGACCAGCATTTTGGCGGGCTGGATACGTTCGGGCTCGACGTAGTTATCTTTGAGCTGGAGCAGAACACGGTTGAGGACTCGGAGTGACGAGAGGTCATAGCTCTCGACGGTGCCTTCGGAGGCAGCGAGCTGGGAGTGGCGCAGGTCAAACTGCACTCCGCGATCTCCGAATTGTACGCTGAGTACAAAGGCGATCGTCAAAGAGAGAAGAGCTACGAGGAAACGACCATGTCGGCGAAAACTGTGCATGCAAAATCTCGGTATGGATGCTCCACCCACGTCAGATGGGTCAAGTATAGTGGTATCCATCAGGTAAGACGCTACAAAGTGCTCCTATCATAGGCCCGATGGGGCTGCAGCAGCAAACGTCTTGTTTTATGTTTCTCGTGTTGTAATCCACCCGTAATGAACCTTGTATGAAATGAAGATGGTTACACCTTTCGCCATTTCAACACACGTGGCCCGTTCGAGCATTCCCGCGCGAATGTTCTCCGCAGACAGAAGGGATGCGGCGGTTGCGGGTCAAGCTGTGAGACATAGCATAAAAAGGTGGGGCGGGGGTAGGAAATCGGGCAGTTCTGGGGTAATCAACGGAAATCTTGCGTGTCTTGCTGGACGTATTACCATGCGCACAAGTTGTTTGTAGGGTATGGCTTTGCTTTTCGGACTTTAAGAATTTGGTGGCGCATGTCGCAGATGCCCGCAGTAGGGGAGCTTGTTGACGAAGTTTTTCGGGTGGAGAGTAAACTCGATGAAGGAAACTTCGGCGCTGTGTACAAAGTATTTGATACTTTGGAGCAGCGAACGCTGGCACTCAAGGTATTAAAACCGGGGCCTTATGATGAATCGGAGCTGCGCGAGCGCTTTGATCGCGAGGCGCGTCTGGTTTACAGCCTGCAACATCCAAATGTTGTGCAGGTGTATTATTATGGTCAGACCGGCGCGGGATTGCCGTACATGGCGATGGAGTATTTGCGCGGTACGGATCTGCGGGATTTGCTCGATCAGCATGGTGCGCTGAGTCCGGCTTTGATCCGGCGGTTGAGTCTGGAGGTGTTGTCGGCGCTGGATGCGGCGCATCAGCTCGGGATTGTGCATCGGGATTTGAAGCCGGCGAATATTTATCTGGTCAATGACGGGGACAAGGGGCACGTCAAGGTGCTGGATTTCGGGTTTGCCAAGGCGCTGGACAGCGATATGCAGCGTGAGATTACGCATGCCGGGACGCTGGTGGGCACGCCGGCGTATATGGCGCCGGAGCTGGTGCATAAGAAAAACGTCGGGCCGCCTGCAGATTTGTATGCGATGGGTCTGATTATGGCCGAGATGGTGCTGGGCAAAAAACTGATTCAGATCGAGAGCATTTACGAGACGATTTTGCTGCAGGCTTCGCCGAAGGACATCAAAATGCCGGAGGTCGTGGCGGAGAGTATTTTTGGCGAGATCATTGCGCGGGCGACGACCAAGGAGCTGGCGGATCGTTATGCGACGGCGCAGGAAATGATCGCAGATCTGGAGCAACTGGATATTCCGGGCGTGGGGCGCGCGCGCTTGCAGAGTGCTTCGCGGGTGGCGGTGCAGCGTTATGCGGTGGGTGCGGGCGCGGCTTCGGGGACGTATCCGAGTCAGGGGCGGTCGGCGGTCGGCGCGGCGGGTAGATCGGGGCTGTTGTATGATCCGTCGCTGGATGCGGAGTATGAACACAAGGAAACGGCGGTGAGTTCGTACACCTCCAGCATGTTGTTGCCGGGTGCGGCGGAGATGGAGCGGGTGCTTGGCGAGGGGAGTCCGTATGTTTCGGGCGCCTATGTGGAGCCTGGTGGGGAGTACGGGTATCCGGCGTCAGCGATCGAGGATTCGGTGCTGTTGTTGGATAGCTTGCCGCCGCTGCACGGTCTGGCGGGGGATGAGCCGACGATTGAGCGGTTTGATACGGATCCGACAACGGCGCTGAAAGCGACGCCGCGGCCCCGGGTTGAGGAGAGTCGTGGCGGGGGTGCGGCCGAGGGGAGTTTTATTATCGGGGATCTGGAGGTGCCGGAGACGGTGGCTGCGCCGATGCGTTCGATCTGGTCGGCGCTCGGGCTGGGGATCGGATTGGGGCTGGCGATTCTGGGGATCTTTTTGTTGGTGGTGCTGTATTTGCGCTGATGGGGCGGTGCCGGGCAAGGGCGTGTCGCGCGCGAAGGCGCGAAGGCGTGAATTTTCGTGAGAAAAGGAAAGCGAAGGAGTGGCAAAGAAGCCGTAGGATTTACAGGTTTCGCTTGCTGCTTTCGATCGCGATGAACTCTGGTAAATAATTGGGGGTGCATCCTTTTGATACCTTGTCGCCTTTATAAAGACCTGTTTTTTCGCCGATGTCGATGCAGCGATTTCGATACTGTTTCTCGTAGATGCCAATCCAGCCTGCGGTGAAATTCATGGCCCATTGGACTTCAGGCTCTTCGGTGGCAATGCCGGATTCGATGGCTGCAAGTAATTCCGGGGTGTTTTCTGGGGGTGTCTGTCCAGTCCAGCGTAATCTTCCTTGATAGTACCAAAACGTGCGTCTTTGCAGGGGAGAAGGACTCGCTCTCCAGGATTGGATCAGCGCAATTGTTGTCTTGTTTTTGGTAAGTTGATTGGCCATGAGCCAGTCCATGAGCTGATTTCGCTCATCGATTGGGTGCGTCTGGATATCCTTATCGAGCTTATCGATCTCATCCTGGGAAAGCAGCTTGTTGTCCATGATCAAGATGGCCAGTTGCCTGGGTAAAAACCTGGCGGTTGACCACAGTTCCATGGCCAGTTCGTGATCTTTTTTGATGTCTTTTGCAGTCTTTCGTAAATCTCCGAGCTTCGTTTTCGAGTTGATTGCAGCCAGGATATTTTCAGCGCGTGAGGAGAGTTTCATGTTCGTCCTTCTTCGAGTTGGTAGCGGGCGATTTTGTTGAGGAGGCCCTGGCGGGAGAGGCCGAGGGCTTCGGCGGCGTGGGTGCGGTTGCCGGCAACCTGGACAACAGCAAGAATAAAAGTAAAAAAAACTGTAAGAAGCGTAAAGAGGGGTCACAGGGTTGGGTGGTTTGAGGCGACAGCAAAGGCGTGCCTCGCCCGAAGCCGCGAAGCCGCGAAAGGTGTTGTCTTAGAGGGGCACAGCAAAAGCAAGAAAAGCTAAAGGTTGCGCAAAGGCAAGGAAAATGAGGGTAGGGAACGGGTTGAGAGGTGGTGGAGCAGATTTTTTTGGTGGGGAAAGGGGTCAAGGTGTGTTTTGGGCAGATTTTTCTGCTCGAAGAAGGGGTCAAGGTATGTTTCAAGCAGAATTTTCTGCTCGAAGAAGGGTTCGAGATGTGTATTGAGCAGATTTTTCTGCTCGAAGAAGGGTTCGAGATGTGTATTGAGCAGATTTTTCTGCTCGAAGAAGGGGTCAAAGTATGTTTCGAGCAGATTATTTTGGTGGTGTGTGGTGTCGAGAGGATCAGAGGGTAGGGAAGGCAAAGACGGGGTCGTGGAGCCGGACGAAGTCCGAGCGGAGCGCAGCGGCTGTTCTAGCCCCGCATGAAATGCGGGGTGGTGACGTTGCGAACCGGGGCCGTGTGTTGGGTGGCGTTGCGAGCCGGGGCCGTGTGTTGGGTGGCGTTGCGGCGTGGTGGGTATAGGGTGTTGGGTGGTGTGCGGCGTCGCGCCCCCCGGTTTCACCGGGGGTTAGGAATACGCTGCGCTACGCTCGGACTTCGTCCGGCTTCGCGGTGTGTGTGTTGGGTTGCGTTGCGGACCGGGGCCGTGTGTTGGGTGGTGGGGTCAAATATTTGACGTGTTGGATTGGACATTATGGAAAAAGTCGGTGAAGGTTGTGGGTGGGTGAACCCCGAATACTTGTGTTGGTTGGAAGGATTGTCGTGGCAGGGTGACAATTTCTCGGAAAGGAGCTGGTGATGAGAAGGCATTTTTCTCGGATGGCGTGGATTGCGTTGCTGAGCGTTGTCATGGTTTGCGGTGGTTGTAGTGACGATGCCAGTGGGAATGGTGAAAATCACGGACAGGCTGATGTGAACTCGGGAGGACGGCTCGATACGGGTGAGGAAGACCTGGATGTGAATGAGGCACGAGATCCGGTTGATCACGAAGATCCGGATGCTGAGGACCGGGATGTGCCGCCGATCGAGGAGGGTTGTGTCAATCATTATCAGCGGGTTTGCGGGGGCGATTGTGTCAATATCAAGATCGATCCGGACAACTGCGGGGCGTGTGGCACGGTTTGTGGTGAGGGAGAGGCCTGTGCGGGCGGTGCCTGTGCGGAAGCGTGTGGCAATAACGAGCAGATCTGTGATCGGCAATGTGTGAATGTGCAGTCGGACAGCAACCACTGTGGTGGGTGCGGGATCGTTTGCGAGGAGGGCACAGGGTGCAACGGCGGCGTGTGTGTGCCGGCGTTGGATTTGTCGAAAGCTCTGGAGTGTGAGGGTGGCGGGCCGCCGGTGCAGTTTGACTGGGATGGCGTGCAGGATCGTTGTTCGGGCGACGTGGCCGAGGCTGCGTTTCGGTGGGCGATGTGCAGCTGTAGCTCGACGAGTTTGACGGGCGGCTTGACGACGGATGCGTTTGATAGCTTGCAGGGGCCGTATGTGCCGGGGGCGCTGGGCGGCGGCGTGGGGATCAATGGCAGCCTGAAGAGTACGCAGGCGTTTGATATTGGTGGTTCGTTGTGGGTGGGAGATACGAGTGATGGTGCGCTCAATGCGCATGGCACGGTGCATATTGATATGCGCGTGGGCGGTCGGGCGTCGATCACCGGCGGGCTTGATGTGGGAGGGGATGCTGCGGTGGGCTCGTACAATGCGGGCGGGGCGACCTTTGCGGTGGGCGGTACGCTGACGGTTCCGGCGGACGGTGCGATGGGTGGTAATTCCACGTATCAGGTGCTGGAGCGTGCACCGGTGCAGGTGCCGATGCCGTGTGCGTGTGAGGAGGAGCAGATCATTCCGATTGCGGCGATGATCGAGGGGCGCCGGACGGATAATGATAATGCGCTGATCGGTCTGGATGCCGATGCGCTGCGGGCAGGGAGTACGGTGCGGCGGCTGGATTTGCCGTGCGGAAGTTACTTTTTGCGGGGCATTGATTCGGGTGGAGATCTGACGATTATGGCGCACGGCCGTACGGCGCTGTATATCCAGGGCAATGTGAAGGCGCAGCGTTTGACGATCAAGGCGATGCCGGGAGCGGAGCTCGATGTGTTCATCGATGGCGATGTGCATACCGGCGGGCTGGTGTTTGGTTCGCAGCATTATCCGGCTTCGACGCGATTGTATCTGGGCGGTGCGGAAGGGCTGCTCATTACGCAGGGCGTGGATATCGGTGGTTTTGTGTATGCGTATCCCGGAGCGATGCATTTTACGTCGGATGTGGAGGTTTTTGGCGGTGTCTTTAGCAATCAGCTTTCGGTGACGCAGCCGCTGGCAGTGCATTACGACCGCCAGATTCAGCGCGTAGGCGACAGCTGCCCGGGCGAGGAACCGGAAGAGCCGACTCCGGGCGAGGATGTGGGTGTGCCGGGTGAGGATGCGGGCGATGATGTGGGTGTGCCTCCGGGAGATACGGGTGGTGAAGATCCGGATCCGCCGGTCGATCAGTGCGTGGAGTTTGAGGGTTCGTGCAGTGAATCGAGTGATTGTTGCGCTCCGATGTTGTGCAGCCAGGGACAGTGCGGTTTGAACCGTTGTCTGGTCGGCGGCGAGTCGTGTGTGTATAGCTCGGATTGCTGTAGTCAGCTTTGTGCGATTGCTGCGGGCGAGGCCAGCGGTGTGTGCATTACCCAGTAACAGACAGGCCTGAGCGGACGTGAAAAAGGCACCCGGTGAGATTCCGGGTGCCTTTTTTGTTGTGGGTAGTGCTGTGGTGGGAGGGACGAAACCGCTTTCGCGGATTATTCGGTGGGCGCGGTTTCGGGTGGGGTTTCGGCGAGTTCGACGCGGATTTCGACGGGCGGTCGATGGGAGCGGATGAGGTGTCCGCGGCGGATGATGAGCTTGCCTTTGTTGCCGCGGCTGGAGGGTTCGAACTGGGCTTTGGTGGCGCGGATGATGGTGCGTCGGCCCTGGTTGGTTTCGACTTCGAGGCCGTCGAGGCGTTCGCGGCAGAGGGTGAAGTCGAGGACTTCGTCTTTGCCTTCCAGGGACATGGCGCGGACGCCTTTGGCGGCGCCTTTGACGAGGGAGATTTCGCGGACGGGGAAGATGAGAGCGCGGCCGTCGTGGCTGGCGATGGCGACGAGTTCATCGCCCCGGCAGGGTTCGCAGTTGACGACGCGGTCTTTGGAGTCGAGCCGCATAAAGAGGCGGCCTTTGACGGTGGAAGGTTCGGTGAAGGCGTCGAGTCCGAAGCGGACGGATTGTCCGAGTGCGGAGATAGCGACCATCTGGGGTTCGGAGTCTTCGTCGTCGGCGACGAGGCTGGCCTGGTCGGGGGCGGCGCGCAGGATGACGCGGTCGTCGTTGGTCATGACGCCGATGATCCTTTCGCCGTCTACGAAATCGAAAAGCGCCTGGACGGGATCGCCGTGGCCGGTGGTGGCGGGGACGTCGGCGATGCGCATGGTGTAGGCGCGCCCGGTGTTGGAGAACAGAATCAGGGTGGAGCGTGTGTTTCCGGGCAAAACCCAGCCGATGGAGTCGTTGTCGCGCACGCGGATGGTGGACAAATCGGAGTAGGATTTCTGGCGTTTGATGCGGCCGTCGCGCGAAACCATGACCCAGGTATCCTCGGAAACGATGTAGACTTCTTCGGAATAGGTCAGGGTTTTGACTTCGACGTCGACGCGGGTGCGGCGCGCATCACCGTAGGCGCGGCGGATATCGGAGAGTTCTTTGGAGATGAGTTTCCAGCGTAGCTCTTCGCTGTCGAGGAGTTTCTGGAGGTTTGCGGCCAGGCCGCGTTTTTCTTCGAGCTCGGCGCGGATCATTTCGATTTCGAGCCGGGCCAGGCGGTAGAGTTTGGTTTCGAGGATGGCTTCGGCCTGATCGTCGTCGATGCCGAAGTGCTCGATGAGTTTGTCGGCGGCGTCGCGCTTGCCGTTGGAGGCGCGGATCAGGCGGATGGCGGTGTCGAGGTCGCCGAAGATGATTTCGAAGCCTTCCAGGATGTGGATGCGGCGCAAAAGCTGGTCGAGTTCGTACTCGGTGCGTTTGGTGACGACTTCCATGCGGAAATCAAGGAAGTGGCGGAGCATATCCTTGAGATCGACTTTGGCCGGCGCGGGCACCTGCGGATTGTCGGAGGGGACCAGGCAGGTCAGGTTGACGTGGAAGCGTTCTTCGAGCTGGGTGTGCTTGAACAAAAAGGCCATGGCGGCTTCTTCGTTGGCGCCTTTTTTGAGTTCCAGCACGATGCGGATGTCGTCGGTCGATTCGTCGCGGACGTCGACGATCTGTGGGAGTTTTTCGGTGATGATGTAGTCGGCGATCTTCTCGATGAGCGTCGCTTTGTTCACCATGTAGGGGATCGAGGTGATGACGATCTGGCGTTTGCCGCCGTCTTTTTCGAGTTCCCATTCGGAGCGGGTGATCAGAGCACCGGAGCCTTCGGAGTAGATCTGGCGGAGTTCTTCGGTGGTGTTGAGGAGCACGCCGCCGGTGGGGAAGTCGGGGCCTTTGATGTAATTGCCGACGATATCACCGATCTCCAGTGTGGGCTTTTGGATGAGAGCGATGAGGGCGTCGAGGACCTCGGTCAGGTTGTGCGGCGGGATGTTGGTCGCCATGCCGACGGCGATGCCGGTTGCGCCGTTGATCAACAGGTTGGGGACCTGGGCGGGCAGGACGATGGGCTCAAAAACGGTGCCGTCGTAGTTGGGGCGGAAGGCGACGGTTTGTTTTTTGATTTCGTCGAGCAGTTCCGAGGACAGCGCGGTCAGGCGCGCTTCGGTGTATCGCATGGCGGCTGCGCCGTCGCCGTCTACGGAGCCGAAGTTTCCCTGGCCGTCGACGAGCATGTAGCGCAGGGAAAAGTCCTGGGCCATGCGGACCATCGCGTCGTAAATCGACTGATCGCCGTGCGGATGGTATTTACCCATGACTTCACCGACGATGGCAGCACTTTTGCGATAGCGCGCGTCGTGGGTGAGTCGCAGGTTTGTGAACATTGCGTACAGGATGCGTCGCTGCACGGGTTTTAAGCCGTCACGAATATCAGGCAGCGCGCGGCTGGTGATGACGCTCAGTGCGTAATTAAGGTAACGTTCCTGTGCAGTTTCGTGCAGAGCGACGTTGAGAATCTCTGCGGTCATAGTGATACGCCTTTCATAAGAGAAACAAGGAGCGAACAGCCTGATTGCTATCCGTTAGAACGGGTAGGCCATAACATCGTTCGTTTTGCTTGACAATAAATTCAGGGCCCTATTGTGCTGAAAGTATGCACAGTGTCTTTCGATAAAATAAAATCAGAATGAAAAGACGTATATTCCTATTATTTAGCCTGTTACTCGCCGTAATTGCGATTTTTTTGGTGGTTCGGGGGCAAAAAGAGCAAGTGGTTGGTGAATCGGAGGAGATCGGTGCGGAGGCTGCGGTGTATGCAGCGGGGCAGGCATCGATTTCGGGGCGCGTGATGCTCAGGGATGGGACGGGGATCGGGGGAGCGCGGGTGCGGGCGATTTCTCTGGAGGCGGGGAAAGAGGAGGAGCTGGAAGATCGGGTGGAGGAGGTGATCTCGCAGGCAGATGGGAGTTTTGCGTTCGAGGTTTTGTTGCCGGGCCGGTACGGGCTGGATGTGGTGGAGGCAGAGGGCTTTGTGCGGGTGGGGCCGCCGGGTGTTGGGATGCGGGAGGTGGTGGTTCTGGACGGGACGGCGGGACGTGCCGGGGTGTCGGGCGTGGAGTTGTTTTTGCATCGGCCGGGCACGATTTCGGGGCGTGTGATGGCGGCGGGCAAGGCCGTGGGAGGGGCGCGGCTGAGTCTGGGCTATATGTTCGGGGAGGGTGTAAACGGCGAGGGGCTGGAGCCGTTCTCGCTGGGAGAGGCTGTGGAAACGAAGGCGAACGGTACGTTTTCGTTTGAGAATGTTGCGCCGGGAAGGCTGCGGATCATGGTGGAGACGGAAGCCTATGCGTTTGCGGAGAGTCGGGAGATATTTTTGCGCGGCGGCGAAACGCGCAATGGGGTGCTGATCGATCTGGTGGAGAGCGGTTCGATTGTGGGGCGGGTGACGGCGCAGGGTGAGGGGATCGGGGCTGAAGTAGTGTTGTTGGGTAGTGCGGAACTCGGGCGTGCGCGGCGTGTGGTGGCGGATGCCGGAGGGAATTTTGAGTTTCTGAATGTGCCGGTAGGGCGATTTTCGATGCGTGTGCAGGCGTCGGGTTATCGTTCGGTGCTTGTGGAAGTGGAAGTGGAAGACGGCGGCGAAACGCGACGTGATGTGAGTTTATCGGCCGCAACGGGGATTTTCGGGCGCGTGGTGGATGCGGAGAAAAAGCCGGTTGCCGGTGCACTGGTGTGGTTTCGTGCTGCGGACAGCGCAGGTGGAGAAGGTAGGCCAGGCGAGGTCGTGGTGCGGGCCGGGCAAGATGGGGCGTTTGAGTGGCAAGATCCGCCGGGTGGAAGTTGGACGGCGGTGGCGATAAGTCCGTTTCATGGCTCTTCGGCGCGTGTTGTGGCCAGGCATGAGCAGGAGATGATGCTGGAGCTTAGGGCAGGCGGCGCGGTGGCCGGGCGTGTGATCGATGCAAGCGGTCAGCCGGTGACGACGTATGCGATCGCGGTCGAGGAGTTTGTGGCGGCTGACGGTGAAGGCGTGCCGTATAACAGGGCAGAGATCGGGCGTTTGCAGATTTCGCAGGCGGATGGAGCGTTTGAGTTCGGTCAGTTGCGGCCGGGGACGTATCGTTTTCGGGTGCAGGCAACGGGGTTGGCGCCGGGGTTTTCGGACCGGGTGGTGGTGCAGCCGGGAGCACGGCGCAGCGGGGTGGAAGTTCGGTTGCATGAGGGGGCGATGGTGCGCGGGACGGTACGCGTAATGGGATCGCAGGAACCGATTGCGGGTGCTCTGGTAGAGCTTTTGGAGCCGACGTCGTTGCTGCCATCGAATACCGTGCGCACGGACGCATCGGGAAATTACGAGTTGCGCGGCATTCCGGCGGGCAGGCACAGCTTGCGGGTGACGCATGAACGTTATTTGAGTGAGTTTTCGAGCGGCGTGGAGGTTGCGAGAGGCGGCGTACTTCGACGCGATATTCAGATGACGGAGCGCGGGCGCGGCGATGTCTTTGCGTTTCAGGGCATTGGCGCGGTTTTGCAGTCGGGGGCACGCGGCATTGAGGTGCGCAGTGTGATGGAAGGAACGCCGGCCGAAGCCTTTGGCCTGCAGCCGGGCGATGCGATTCTGGCGGTCGATCGGGAGCGGACGGCGGAAATGGATTTGCAGCGGGTGGTGGACATGATCCGCGGCGAGGCCGGCGCTCCGGTGCAGATTGAGATTGAGCGGGAGGGGGAGGGGCGGATGACGTTGAATCTGGAGCGCGGTCGTGTGGTGGTGAAAAACAGTGATGGGGTGGCGAATCAGTAAGTTTTGTGGCGGCATGCTTGTTTCTATATTCGGAGCAGCCTGGGGGGCAGGTTGGCTAAGAACATACAGAGCTTGGCCTGAATTTTCGGGAGCCGAACATGAAAAGCATCGAGATCGTCAAAGAGTTTCTGGGGAAAGTTAGCTATCCCATCGATAAAAATAAGCTGGTGGAGACTGCGCACAATTTCGGAATGAAGAGGGAAATCGTGCAGACAGTGGAAGCCTTGCCAGACAGGCAGTTTGGAAGTTTAGAGGAAGTGCTTCCACATATAAGCGGCGGAGGTGGTGGAATCGGTGAAAAGGTCAGCAATGTGATCGGTGGCGCCGGCGAAAAAATGGGGCAAGGAGAAAGTCACGAGGAAAAAACAGCGCGTGAGCATGATCACTGGGAGCAAGACGCGCTGGCGCGCAGCCGTCGGAAACCGTCGCAGGCCGAGGGGGAGCGCGAGCCGGAAGATACACAGCCTGCGTACCATATTCGGGATCATGAGGGGATGTCGCCAGGCGCCTGAAAATAGATGTGAGAAGTACTTGCCAGAAGCCAGATAGGCGTTGTAGCGTCGCAAAAGTTGGTCGTGAGAGGTAAAGCTTTGGAAAAAGACTTGCTTTTCAAAGCAAACACCGTTACTAGATGCTCCCCCCCGAAAAGGTGCGGGAGTTTTGCGTTTGTGAACCTTGGAGAGAAGTTATGCGCGAAAAAATTAAAATGTTGTCATCGGCCGGTACTGGCTTTTTCTACACGACGATGAAGAACAAGCGAAATACGCCTGACAAACTGCGTCTCAAGAAGTTTGATCCTGTCGTGCGCAAGCACGTCGAGTTTGTGGAAACCAAACTCCGATAAGAAGTTTTGGGTCTTCTGTTGTCGACTTTTTAGATTATTGAAGAGAAAAAAATATGTCCAAATACGGAAAGATTAACTGGCGCCGTCGTCGCAAAGTTGATCCTTTTGAGCAAAATCCCTCCTGGCGTCTTGATTACAAAAATCCTGAGCTTCTCAAGCTTTTTGTAACCACGACTGGCAAGATTCTTCCTCGTCGAATCACCGGCGTAAATGCACGTAACCAGCGTCGTCTTCGCCGCGCAATCTTGCGTGCTCGCCAGATTGCACTGCTGCCTTACACTACGCACAGCTCCTAAATCGTCGCGTTATTTTCATGGCGTCGACGTCATTGCAGGGCCCGATCTGTCTTTGATACGTATGGTATTGAAGAGCCAGATTTCTGGGCCTTGTTGTGTTTGTGGCGAGATGGCTGCGGTTGGCGAATTCCCGGATTTTGGCTATAAGGGCGGCGTGGAAACGCTAGACACGATGCGCTGAATTCGCTAGTGTCTGGGGCGTGTGCCTTTCTGTAATTTAGATCGTGGGGCAAGCTTTACGTTTCGGTGTGAGAGGAAAATATGGGTTCGGATACGAAAAGTCGTCGTTGGGGTGGTTTCGTTTTGGCAGGTCTGGCGTCGGCCGGGCTTGTCGTTGCGTGTAATACACACCCGGCGGAATTTGTGCGCTCTACAGGCGCCATCGAAATTCTCGAAACTTACGAACGAGAAGCATCGCCTAAACTCGATATTTTGTGGATGATCGATAACTCGGGTTCGATGTGTCAGGAGCAAAAAGCGCTTCGTGACAACTTCGGCGAGTTTGTTGACATCCTGGCAGAAATCGACCTCGATTTTCATATCGGTATTACGACGACCCATATGGTTGGGCCGGATCATTCTCAGGGAGCCTTTGAGCCTGTTGCGCTTCCGGGTCATCTCCAGCTGACGCCGCAGCCGATTCCGGGCTTTGATACGTCTTGTTTCTATCAGGTAGATCAGACCGGTCAGCCGGTTTATGATGCACCGATGGAGCCGATTCTGGATGCGATTCAGACCGCCGTTGGATGTACGAATGATCCTACTGCGTATGCGCATTTGTTGAATCCGGATATGAATCAACTGCGTTGTGCATTCGATCAGGGGCGCTGGCGTACGACACTGGATTGTACAAACGCACCGGCGCCTCATACGTTTTTCCCGAATCCGGCGGATTATCGCGACATCGGTCAGGGACGTAAATACATTCGGGCCGAAGATTATCGCAATGAAGACCGCTCGCTGCGGATTGATGAGCTGCGCCAGGATTTTGCCTGCGCAAGTATGGTCGGTACGCGCGGTTACGGTATGGAAAAAGGGCTTGCAGCCATTGTCCGGGCGTTTGATCCGGAGTTGACCGGCGGGCCTGAGGGAGATCCTGCAGTGTTCCCCAATGCTGGCTTTTTGCGGCCGGATGCACGTACAGGCGTAATCATTGTTACCGACGAGAACGACTGCTCGCATGATGGAACGCTGAACGAAGTGCATTCTTGCGGATCTTCGATGTGCGAAATGGCGGAGAACTGGGTTCCCAGCCCGCTGATTCCGGTCGAGAAACTCAAGGACGATATGCTGGCCAATCTACTCGCCTCGAAGGGATTGTCGATTACGCCAGAAGTGCTGAAAGAAGATGTGCTCGTCGCTTCGATCCATGGTCCCCACCAGCCGTATCCGCATCCGGGGCCGACGGAAGATGGCCAGTCTTCCGAAGATGTCAACGAATGTCGCTCTGGATGGTCGATTCCCACGAGCTGCGCAAGCTTGAAAGGTGTCGCGTACTCGGGTCACCGTTATGACGCGTTCATGCGTCAGTTTAACCGGTTTTTCCCGTCGCCGCCCTCCAGTCGCCCGGATGCTCCGGTTGCCGGCTTGATCTGTGAGGACTTTGGTTCTGCGTTGCAGGATATTGCGAATCTTTTCCGCACGGAAAGTGGTGGATGCATCACGGAAATTTTCCATTGTGAGGGTCCAGAGGATAATTGTCCGGCCTTCGCATACTCTGGAGATAGCGGAACTTGCACGGCGTATCCGCAGGGAAATCAAGGATATTATTGCGATAGCGGTATCCAGGTTCGTATTCATACGGATGGCGCGGATGCCGCGGCACGCCTTGAGGCAACCGGCTATTGCGAGCCGGGTAGCATCGATACTCCGGATTTCCCAAATGGGTGTGTAGTTCATCGTTCTCACTATACCTGGGCCGCATGTCCGGGCGATGGTCGGGGCGTACAGCTTGAATGGAACGATCCGCAATCACATAACGTGTTGAGCGGTATGGGCACGCAGATTCGGTATGCGAAGTTGCCGCCCCGGGAAGATTAAGCAATGGCGCGCGTAGATCTGAGTATTTATGCGCCCAGTTTTTGAAATAATCGACAAACGGGCGGGTAGGAGCTTTTCAGGCGGTTTGTTGAGTGCGCACCAGATAAGGTGAGAGCTTGACAAGCCGCCTTTTTCTTTGCATGACATAGATCCATTATCGTGTACGGGGGCCTCTTATTTGCGTGCCTTTCATACGATGCGATGTCCTTTCAGAATTTTCTTCTGGCTAACGCGGCAAAGAGAATTTTGAAAGCAAGACGAATTGTAGGCATGTAATATCGGAATTGTACGGCCCGGCGGGTTCGAAAAGGCGGAGCTTCACGTATGACAAAGCAGGATCCATCGGTATTGAAGGCCAGCCGTGAGCGTGCTGCGTTTGAGCGTCGCCGCCGTGAGCTTCGTGCCCGATTGCCAGACTGTGCCTGTCTGAGTTGCATGTCGGTGGTTTTCGTGGAGGAAGAAGCCTGTGCGGAGTGTCAGGCCGCACGTCCGCCTGGAGGCTGGCCGCTGCTAAGTGATGTGCCGGACTTATGGTTGGGCAAGGTACTGGATGGTCGGTACTTGATTGTAAAACAGCTTGGTCAGGGAGCGTCGGCAGCGGTTTATCGTGCGGAATCGATGTCGATTTCGCGGCAGTTTGCCATCAAGATTATCAATACGGGGCACGGTCATAATTCGGAGCTGATTGTTGAGCGCCTGAGTCGCGAAGTCGAGGCGTTGGGCAGGCTGCGCAATCCTCATATTGTGTCTTTCTATGAGGTTTTGGAGCTATCTGGTCCGTATGTTGCCGTAGTGATGGACTGGATTGATGGGCTGACGCTTGAGGCGTTGGTTGGTCTCGAAAAGGGGCTGAGCGTTACGCGGGCTTGTACGTTGTTGCGCCAGATCGCCAATGGCTTGTTTGAGGCGCATCAGATCGGCATGATCCACCGGGATTTGAAGCCGGAAAACATCATGGTCGAGCGTTTGCCGGCCGGTGATGATTTTGTGTATGTGCTGGATTTTGGCATCGTACAAATCGAGGATCATCAGGTCGGCGTGAACATGACGCATGGCTTTATTGGGACTCCACTTTACGCAAGTCCAGAGCAGGCAAGTGCCGGGGCGATCGACCATCGCAGTGATATTTATAGCCTGGGCGTGGTGCTGTTTTTTATGCTCACCGGGCGTCCCCCGTATTTGAGCAATAATGTTTATGAAGTATTGAGGATGCAGATACGCACACCGGTGCCGGCGTTGAGCAAGGTGAGGCCGGATGTGGTATTTCCTGCAGAACTCGAAGACTTGATGCGGCGGATGATGGCGAAGTCACCGGCCGAGCGTCCCCGAGATCTTTCAAAAGTCATTGAGGAACTCGATCACTTTATCGCGCTGAGCCAGTTGGACACGCATCTTCACGAATCGAGTCGTCCACGTGAGTTGTCCGCGACATTCAGCACGCCTGCTTCTGTGGAATCTAAATCCAGCACGACAAGCCCCGGATTTAATCGCAGCGAGCACGAAAGTGGCGCCACAATTCAGTGGGGCACAGCGGCGCGCAAGCCTGCGCAAACGCCTGTTTTTATTCGTCAGAATACACCTCTTCGGCACTCGATCTCACAGCTTGAACCGCTTCCGGGTCGAGTTAGCTATTCGGAAAAGAGCAATGTCGATGCGTTGTTGGACGGAACCGCGCTGACGATTGATTATTCTTCGACGGTTGAGCTGACGGAACAAAAAAAGCGCGACAACAAGACCAGATTTGGCGTGTTTTCTCTGGCGCCGCTGTATGTTGTGCTCGAAGAGAAATCGAATCTGTTGATGATGTATACCGATCTTGCGCGGCCGCCGCGGATGGTTCGGGTGCCGCATGACTCGGAGATCAGTGCGCTGGCATTAACATCAACCAATATACTTGTCGGTCATAAAGACGGAAGCCTAACGCAACTCGCCCAGGATGAGTCTGGCGTAGAACGGCATTTTTTGGATGTGCGTCAGGTGCCGATTACGGCGATTGCGGCAGATTCGCAGGGGCGAATGATGGTGGCCGGTTCAAGTTCGGGGCGTTTGTATGTTCATACTCCTCGAAAACAGGTGGAATGGTCGCGATTGCGCAGTGGCACACCGGTGCAAGGGTTGGTGTTGAGTGCAGACGGCGAGTCGCTGGCGGTAGCGCGGGAGGGTGGGCTGATTGAGATTTATCAGATGGCCACACCGCGAACTCCGGTGCTCAATATCGACGCGGGAGGCTCGATTACGGGCCTGGCGATTTCAGCGGATAATTATTTGTTGGCGGCCGTCATCGATCATGAGTCTGTGAAGTTGTTTCAGATGCTTACCGGTCAACTTGTACTGACGAAGCCTGCCAGCGGCTCGCGAATTCTGAATCTGTGCTTTTCAGCAACCGGGCGGCCGATGGTATTTTATGAGCAAAACGAACGTCTGGTGATGCAGGATATGCAGTCGATGGCGATGGCGACGCATCCGGCTCCGTGATGCTTCCGTGCGATGCCTTGCATAAATGAAGGATCGAGCATGAAAATATTGTACGGCGTGGTTGGCGAGGGGATGGGGCATGCGATTCGAAGTTCTGTGATTCTTGCCAGACTTCTGGAGGATGGCCACGAGGTTCATGTGGTGGCATCGGGGCGTGCCTATGAACTGCTGGAGCGTCAATTTCCTTCTGTGCACAAGATCTGGGGACTGACCATTGCGATGGAAAATAACGAGGTCAAGCGGCGGGGTACAGCGGCAAGCAATATGCTGGGCGCGATTTCTGGCTGGCCACAGAATATGCGAGAGTATTTCGATGTGATGGCAAAGTTTGCTCCGGATGTCGTGATCAGTGATTTCGAGAGCTGGAGCTGGTTATTTGCTAAGATGCATCGGATTCCGTTGATCTGTATTGATAATATTCAGTTGATCAATCGTTGTTTGCACGAGGCTGATATTATTGCGGGTGAACATGCAGCGTTTCGACTGGCCAAGTCTATTGTGAAGGGTAAGTGTCCAAACGCTCATCATTATTTGGTGACAACTTTTGTCACGCCGCCAGTTCGGAAACGTCGCACAACGCTGGTACCGCCAATTTTGCGTCAGAGTATTTTGGATGCAACGAGCAGCGATGGCGGGCATTTGCTGGTGTATCAGACATCTGAAACATTTTTGCATCTGCCGGATATGCTCAAACGGCTGGATTGTCCGGTGTATATTTATGGTCTTCGCCGTGGTCTTGAACACGATGTACAGGACGAGAATTTGCTGTATCGACCGTTCGATGAAGCGCAGTTTGTAATAGATTTGGCGAGTTGTCGGGGCGTGGTGGGTTCGGCTGGGTTTACGCTGATTGGGGAAGCGCTGCATCTGGGTAAGCCGTATCTGGCAACACCGGTTGGCAATCAGTTTGAGCAGCTTCTCAACGGCCGGTATGTAGAAAAGCTAGGGTATGGACTTTGTGAAGCAGAGCTTGAGGAGGAAGGGCTTTTGCATTTCATGAAAAATATTCCGCTTTATCGCAAAGCACTCTCCGATTATCCACGTCAGGATAATTCTCAACTGTTTGCGAGGCTCAATGAACTCCTTTCTGAGCTTTCAAGTGCGCCCTCAAGGCGGAATTGAAGAACAGAGCTTGTTGTCATCATTGGAGGGTTGTGATAATTCCATGGAATAAGCGTTTGCGCATGACAATGTGCGTGTGGAAGAAACAGTCGCAACCATAGGTATCAAGTTGGCTATTAAATTACGCTATGCCGGCAATACTCACGTCGGCATGAAACGTGGCCATAACGAGGACAACCTTCGCCTGGTGCCCGAAGAGAATCTGTATATGGTTGCAGATGGGATGGGTGGCCATGCCAGCGGCGAGGTCGCGTCGGCGATGGCCGTGGATACTGTGGCGAGTTTTTTTCAGGATACTTCACAGGACGAAGATATTACGTGGCCTTATAAGATGGAAAAGGGGCTGCGTTATGAAGAGAATCGTCTGGGCGCAAGTATCAAGCTGGCGAATCTGCGTATTTTTGAAACCGCTTCCCAGAATAGCGGTCAGCGCGGCATGGGAACGACGTTGGTGGCATTGTTTGTAGCCAACGATTGCGTGTTTTTCGGGCATGTGGGCGATAGCCGTGTGTATCGTCTGCGAGGCGAAACGCTGACGCAGGTAACGGAAGATCATTCGTTGTTGAATGATTGGATCAAGATGAAAGATCTCACGCCCGAGGAGATCGAGAATTTCCCGCATAAAAACGTGATTGTGCGCGCACTGGGTATGAAGGAAACCGTGCAGGTAGACGTTTCCCATGAGGTTCCAGAGCATGGAGATCTGTATCTTCTGTGTTCGGATGGGCTCAATGGCATGATCAGTGACGAAGTAATGCGACAGATCTTGATCCGCGAGCGCGCGAGTCTGGAAAAGTCGTGTGATGCGCTGATTCAGGCGGCCAATGACAACGGCGGCACAGACAATATCACGGTGGCGCTGGTAGAGATTTTGAAAGAGTAAGTTCTTCAAAATCCAGCGGTTTTATCGAAAAAATTTAGCTAAGGTGGCCTTGTGAGTGATGAACATTTACATCCTCTGTCTGAAACACCTGCTTCGGAGCTGGAAGAGCGCTCGGAGTCTTCGAATGCGCCGCGCGTTGTGGTGCTAACGGGATTGAGCGGTTCCGGTAAGTCGACGGCAATTCGAGCTCTGGAGGACCTGGGCTTTTTTTGTATCGATAACCTGCCAGTTCCTTTGCTTCGTAAGGTGTTGGAGCTGGCGGGGACAGGCAGCGGCCGAACTTCGATTCAGAGGCTGGGGTTTGTCGTCGACACCAGAGATCGGCTTTTTCTGGATCAAGCCACACAAAATATTGAGCAGTTGCGAAGCGAAGGGTTCAATGTTCAGGTGATTTTTTTGGATGCTGACGATGATGTGTTGGTTCGTCGGTATAGCGAAACGCGCAGGCGGCACCCGCTGAGTAATGGCGGTACCGTTCGAGATGGAATTCTTCGTGAGCGCGAAGCGCTGGCAGCGCTTCGCGCCGGCGCAGATCTCATGTTGGATACGACCGCTCACACGGTACACACGTTAAAAGCTTTTTTTCATGAGTATTTTGAAAACGAGTCGAGTGAGCGTTTTACGATCACGTTGTTAAGCTTTGGTTTTAAATACGGGTTGCCGGTGGAGTGCGATCTGGTTTTTGACCTGCGATTTTTACCGAATCCGTATTTTGTCGAAGGCATGCGCAAGAAAACGGGGCTGGATGAGGGCGTGCGCGATTACGTGCTGGGTTTCCCGGAAACTGGCCGGTTTATTTCTCTCTTTCAGGAGATGGCGGAATTCATGCTGCCGATGTACGAGCGTGAAGGGAAAAGTTACCTGACGATTGGAATCGGCTGTACGGGAGGCAGGCACCGCTCGGTAGCTGTATCGGAAACCGTGGCGGAGCGGTTGCGCGGTCGTGGTTGGAAATGCGGGATTCGTCACCGCGATATTGAACGATAGTTTTTATCGAAATTAGTAATTTTGAGGGGATGGCTTTTGAATGCAGATGCCGATTTTGATTGGTTTGGTCGCGACTGGCGTTTGGAGCTGAATGTTTGACGGGCTTTTTATGTTTTTCAGGCCAGGAAGTTTCCGGACCGCTCAGAACGTCTCAATTTCAGTAATTTTTACAAAAATTTCAGAAATTTCTGCCTGAATTTTCACACACTTGAGCCTCGTCACTGCAAAATTTTTCTTCTTTTTTTTGCCGCCTGCTCATGCGCCTCCCCGCGCCGTCTGACCACTGCTACTT
>JBEBUW010000053.1:0-28153 GCA_040393065.1 Lujinxingia vulgaris | reverse complement strand
GCAAAAAAAGAAGAAAAATTTTGCAGTGACGAGGCTCAAGTGCGTAAAAATTCAGTCAGAAAATTATAGAAAATTCTGAATTTACAGAAATTTCTATAATTTTCTGTCTTTTCAAGAACTGTTCTGTCCAGGCCGGCCGATCCTGTATTTTTCTACATTTCCACGAATTTTCGACTCAAATGCGCGTTTGGTCTGCCTTGTCTTTTCCATGCCTTTTCACAGCGAGCTTGAGAGCTATCTCTTCGCGCAAAGATCTCCTCTACTCATGCACGTTCAGGCATGTAAAAGTCCCCGCGTCGGAGCATGTGCCGAGAAACAAATTCTTTTTGCACCACCGGAACCAGAACCGGAACCAGAGGTCTTCATGGCAAAGCCTGCAGCAATCCGCGCGATCGAACGCTATCTGACGCGTCTTGCCTGTCCGCCCGAACCCCGCGACACACTCCCGCCCCCTGCGCCCGAGCTGAAGCTCTGCATCGTCATTCCCGCCATGGCCGAGCGCAGCACTCTGCCAACTGTGCTGGATTCCCTGTTTCAACACACAAAGCGCCTGTCCGAAGCGGAAGTCATCGTGGTTATCAATGCCTCCGATAACGCACCGCTTGAAATTCTCGAAGACAACCAGCAAACCCTCGACCTCTTAAAAGTCTACAAAAACCAACCGCTATCCATCCACGCCCTCGACCGGACCTCGCCTGGTCGCGCCTTTCCTATAGACAAAAGTGGCGTCGGCCACGCACGCCGCCACGGCATGGACCTTGCGCTACGCCGCCTGCACACGGTCGGAACCGCTGCCACAAACGGCGTCATCGCCTGCCTGGACGCAGACTCCCCGGTCGGCCCCGGTTATATTGACCAATTACTGGATGCCTTTAACAACAGAAAGCATCTGGCCGGGCTCTGCCGCTATCGTCATCCATTACCAGAAAACCCGGCCCATGCCCGGGCCACGATCGCCTACGAATTATGGCTGCGTTACGGCGAATTATCCCTACGCCACGCCAACTCGCCCTACGCATTCCAGACCGTCGGCTCGTGCACCGTAATCACCGCACGCGGCTACGCCCTGGCCGACGGAATGTCCCGCAAACAGGCCGGCGAAGACTTTTATATGCTCGAAAAACTCGTCAAAGTCGGGGGCGCAGACTCGATCTCCAAACTCGATCATATTCTGGTCCAGCCTGCCGCCCGGTTCTCGCGCCGCGTACCGTTTGGCACCGGTGTGGCGATCAGCGAACTGGCCAACGACGACGCAACCGACCACAACGCCCGGCAACGCTATATGTACGTTCCTCCGGTTGCTATCTACACCGAACTGGCCGCGTTTTTTGCCGCCCTGCCACGCGCTCACACCAATCCTGACGCGCTGGAACGCAACATCGCTCCGACTGTTTTCGCCTTCCTGGACACCATCAACGGCCGCGCTGCCATCGATAAACTGCGCACCAACCACGCTTCTACCGAGCAATTTACGCGCGCTTTTCACACCTGGTTCGACGCGCTTCGCACCAAGCAGTACGGCCATTTCGGCAGGGAGTTTCAGGGCGAGCAATGGATTTTCGACGCCCTTACCGAACTTTTGGGTTCAGCTGTAAGCGATCTTCCCCGTATTTCAACCGATTTCACACCCGACGACACCCTTGCCCAACAAATTACCTGGCTGAAACGGATTCGCGATCTCTCCTGAATCTCCCATCATTGCTGTTACGCAAATGCCTGCCTCTTCAAGTGATCTTCAAGGAAACGTTGATTTTTCTCTGATTTCACTCTATAGCCATACTCAACATGTGACTTATAAATATCATGGAGAGAAAATGCGTTGGATTTTTCTGTTGCTGATGGTTTGTGTGCTTGGTTTTGGAGGTTGTGGAAATGACCGAGATTCCAACGAGAATAAGCTGAATGATCAGGGCGATTCTGGATTTGACCTGAATGAAGACGACGCCTCGCCGGATGTAAACGAATACGACACGGATCAGGAGAAACCGGATGCTTCGGACACAGTTCCCGACGCTTCCAACAACCCGGATGACCCTGCTCAAACCTGTGCAACCAGCGAAGACTGCGGCGGCACTCGTTCGGTGTGCGATCCCATGTCGCAGCTTTGCGTACAATGCCTGTTCGATAGCCAGTGCGGTGAAGAAGGCGGTCGCTGCATCGACCGCGTTTGCCAGGCCGAAGGAACGTGCGAAGCGCACTGGGAATGCGCCAGCGTGCCCGGAAAACCAATTTGTAACCAAGCGCAGCGGATATGCGTTGCGGCGTGCGAGAACTCGCTGGATTGTCCGTTAGGCGAGGTCTGCGATGCCACGCTGAAACAGTGCGCGCAATGCGCTTCAAACCTGGATTGTGGCGATAACGAACGTTGTCTGGCCGGACAATGCGAGTCGTATCTCCCATGCCAGTCCGACAATCAATGCACACCGTACGGCCTGCTCTGTAATCTAGAGCGCGGCGCGTGCAATGAATGCGAGAACAACGCCGGCTGCCCCAATTCATATTACTGCGAAGAAGGTCGTTGCCTGGTTGAGCAATGCGGCACCGGGGATCAGCGTTGCGTTAACAGCGCGGTCGAAACGTGCATCAACGGACAATTTACAAGAACCGCTATCTGTCAATTGCCCGCAACCTGCGTGCAAACCGGAAACATCGCTACCTGCGGAACCTGCACGACCGACAACCAGTGCGCGGCCGGTCACGAATGCAAGGATGGTGTCTGCACCCTGGACGAAAACGCGGAATGCTCTTCCCTGGCAGCCAAAGTTCGTCTGATCGGCGCCACCGAATTTCAGCAAGAAATTGTTGCCATCCCCCTCCAAACCGTCGAGTTCGGCAGCGGAGCAGCCGCTACCGATCATTTTGAATGGACGATTATCAGCCGCCCTGCAAACTCCCGCGCACAGCTCTCAGACAACTTCGCAGCCAGACCGCAACTCTGGCTTGACCTTGCCGGCACCTACAAAATCGAACTCGTAGTGCGGGACGCAAACGGCATCGCGAATTGCTCGCCCTCGACAGCAACCGTTCATGCTGTCCCCAACCAGGATATTCATATCCAACTCACCTGGAACACTCCTGCAGTCCCCAACCCCGAAACAGGCATCGGCACCGACGTCGATCTCCATTACCGCCACCCCGCAGGCACGCAGTGGAACGATAAGAATTATACCGTTTTCTGGAACGCAAGAACTTCAGCCCCACAGTGGGGAAGCACTCAAGCTCGTGCCAACAAAGCGACCCTGGATATCGACGACATGTTTGGTATGACGACCGAAAATATCAATCACAGCCAGCCCTTCGACGGGAATTACGAAATCGGCGTTCACTATTACAACGACAACGGTCGGGGTGACACCGACGCGACGCTTCGCATCTACATCCAGGGAGAACTCAGGCACGAGCTGCTCAACAAACGCCTGCGTTCCAAGCAGTTCTGGCAAGTAGGCTCGATTCAATGGCCAGGCGGAGATCTACTCACGACCGACAAAGTTGTCTGCGATCACACCTTACCTGGATTTCCTGAAACTTCATGCCGGCCGTAAGACACTGCAGCTAGATAAGCTGTGGACTAAATCCATACAAGCCATGCGATATTGCTCGCATGGCTTGTATTCTTTCAAAAGCAAAGGCTTTTAACGGCTCTTTTGCACCAGGCAGGATGTACGGCCGACTACCGGCCGTTCTTGCAATCAAGCCTGCATTTCTTCCTGTTCAATATAATCGCTATTTTCCGCCTCGCCGTTATCCAGGCTACGCGGCTCGAAAATCAACGAATTGATGCGGAATCCCTGCACATCATCGACGATCGCCGTCCAGTTTTCGACCTCCACGCGGTCGCCATGCTTCGGCTCACGCGCCAGCAGCTTCAGAATCAGACCGCCAATCGTGTCGACGTCCTGATACTTATCGAGCTCATGCAGACCCAGCGTTTCGCCCGCCGTTTGCAGCAGCAGCAATCCATCCATATGAATCGTGCCATCGTCCTCGTACTCTACCGGCAGATTCTCCAGCTCATCGGATTCGTCATAAATCTCGCCGAGAATCTGCTCGATCACGTCTTCAGCGGTCAAAAGGCCAGAGAAACTGTCGTGCTCATCAAAAATCGCAACCAGCGGCGCGCCACGAAACAGATTCAGCGCCTGCAACGGTGCGGTTTCCGGACGCCGCTCAATCGGAAGCAATAACTTCTCCAGATCTTTTTCGCCGGTAATGATCGCATTCAACAACGCATCTCGACGCACATATCCGAGAATTTCATGCGGATTACTCGACGTAACCGGAAACCTTGAATATCCGTGCTCCTGAGCAATCGCGTAGTTTTCATCCCACGAGCGTGACGCATCCAGACTCACCACCATACGCGCCGGCGTCATCACCTCGCGCACCGTCAAGTCCGTAAACTGCAACACATTCTTCATGATATTGAGCTGTCGCCCGGCGATACGCCCCTGATCATGCGCCATCAACAGCGCTTCCCCGATCTCTACGTTATCGCCATGATGCGTGTCCTTGTCCGGATCTTTGCCCGTCAACAGACGCACCACATAGTTCGCAATGCTATTACATGTCTTGATGAAAGGAATCGAAATGAAGCGAAAAATCCTCATAAAGTTTGCCGTCATGTGCAAAACTTTTTTCGGAATCACCAGCGCCAGACCTTTCGGAATCAGCTCACCAAACGTCACGTGCATGAAAGCACCGAGCGCCATCGCCAGACCATGAGAAACGCCGCTTCTGGCCAGGATACTTCCTTCGTAAAACGGAAGCTCCGTCAGTGCTTTAGCGATCGCCGGCTCAAGCGCCAACGTCAAACCAAGGCTGGTCAGCGTAATACCGAACTGACACGCTGCGAGCATGGTGTTGAGCTCGCGCTTCATTTTCAGGAGTTGTGCTGACCCGGGCAGGTTCTGGGCCGCTTCTCTTTCAAGTTCGCGCAGGGAAATTTGCACCAGCGCAAACTCAAATGCCACATAGATTCCACAGGCAAAAATCAGTGCAGCAGAGAGAATCCAGGGCGAGATTGTTACAAGGGGGATAAGTATCGCGAGAGCAAGCAGGGTTATAACTAAACCGCGGCTTTTTTGAGACGGCTCAGGGTCATCCGATGTCGAACTCGAATGACCGTTGGTACTCGAAGATGAATCGCTCATAATTTTCTGGGCCTCCTCCGGCCCTAAATCCTGTCTACGCCCTTGCTGTGGCACCATGCCCGCGCAAAAGGCTCATTTCTATTGATACTGCTCTTAAACAACTGAAATGCTTACGAAAATTACATTTTACAACCAGTCGAACTATAAAATATTAACAGTCCTGATAACAATTCTATGCTTTTTATAGAACTAGCTTAAAGCTGGCAAGCTACAGAATATTTCCATACTCTCTGCTATCTGTCGAAAAAAACCATATTTTCACGATATTTTCTGATATTTCTACACGACTTTTAACAATCTTCACGTGAACTTATTAGCTTTTTACCATCCATTTTCATACTCAAATGACTTCTCAATAAAAACAGAGAAACGCTTCAAGAATCCTCAACGATTCCTCGCCAGCTTATAATACTGTTCCAGTCCGTGGTTGGAATCTGCAAACCAGCCGGCGATGGATTGGAAAATCTGCGCATAATCCTGTGCACTTAAAGGTTCACGCGAAGTCGGCTCCAGGCGAAAATAATCGCCTAGAATACTCGCAATCACCGGAAATGATGCAGAACCACGACTCAAAAATTCATAAAACGTTCCCGGCTCGTCATAAAGCGTGGTGGCATGCATAAGCAGCACGAGATTTGAAGCCAGCGGCAGCTTTTCAAACGGCGCCTCCGTCCACGTACGATCTGGATCGAGATATTCAGCCAGGAAATTCGCAAATGGCAGCCAGAAGTCCGTATTTACGGCGTAAACCATCAATTTATACAGGGCAAGGCTGGTGTTTTCGTACCCTTCCTGGGTACCGGCGATGTGTTGAAAGAATTCACGCATGTAGGTGCGGTTCTGCGGATCTGCATGCAGATCGTTGCCCAGACGCAGCGCAGCATAAAGTCCGCGTGAGCTCCACGCTTCCGCCAGATCGTCCACAAGTTCATGTTTCAACCACGGATCGAGATTGCCCTTTGTTTTCTGAACCTGTGCTTCGTGCGCAAGCTGGCGCAGCGCATGCGCAGTAAACGCAACGCCGCCCGGCTCTACAAAACGTGCTTCACCACTTTCGGAGCGCTCCACCTCGAAGAGAACATCCGTGATTCCGTTGGCGGCGCGCTCAATATGATCGCGCGCCGGCGAATCCTTCGGAACGCGCTCAACGGCTTCTGCTGTGCTGTGAATTGCGACATTCAAACGGCTGATAGGTTTCAGGGTACGTCCATCCGCAAGCTGAATTGAATCATGCCCGCGTCGGGCTTTGAACTGATCGTCGGTACGGGTTGCCTGAAAAAGCAATCGCCGCACATGCTCGTCAAAAGAAACACCGTTGGTCGGCTTCACACTCCCGGTTGCGATAGAAAATTTCTGTATGGCGGTAAAAATCTTCTCTGACGCGAAAATTTCCGCCAGCACGGGCTCCATACTCACCAGATTGGAGCCTTTCATCGGCGAAGGCTGACCGTTTACATCGCGATACAGATTGACGTGTTGCGAATAATGGTTGTGAACCACGACAAAAAGTTGTGCGAACAGATCTTCGCGCCCGTGTTTGCTGAAAGCAACGGCAAGTGGATACATAATATCGATCAAACCGCTGGCCTCGGCAGCAAAAAGACCGTCGGCGTGATGAAACGCCATGACGTACCCGTCACGACAACGCGGCGGATCGACGGCCAGCGCGATTTTTCCATCGTCGCTTTCAAACCCGAGATGCGGCTGATTGAAAAGTCGCGTGATCTGATCAGGCGTGGGCACCGTGTCGAGATGCACGCCAAACAGACTACTCGCGATGCTGAGCGCGCCGGCAACGGTCGAATTATCGATATTTCCGGGAACAACCGCGCTCAGCAGATCCAGAAGCTGACCCAGATCGCTCTGACCAAATTCCGGATCGATATAATCCGCCAGATCAAGTCGTCCGGCTACAGCCTGAATAAACGCTTCCGCAGCTCCCGGCAGATAAACCATCGGCGGCAACTGCGGAATCACCACGGCGGGCATACGCGCTTCGGTCACTTCCATTCTGTACGAAACGCCCGCCGTGTCGCGCAAAAGATGGAACATACGCTGCAACATGCTGCGATTGGTTTCGCTTTCCGGACTGGAAAAATCCATCGGAACCGAGAAAATCTCCTGATTGGGACAACCACGAATGCACTCAAAACGCTCGATGGTTCCGATCGGAAATTGCGCCCGGCAACTCTGAAAACACTGATCATACGGCCCATCTTTTACCGGCACCGCCTGCGTGTTTTTATGCTCCAGCAAAGTCAACATCGCCGTGCCGGTGTGCGGAATAATCGGATCACGCAGCGCCTGCATCAGATCTGCCCAGAGAGCAGGTGAAGCCGTCATTTCGTGTACGATCGGCAAAAGATCGTGCGCCAGCGTCTGATTGGGCTCAAGCTCGGCGGTCGGATAACGATCAAAAGCCGCGCTCACATCATCAAAAGCCGCAACAAGCTCCGCCAGCACATCGCCCGAATTATCCAGAAAGTCCGCCAGCGCGAGCAACGCACCCGACAGATCTTCGATCTGCAAAGACTGAAGCAGCGCATCCACCACATCAAGCAGCGGATGCCCCTCGCTCAATCCAGGATAAATGCCACGCTCGTCCTCTGCCGCAACGACCGGCCCCATCACTTCGGGAACCGCCGCCAGCGCATGGTACAAAATATCTTTTTCTGCCAGCCGCGAAGTCGTCCGCGTCAAAAATGCAAGACTTGTGCGATTGAGATCCAGATACTCAAAAGCAAACTCACCTTCATTTCTATAAGCCCGCCCGGCATTGTCCCGCTGGAGCAAATCTTCCGCGCGCGCCGTTTGTGCGAACGCCGGAACGGCCACGCTCGAGCCATTCTGCAACACAAACCGCCCCTGCGCATCAACGTCCGCCAATCCATCCGCGTTGTAGTCGACAAAAGGATACAAAACCGCGCCCTGATGCGTGCGAACACTCGGCAACCCGCGTTCGTCGTAACGCGCAACCGGCACAACACGCGTTGTGTCCGCGCCGGCAAAGCGCGGATCTTCATACAATAACAAATCAGAAAGCAGCATCGGCCAGCGATCCGGCGTCGTTTCCGTCGACGACTCAGAATTTGCCAGCGATTTCTCCGTTGCCAGAGCCCAACCACGCAAAAGATCTCCCAACGCGGTCGATTCCTCATAATGAATCGCGCCGTCATCCGTCAGCCCGTCCGATCGGACAAGCACATCCATCAAATTCAAACTCAGCGTCCGAATCTGTGGATACGAAAACGCTCGCTCACCAAAACCCGGCGTAATCTGCGGCGAAATGAAGGTTTCCATCGGCGGCTGATGATGTTCCGCAAGCGCGGTCAACAATTTCGGATTTTCCGAAGCATCCTGAAGCGTCGTCGTCAGCTTACGTGTCAGGCCCGGCATGATCGACGAATCGATCAACGGCAGTGTCGTCTGCAAATACCGGTCAAACGAAATCAGTTCCGATGCCGGCAACGCCTGATCGACCGCATCAATGAACTCGTCCTTTCTCATTTCCAGCAATTCAGAACGCTCTTCAGGACGAGTCAGACTGCGCTCCGTGTCCTTTTTCCAGATCTCGAAAAGTTCCTGCCCCAGCGTACCGCGCTCTGGCCGCGCCCGATCAAAATCGTACTCCCGCCCGCAATTAACACTGCTCAAACCAAGCACACAAACCAGAAATAACCAGGCTTTTCGACGATTTGGATACTTTACATCCTTGAACATGTGCGTGTCCTTTGCCTTCAAACTTGTGCGGGTTGGCGCCGGCAACCGCGTTTTTTATGCTTTTATCTGTGAAAAATGCACGTTCGTGCCGCCCCACGCTATCAGAATATGAAGGCGTCGGGAAACCACGATAATGTGTTCTCGCTTGTTGACCGTCTGATCAAGCGTTTGATACGCTCAGCCTGCTTTTTTCTGGCGTTTCAGCCCAGAAGCAGGCATCAACAGAATGGCCCTTCTCACGAAGCGCTGGCCGATCTGATTGGTTGCGTTCCACCAACTTAACCCCCAGGTATTTATCATGACGACTCCTTCTGGAGCGCGTATTTTCTACGTTTTGGCAATTCTGGCATTTGCAATACTGCTGCCAGCCTGTGAAAAACCGATCATCGCAACAGTCGGCGAAGCAGCCGTAGCAGGTGGTCTCAGTTTTGAAGTTCAAGACTACAGCGTGCGCTATCTTGAACTTTCAGACGATGGAAATACCTACGAATACCCGCGACCGGTACTGATCATCCCGGTTCGCATGGAAAATGTGGGTGAAGACGACTTTATCTACAATCCGACCGCCAAAGCCCCACAGATGACGGAAGGTTCGACGCCGCTTCTCTATCCCGATCCGGGCGTTGAAGCCGATCTCGCCAAGCATCTGAAAGTTCCGGTGAACGGTGTATTCCTCGAAAAAGGCACCCTGGCCGAGCAGCTAACGGAACGGCGCACGCTCAAACCAGGCGAATCCCTGGTCGATGTCTTCTTGTTTGAAGTGCCGGCAGAAGCTACCGCAACCAATTTTATCTTCAGCATCCCGCCAATCATGCACCGCGGCGAATTGCCCGTGCTGTTCCGTATGCCTTATCAGGCGCGCAAGCCAGAAGGCCCGCCGGTTCATGAGCTCGGCGACGCAATCGCAACCGCTTCGGCTGAATTTCGAATCGATACCGCAGAGATCACCTACGTAAAAATTACCGATCGCAATCAGGGCCCGGGCTACAGTACCGAACCGCTCTTTAAGGTTTCGTACACGGTGACCAACACTTCCGACGAAGCGATTTTGTACAACCCCGGACACCGCGACCTCTCAGGCCGCCGCGGCGCAGCGCTGTACTCCAGCAGCCGTGAATTCAACCGCGTTCGATTCCCGGCCAACAGCACCGTCGAAGGCCAGACCGAAGGCTCGGTCAACATCGCTCCCGGCCAGTCGGTCAAAGACTTCATACTGTTCGAAGTCCCCGACAAAGAAGTCACCGACGTGATGCTCGAAGTTCCCGCACGTATTTTTGACGGAGCAGGATTGATCCGTGTCAATCTGCCCTTCAAATTCCAAGAAATCGAGCAACCCAAAGAGATGAAATCCCCAAAAGTCGCCGAGAAAAATGAGCCTTGAGCAAGAAGCGTGATAAAAAGCCTTCGGCTCCCAAAGGCACGTTGGCAGACCAATTAAAAGCGATCGAAAAAGCAGAAAAACTTACCCGGTCGGCGCCTGCCCACAAATCGCCTCCAGCGAAAAAGCAGGCGCCAGAACCCAAAAAAGAACACGCACAAAAGCCGGCGAGTAGCGCTCAAGACGTACCCGCGCCCCTGTCGGACGAAGAGTTATTTCGACTCGCCTTGAACTCGGTCGAGCGCGGAGATCTTTTTCGCGCCAAATACGAAGGCCAGACCGATCCCCTTCCGCCGCCTGTAGCAGATACTTCTACGAAATTCGCAGAACCTGAAACCGAGCCCGCTCTCGACGAAGAGTCCGCACGACAACTCGTGCTGGAGGAGCGCGCTCGCGCCGAATTCGCTCGCCAGGTCGGCAGCGTGATCCCCATCGAAAACAAACTTCACAAAGCCAGTGGACGACGGCGAAAAGACGTACACGCCGCAACGCCGGCCTACAGCGACGAACCGGCCAGAGATCTGATCACGCCCAACCTCCCTCGCACCGAACCCGGATTATCCAACCCCGGCCCCTACGTGCAGTCTCAGCGTGAAATGCTCAAGCGTTTTCAACGCGCCATGATCGGGCGCGAACCTCTGGAAATCAATCTGCGTGGCGACATCCTGGCCGATGCACTGCGTCAGCTTGAACTTTTCGTGCACCAGGCATGGAAAGATCAGGCCGGATTCGTCCGCGTTATCCATGGACGTGGCCTGCATTCCGAATCCGGTGCGATCATCAAGCCTGCCGTCCTCGAATGGCTGGAAGGCCCCGGTCTTCGCTATGTCCGCGGATATATCCCCGTGCTGACTGCCAGCGGAGACTACGGCGCGTTGATCGTCGAATTAAACAGCCGTGAGCCGAGCGACTCTTGAGTTCTTTTTCTGTCCAATCGCAACAATTCATTTCGAAAAAGGCAAAAAAAAGCCCCGCCGCGGGAAAGCCCGGGCGGGGGTGTCTATCTGCCTGGGGGGGCAAGCAGATAGAAAGTGGCCAACTTGGTCGGGGGGAACCTCGTCGGACCGTGTTGTCGGGAGTGCTCCACCTAAAGAGGCTAAGCGGTTCCAGGTGATTGAGGGGGGGACAAGTCACCCGAAAAACCCAACAACACGGTAAAATTACAGCGAGGGTGGAGCGCTGTCAAGTGTTTTTTTCATAAATCTACATACTTTTATTCATTTCACTGTTTCAGGTAATTTTCATGGTCAAAACGTCCTCTCAACTCCCCTCTCCTCCTCTCGAACAGCGTGAATTCGAGCGCGAACTGCGCGAACTGCGCAAACAGGTATTCCAGGCACAAGCGGAGGAGAATCCCGGATCGTATCGTTGTGAACGTTGTGAACGCTGCACCCAGTGCATGTTTACGACCGACAGCACAGATTGCTTTGCCTGCACCTACTGCAGTCATTGTACAAACTGTACGAACTGCACGCATTGCTCCGGTTGCCAGGACTGCCACCATTCCAGCTACTGCGTAAACTCCCGCAATCTTTCCGCCTGCTCGTATGTGATCATGAGCGAACATTGCCACGAATGCGTTTTTTGTTTCGGCTGCGTTGGTCTGGTCAAAAAAGAGTTCCACATCCTGAACCAGAAATATCCGCGAGATGTTTATTTTAAGCTGGTCGCCAAACTGAAAGCAGAGTTCGGCCTCAAATGATCTGCTCCTAAAAACAGCCTGCGCCGTGACACGCTTCGCGGCATCAAAGCTCACGAGAGAAATAAAAAGCGATCTCTTTGCAAAGAGATCGCTTTTTCATTCCACCATCAAATCCGCCTGCATAAACGCAAACGCTCAGCTTGACGTTGATTCCATGTCGTGGCCGGAAAACCGATGCGGCAATAACTCATTCAACGATACATACTTTCTTGCACCGTTGGTGCTTGCCAACAAAACAGGCAAATCATCGCTGAACTCCGCAATGACCTGGCGACAGATCCCACAAGGCGCCGCGGGCTCCTCGACATCTGTGACAACGCACAGTGCCACAAACTCACGCACACCTTGCGCAATCGCCGTACCGTAGGCTGTGCGCTCCGCACAGGAAGTAGCGCCGTACGTCGCATTCTCGACGTTACAGCCGCTGAACACCTGCCCGTCTGCGGCAAGCAGAGCGGCTCCTACGGCAAAACGAGAGTAGGGAATGTACGCTCGCTTTCGCACCTGAGTCGCAGCCTGCACAAGCTCATCCCAGACTGCGTCCTCAATTCCGCCAAAGTTCTTTTGATCTGCCATTTTGCTCCCTTGATAAAGTTCAGGTTGCCATGGATTCAACGAGCTCGCTGATCAACGCACCAAATGACTCACGCACCTGGTTGGCGGTAACTTTTACCTCTTCATGCGTCAGCTTCTGATCGCTCAAACCTGCAGCCATATTGGTAATGCAGCTGATCCCGACAACGCGCATACCGCAGTGACTGGCAACGATCACTTCCGGAACAGTCGACATGCCCACGGCATCACCACCGAGAATCCCGATCATCCGCACCTCGGCCGGCGTTTCATAGCTGGGACCAGACACGCCCGCATACACGCCTTCTTTGATCGCAATGCCGAGTTTCTCGGCAGTAGTGCGCACAACAGCGCGTAGCTCTGCCGTGTACGCATCACTCATATCAGGAAAACGCGTGCCAAATTCCGCAGCATTCGGCCCACAGATAGGATTTACACCGATCAGATTCAAATGATCACTGATGATCATCAAATCGCCCGGCTTATAGCTCGAATTGACGCCGCCTGCCGAGTTCGTGACGACGATATCCTTGATTCCCAGCAGCGAAAAAACGCGTACAGGGAACGTCACATCGTCCATCGACCAGCCTTCGTAATAATGCGCGCGTCCTTGCATCACAACGACAGGAACGCCACGAAGCCGCCCAAACGCCAGTTGCCCGGCATGTCCTTCCACTGCAGAAACCGGAAAACCAGGAATTTCTGCATAATCAATGGCAATACGATTCTCTAAGGTATCCCCCAGTGCTCCCAGCCCGCTGCCCAGAATCATCGCAATGCGAGGCGCTTCTGTGATTTTCGTCTTCAGAAAATCTGCGGTGGATTTGGCACGTGTATAAATGGATTCTTGATTTTTCAATGTCGTCACAATTCTTCCTGATAATACAAGGATTTCTTTAAAGAAATTAGATCAAAATACCTGCGATGGTCGCGGTCATGAAGGCTGCCAGCGTACCGCCAATCATGGCTTTCATCGCAATCTTTGCCAGATCTTGCTTACGATCCGGCGCGATGCCGCCGATTCCTCCAAGCTGAATACCGATCGAGCTAAAGTTTGCAAATCCACACAGAGCATACGTTGCAATAATTACAGAGCGATCCTGAAGTACCACGTTCGGATCTTTCAGCAACGTAGCAAGACTCGAGTACGCAACGAGCTCGTTGATTACCATCTTTTCGCCAAGCAAACGTCCGATGATATAGCAATCCTGAGCTGGCACGCCCATAACCCAGGCGAACGGCCAGAAAATAACCGCAAAAATATCCTGCAACGTAATGATCGGAATGAACCACTTCTGCGGCGCCCCATCTACCGCCTGCATGGCAGTCACGCAGCTTTTCAGAGTTTCATCCGTAACAGCCGCACAAACCTCAGGGATGGTAAGCGAATTGGCTTCAAAATAATCCATCAATCCGCCGAGTACGATGCTCTTGTTATAGGCCAGGCTCGGAAAACCAATGATGTAGTTCACCAGCGCAATCAACGCGATGAAAGCCAGCAACATCGCACCGACATTCAAAGCCAGACCAAGCCCTTCCGCCGCGCCACGGCTTGCCGCGCCAAGCAGGTTGATATCTTCCCGCTCATCCGACATATCAAGTTTACCCATCGTCTCGGGGACTTCGGTTTCCGGATACATGATCTTCGCGATCACCAGTGCTGCCGGTGCGCTCATTACAGTGGCTGCAATCAAATGACCGGCAATATCCGGAAAAGTGGACTGCAACATGGCGACATAAATCGCCATCACGCCGCCAGCAACCGTCGCAAAACCACCGGTCATGACCACCATCAACTCAGACTGAGTCATCTTATTTACATAAGGCTTCACCACCAGCGGCGCTTCCGTCTGGCCGAAAAATATATTGGCAGCCATCGACATGCTTTCTGCCCCGGAAACATTCATCGTTTTCTGCATGGCCCACGCAAAAAACAACACCAGCTTCTGCATGATCCCCAGATGATACATGATCGTCATGAGAGCGCTGAAAAAGATAATGGTCGGCAACACCGAAAACGCAAAGTTGATCAGCCCGGGTTCCCAGCTTCCAGTTACAAAACTCTCAAAAATAAAGGTGCTGCCCACCCCTGTAAAATCGAGCAGCTTCATAATCGCCGCCGTCGCAAGCGCGAACAGCGCCTCCCCGCCCGGCACAAAGAAGATGAAAATCGCCAGCATCAACTGCAAAGCAACGCCAATGATGACCAATTTCCAGTTCACACGCTTTCGATTGTTGGACAAAAGATATGCCACACCAATCAATGCAAAAATCCCCAGAAAACTGATCGCTTTATCCAGAGGCGATGATCCTTCACCTTTCACTGTTCGAAGCGTCATCGGCTCCGCCGGCACCTCTTCTTGACTGGCTTCGGCATCTGCTTTCACATCGGCCGCAGGTGGCGCATCGGCAGGCTTGCTATCCACTCCGACCGAATCCACTCCGGCAGGCTGACTCTCGGCCGCAGCCTGTGCGACCACCTCAACCACTGATTCTGCTCCCTCACCACTCTCCTGAGCAGACAAAGGCGTAGCGCTGCTAACAAAAAATCCTGTCACGATAACCATCGTACAGAATCCAAAAACGAACCACGCCATTACCTGCATAGCGCGCTGCTGAAAGGAATTTCTGGGTCTAAACATGATCTAATTTTACTCCGCGTAAGATTGGCCGCGTCACCTTAAATTCTTTATCCCGGAGTGGCAAGCTCAGCGGACGCTGCTCCAACCCACTGGACACACCCGGCGAATGGCCTTTTCACAACCCGATTTGCAGCCCAATTCTTCTATTTTCAATTTTTTTGAAAATAACAGGCAACAAAACACCCATTTCTCTCGAAAACAGATCATCTACAAAAACGGGGCTACTTAGGGAAGCCCCAAAACTCTTTTCTGGAGATTTGGATATGGGCTTATTGGGTGCAATTGGTGGTGCGATTAAATCAGCAGTAAACGCAGTTGCAGACGTCGTCGAGACAGTTACTGACACCGTCACGGATGTTGCAAAAGGCGTAGCCGGTGTCGCTTCCGATATTATTTCCGACACATTCGAAATCGGAAACAAACTAACCGGCGGCCTGCTCGGCGAACTGAGCGAATTTATGGGCGGAAGTCTCGGCGCGATGCTCAACAAAGGCCTCGACGCACTCGGACTTCCCGACTGGGTCGGCGATGTCGCCGGAGGCGTACTCGATTTCTGCACCGGAAACTTCGTTGGCGCCGCCGCCAACGGGCTCGACGCACTCGAAGACCTCGCCAAGGCCTGCGGCGGTGACGAACTTGCCGCCTTCCTCAAAACAGGCAGCGACATCACCAACATGTTTTCGCCCTCCGGCGCTGCCAGCCTGGGTCAAATTGGCGAAATCGCCAACAAAGCCTCGGGCATTGTCGACAAACTCGAAGTCGGCATGGGCGCCCTCGATAAAATCCAGAACGGGGATTTAATCGGTGCCGGAGCCGACATCTTCAATCTCGCCGGGATCGATGCCGGCGAGTTTGCTCAATCGATTGGAAACTCCATCGATCCAGAGCTCACAGACCTCGTGATAAGCTGTTTCGGCCATGCTGAAACGGCGATGCGCTATCTGGATGATCCCGTAAAAGGCGCTCAAGAGCTGCTCGCAGGCCCGCTGGCAAATTACGCGCCCGCCGCCCACAGCATGTTCGAAGGCCTGAAAAGCCTCCACCAACAGGTAGATTCAGCCAGACAGGCTCTACCTGCCAATGCAGGGACTATTTTCGAGTCCATCGGCAAACAAATTTCCTCGCTTCTGGGCGAAGAACTCCTGCAAACAGCCAAAGCCAGAGACGTTCCCGGCTCCCTCATACAAACCCTGCAAAACATGCTTACAAACGCCCTTGAGCAGAGTTTTCAACAACTCGAGCTGTGCAATGAAAATCGCGCCGCATTCAGCGAAATTGCCGAGCTTCTCCGCCAGGCATCAGCTCGCCTCGAGCAAATCGATTTGCAAAGTCACCACAGCATGAACATTCGCGCGTAATCTTTGAAAAACCACTCATATTTTTTGCTAAACTCTATACACAACAAGGATTTCCCATGAAAACCACTCAAGAAACCTCTTTGCACCGCGCTCCCGATGCCATGGTCGCTCAACTCGAAAAAGTCGCCATGGAATACTACGAAAGTGAAAACTTCGATCGCGCCGCAGAACACGTGGAAATGCTCGTGCAGCTTCGCCCCCACAATGTCAATTACGCGTGTCTACTTGGCGTGTGCTACCGACGCATGGGCTTGCGTGTCAAAGCACTCATGGCCTTAAAACGCGCAGTCGAGCTCGATTCCACCGACAAAAACTCACTGATCAACCTGGCCGAAACACTGGCCGAGGTCGGTAAAGTAAAGGAAGCCGTCGATCTGATGCGCGAAATTTTTCTGGCGGAATATGATCCCAACAAACCGGCCGAAGATCAGGATTACTTCACCAAGCGCGCCGGCATGCAGCTCGCCGTCATCAAAGGCATTTTAGAAGGATATGCCGGAAAAAAACGTCACGAGCTGCAGCAACTCCAAGATCAAGAAGCGGAACAGGCACAAAAGCCTTAAAAGCCGTCGAATATCCTGAAAAGCTTGTGGATTACTTCTTCACAAGCTTTTCACGACTGGTTTTCACCATCCGCGCAATGCGACGTACCGACTCCAGATGTTCGTCTACTTCTTGGGTCAATGCTTCGCGATTGGCGCCCGCTACTTCATCACTGGTTTCACGCTGAACCTGCGCCAGCGCTTCTTCGATCTGGCTATAAAGTCGATCACCGGCCGTTTCGATAAATCCTTTCAAACGATCACCATAATCATGAATCACACGCAGTAATTCATCTTCCACCAACTCACCAGCCGCATGGATCGCCTTGACGCCTTCTTCACGCGCCCGCTCCTTGAGCTTTTCGTCGCCTTTGCCTTTCAGGAAAACGGCGAGTACGGGCGTGGCGAGTGTAAGCAGGCCGCCGACCAGAGCATTGGCGAAGAGCAGCACTGATACGCCCAGCGTGCCCAGCGCAAAAACGCTGAAATCATAACGGATCGTATCAATTTCCAGATTCAGCTCGCGCCTGAGTCCCATTTCGTCACGCAACGTCCCGATCATGTCGCGCAAAGACTCATTGGTAATTTCAATAATTTCTTCCGCCAGCTCCTCCAGGCTTTCGGCAACTTCCTGCCCTTCCTCCTCAATCCAGTTTTTGAAGGTATCTTGAATCCAGGCCGGCAAATAAAGCCTGACATCCTTGGCCGCCGAACGCTCGATTTGAATCGGCAGAGATTCTGCAAAATTATCGGTGAAAACACGCAAATTATGACGCGCGCTCGCTGCAATTCCGCTGATTCCCTCATCCACTCGGTCGAGATTCTCAGCGATTAGCTTGCGCGATTCCTGCAGTTTTTGCTGAACCGCATCCAGGCGACGCTGCAACTCGTCTTTTTCGAGCAGATAGCCCTGACGCTTAATGGCCAGGTTTTGTTCCAGCACGCCTGCAATACGCAACGCACCACCGAGCGCACTGTCGAGAATGATCTGATTTTTATTTTCATTCAAAAAATTGAACATGCTTGAGCGGAATCGCTCAAACTCTTCAGGAACCGGCTGATTCTGGCGCTGTGCTTCCAGCGCTTTGCGTGCCGAAAAAGCATACAGCTCTGCCGAGCCAATCAGCGACTCCAGGCGTTGCCGCGCATATTCCTCGACTTCACGTGCTTCATCGGGAGTCAACGCATCGATTTTACCGAGCACGAAAATAATTCGATCTCGATTCGCCTTGAGCAACCGATCACGAATAAACGTAACTTCGCTTTTTTTCAAAACCTGCGTCGCATCCAGAACATAAAGAATCACATCGGCGCGAGGCACATAGCCATAAGTGATCTCGACTTTCTGACGCGAAATATCGTTCACGCCTGGCGTGTCCACCAGCACAAGTGAATCACTTAAAAATTCATTCGGATAAGCGATTTCGACATATTCCGGCTCCTGGCCATCGTCTTCCGCATGGCGAATCGCCGCTTCCATATTCTCAAAGCTGATCTCAATCGCTGCCGCACCGCGCGGCGGCTTGATGCTCACCCGACGCTCCGGCCCATACACAAGATGCGTTATGACGGCGGTCGTAGGCGTAATTCCGACCGGCAATACATTCTCGCCGAGCAGCGCATTCACAACCGTCGATTTGCCATGATTGAACTCGCCGAGCACAACCAACGACATCTGGCCTTTTTCCAACGCAGGCAAGCGCTCATCACGCACTTCACGCGCAATCGACTCAAGCCCACCGCGCGACGCCAGCTCTCCGAGATCGTGAAGCAAATCGGCAACATATTCACGATTCAACGCAGTCGGACCAACCGCTGCAGTATCCGTCGATGATTCTGATTGCGTTTTTTCATCGAATTGATCTGACATCAACCCCTCTCCTGTGTGCGGAAGCAAACAAAAAACATGAAATTTTGAAAATATGCAGGCAAAAGAAAACCCATGCGAATGCTGACGAAGTCTCGGAACGTCTTCAATGTATCTTTCCGTAAATTACGTGGCACACCTGACCTTGAGCTGAGCACCTGTGTCACAACGTTCAAAACGCGAGTGTTTGTCAAAAGAACAGAATCACAACCTGGCCGCAACAAAGCGACTTGCTATGAATTGCTTTCAACGAATCCTCGATCCGACGTTCGCGATAAGGGCCCTACAAATCCAGCCAGAAAACCCGCAATTGTATCGAAAGACAAAAACGTGATCTGCTTCTGCCAGCTCCGCATGGGCTGAAGTGCGACGCCGTAAAGCATCACACCTAGAAAACTTGTATTACTTTTTCGACGTTTCTGTCAACTTCGTCCAGCGGCACTCCGCCCGGTAACCCTATGAGTTGTCTATAATAACTGCTCGCCGCAAACATCTGCAAAGCCTGCACACGCTTCGGCATATAGGGATGCGAAGCCAGATACTCCTGAAACCTGCCAACGCCGTTTTTGATATCCTCGATCTGCGCTAAATACTCCTCGAGATCAATAGATTCAAAGAGCTTCTCGCTGCCCAGCGCGATCTTCATAATCGCCTTCAGTGCAGCTTTTTCATCACGGCAGCACACAAGTCCTGCGCGATCACAGGTAATTTCGCCACGCCGGCTCCAGGCATTGAGCGCCACCGAAGCCGGCACAACAGCCCAGCGTACAAACGACACCACGCCCTGCGTCAAAAACTGCGCGGCCGTATGATACACCACGTGATTGTTCTGAATGTGACCGCATTCATGACCGATCACAAACTTGAGCTCAGCCTCATCAAAGCGATCGACCAGCGCGGAATTCAGCACAATAAAAGCTTCGTCATTGGTGCCATACGTCCCCGCATTCAGACTGGCCAGATTCTGCGCAACATAAACCGTGGGCACGGCAATATCCAGGGTTTCTGCACACTGAACGACCAGCTCATGCAATTCCGGAAATTGCCGGCGGCTTACTTTAACGCTTCGCCCCAAAAGTTCATTTTTTCGAACTGCTTTCCAGAAACGCACCGTCGCTTCCACAGAAACGCGCACCGGTCGCGCGCTATCCAGCGTTCGCAGTACACGTAAATCTCCGGCGAAAGCATAATCGCCAAAACCCGTCTTTGCCTCTCGACCACTTCGGGGGGCTTTCTGGCGATTGACGTACTTGAGAAAATCAAAATCTCTGGACATGCTCTGGCCGCTCCTTCGGCTGCGAAAAACTTGCAGTGACAAAAAACCGTTGCTTAAGAATTGTCGTCTGTCGAAAGGATTTCAATCGTCATCCGGCGCATTTCCTGCAGCACTGTACGGGGAACACCATCGCGAATCGCCGATTGCAGTCGAATCCGATCAACTGTTGTTAGAGGCTGCAAATCTGTCCGCTCAATCGCATCTACGATCCGATCTAGCGTATCGATCCGCTCACGCATGTCCACAAAGTACTCAGGCGAAACGCTGGCGGCGAGCGTTGCCGTGGCCAGCGCTTCCCGGGCTGCTTGTAAGTCTGATTCCTGTTGCTGATAGGCGCTCTGTAATTCCGCTAAATCTTGCGAAAGCACCGTGATTTTTTGCTGCAACTCGGCATTAACCTCCGCCAGAGCTCCGTCTTCACGTCCGCGCTCACGCTCCATCTGCAGGAGACGTTTTAAGCCCTGAATCTCACTCTTCAAGTCGCGGATCGTACTTTTGGCCTGATCAGCCGCAGATTGCGCCTGCGCAACTTCCTCCTGCAGACGAGTGCTTTTTACAACCGCATCGTCACGTTCCCGGGAAATCAGCGCCAGCTCTTCCGTCACGGCGTCATGGGTAGAAACTTTCGCGCGCAAACTCTGGACGATGTCTCGCTCATGATCGAGCTCAAGCTGTAGCTCCCTGCTACGCCGCTCAAACTCAGTCATCAAACGTCCCTGGCGCTCCAGCTCACTTCTCAGGGCATGGATTTCTTCCGAGGTTCCCTTAGAAGTCGCATTGCGAAGCTCTTCAAGCGCGCTGCTCGCAGACTTCTCGGCCTGCTCGGCTCGCTCCGTCGCATTTTGCAGCTGCACATGCGCTTGATCCAGCTCACGCTGTAACAGCGAAATATTGCGTTCTTTCGCACTGACAGAATTTCGCAGCTCCTCAAGTTCCACCGGATCGGCCTCCGCAGTCCGGGGAAGTGCTTCAAGCTGCTGAATTTGCGAGAGCGCGTCGTTAAGTTTTTTCTCCAGCTCTTCCGAGCGCGCTTCTACTTCCTTTAAACGTGCTGCATCTCCTTGCATCCCCTCGAGTTTATCGAGGGATTGGCGCAACTGCTCGATCTGCTGATCACGCTCCGAAAGATGAATGCGCAGCTCAACGACTTCAAATGCCTGTTTGGCGGCAAGTTCTTCGATGGAACGTTTTTCAGCACGTAGACGATCCAGCTCGCCAGACGAGCCTTCCTGCGCTTCCGAGATGTCTTCTTCCAGGAGCTCTTCGTATTCGGCGAAACTAAGTGCATCGCCTTCGTGCTGCGCATGAAAGTCGCCAAACTCCGCGCCAAACCCGGTATTACGCTGGGCAGCCTCATGCTCAGCATACTCGTATTTATTGGCTTCAACGCCAAATCCCTGGCTGACGCTGGCAGGCTGCTGCATCCCGGTCGGTCCGCGCCCCATCTGTGCTCCATAAGGATCATGCGCAACCTGCTGATCTTCATAGAAATGGAGAATAAAATCTCCGCACCAGATCTCATCGCCGTGACTGATGAACTGACGGCCGTGCACCGGACGCCGCTCATTGTTAATGATCAGATAGGTACCATTGGCACTGACAAGGTCAACGACCTCAAAACGCCCGTTGCTATAGCGAAATTCTGCATGATGGCGTGAAACCGATTTGCGATTGGAACGAATCGTACAATCCGTCGCGCGACCAATAGTCACCACAGGGGATTCTGCGCTCAGCGCCACGCTGAACTCCTGCCCCGAGGGATCCGTATAAACAATCCTACCCACAGGTAGACTCCTCACAGATTAATGCAGCTTCATTCAGTAATCGTTCAAATCGGATACTGAGCAAGAAAACCAGACCTCTTTTCAGCCCCATACTATGTAGGCCCATGCTTCGTCGTCAATGCGTACCTGTATTATAAGTCTTCACGGTTTCACAAAACGAATCGTCCAGCGCACGAGATTGATCACGTTGTAAATAATGAATCCGCCAATCAACAACGCTAAAGCCAGATACCACCAGTGATTTCGTGGCACCATTCCTTCCTGGAACAGATATGCATGCACGCACAACGGCTCGAGGTTAAAAATAGCGTCGAATTCTTCGCTCGTGGGCTCTGGCCGTAGTCCGCGCTGGCTGCGTTCTTCGGGCGTAGCCATCTCATATTCTAGAGCCCAGTTCGAAAGAATCGTTTCTCGCCGGCTCCGCGCCAATTCAGCCAGGCCGCGCTCATCATATTGCTCGCAAAAATGCATATTATAACGAGAGGCGTAATAATTTCGTAAGCCGCCATAGCGATCTGTTGTCTTCGAAAGCGCAATCAGCCGTCCCGCCCCGCTATAAGAAGTGCGATCCGTATCACTGGCTTTCTTGGGCGATCCCTCGCTCATCACGCGTGTAATCGCACTTTTGGGCACATCGTCGCGAGGTGACTCCACATAAACCTCGGCGCCGGCCAGCTTAAAATAGTTGTTTTGAGCGCTCTGGCTACGGCGGGTCGGCACGCCTTGAATCGTCACATAACGATTATGAACCAGAGGCGGCGTCCATTCGGGATTTCTGGCGATTTCCAACGGATATTCCGTCACATTTCCCATCTCAATCGGCGTCGAGCTGGTAAAAAAATACTCGAGCGGATCTCGCCAGTCATTCAGCAGCGACAAACCAAACGCAATGACGGCGATCATCAAAATCGGTCGCAACAAAGAACCGCGCGAGCGCTCCTTTGCAAGCTCCATCAGTTCGGGATCGATCTGATCGGGATCAAAAAATGCTTCTTCCTGCCTGCGTCTTTCCTGCGCTGCATGAACCGCACGCATTTTTTGTTCTAAATCGGGAGAAACCGCCACTTTGCTGTCTGCATCAGCCGACTTTCCCGAACCTTCCGTGGATGGCTCTGACATCTCGTCAGAATCTATTTTTTTAGACTGCTCTTCGTCCATAATTTGCTCAAAATGAAAGGCGTTTTGTGTGGCCGGACGCTCCAGACTGCTCACGAACCTCAAGATTCATCACGAGGCCACAGGCCATGCTTCCATAAACATGCATCCTCGCTTTCCGTGTTCCAACAACTTGCCTTGCTTGACAAGTAGGATGTTCTCTTCATGCTTTGAGGGCGGCTTCATGACAAGCGTTCATGCAAAGCCCGCATACCATGTCACACATCACTTCTATGAGGAACTATGCCTGATTTGTCGACTCCGATTTTTTTGATGAGTCCACCACGCAAAGATTGGTCTTTACGTGGAAAAGCAAATTTTCGCTCCATCGCCGCAGGCACAGCAGATGCCACCAAAGCGCGTCAGGAATGGACAATTCTTGCTGACTCCATCGTCCAGGCCGGCGGCGAAGTTCTGGTCTGTCCGCCTCACGATGAACACCCTCTCACCGGCATGATCTACACCGCAGAAGCCGGCGAGTTTTATCGCGATGAACAGCAACAAGCACGGTTTATTCTTCCGAATATGGCGACCGCGCACAGACAGCAGGAAAGCGCTCACATCGCTCCCTTCATCGCATCTCTGGGGATTCAAACCGAGCGGATTCAATCCACCTGGGAAGCGCAGGGCGATGCTATCCGCGCAGGCGGCCCCGAACGCATCGTGCATACCTACGGCACCGGCCCCTACGCACGCAGCGTAAAAAATGCCTACGCCGAAGTCGCACAAAAGCTCAGCCCTCATCATATCCAGATCGCGTTTCGAGCCGATCCCTGGTTTCACGGCAATACGTTCCTACAGATTTTTCGCCGCTCGGCTGACTCGTCCCTGCTGGTTCTGGTTTGTCCCGAAGCACTCGAATCTGGCGAATTGGAACGTCTCCGCGCGTTCTTACCGAACGCAACATTCGTCTCTCTGACCGCAGCCGAGAGCCAGGGCTACGACACCAACTCACTCCAGGTTCACGACACCGTTCTTGCGCCCGCAACGCTTTCCCAGACCGCACGTAAGGCCATCGAAGCCTTCGGTCTCACCATCCAGACCCTCGATCTGGGTGAATTGTTTTTGAAAGGCGGCGGCGCACCGGTATGCCTGACCAACAGGCTCTGGGGCATGAAAATATCGGAGCTTCCCACAAACTTCCGGTGGTCCAGCTCCGGGCGCATCGAAGCCTTCACCGACCGCTAAGTCACTACGCCCTCTCTGACCGAACAGCCAATCAGGAGGGCAAATCGACCTTCTCCGTCACTTCAAAAGCAAGAATCTCGGTCTGATGGAGCAAATAAACTGTCCGATAGACAAGTTCTGCCTGTTCCTCTGGAAAGCGCGAGAGAAGTCTTATCAGGCTATCGCCGGCCGCAAGCTGTGTGAAAACTCGCAGTTCGCGCGCCCGAAGCCGTAACCGCTCGATATGCAGCCGCGGCGGTTGCCGCAAATACATGATGACATGCATTCGGCTGGCATAAAAATTCTGGATGCGCTCCAGATGAATCCGATCTCGACAGCCCGTCACGATAATATCGTAGGTATCCAGATCCAGCGCATAGCCCTGCGTATCCGGTTCCTGATTTTCGTAATAGCCGTAATAGCCGCTGTCCCAGGAAAAAATATCGAGCAGTTTTTCACTCATCTGCAAAGAAAGATGGCGAAACACTTCATGCGCAGGAATGGCGCCGATCGCAACCAGCGCATCGCCTAAACGACCGCCCCATTCGTTCAACCGCGCAAGCGCACTGTTAAGCTGCTCGGGAGTGATCAATTGGCGCGACAGCAGAAAATGCCCCAACAACTCCTCTTTCTTATTCGACTGCACAAAAATCGGCTCGCCCTGGCGAAAATAAATCGACTTTTCGATGCCATCGAGCGTCATATGCAACCGCCCCGTCGCTCGCGCATGATGGATGCGCGCCAAGATTCGAGCAAACGACACATTACGCAGATCCCCCTCATAAATCGCATACTGCCGCTTCAACTCCTGAATCGTATCGCCCCCAAGCGCACTTTCTGCCAGAGGACCGAGCGCAGGAGCAGGATGTGCAACCGGAGACAGCGGATCGAGTCCACCCTCCCCCGGCTTTTCTGCAGCCAGCGTACTATGAATGCCATCCAGTCCATCTGGTGACGAATAATCATCCAGAGTTTCCTGCAAATTTATCGAAGAACCACTCGAGGCCAGCCGCGAACCTGCCTGCACGCCCCCATAAACCTCGGTATCCTGCTGCGAATCTGCGTTGATGTGCAATTCAACACCCGAGCCCGCATGAGGCTCGGGCATCGGAATTTCCCCCTCCGTCTCGCCAACGCCCTCTCTATTGGTTTTCCAGGTCTGCGCATCAACCCACGGACCGTATTGAAACGAGACCTGATCATTCAAAACCAGAGATCGAGAACTCAATAGCTCGACCAAGGTTTTCTCGCTCATCGGCCCAAAAATCACCTCGCGCGCATCACGCAAACGATAACTCTGGCCCGCAGACGGAGCGGCGGGATCCACGTCGCGATCCCCGGCCTTCTGCTCCGACTCAACCGACGGCGATAAGATCTTTGCCGCAGCCGCCTCGGCCTCGGCATTCACAACCACCTGCGGATCGGAGGAGAACAGATCTACAGGAACCGATTTTTCTTTTAGACCCGACTCTTCTGAACGATGTGCGCCGGCACTGCCTGGCTCCGTACGCCGCAACTTCTTTTCCTGCTCGATTTCTGCCGCGAACAAACGCCGCATAAAATTCGACAGATCCGAACCGGTCACCTTGATTTCGTGACGAAAACAAAAATCCATCAAGGCCTGATAAAACTCACCCGCGGTCTGATAGCGCTCCTCACGATAACGCGCCAGGCCGCGCTCGATGATCGCTTTCAAACCCGATGGGATCGGTTCCGCCTTCTTGAGACTTTCTGCATAATCGGCATCTCGTACCCGTAACATCACATCGAGATCCGAACCGCCTACAAACAGGCGATTCATGCTCAGCGCTTCAAAAAAGACAATGCAGGCCGAAAAAATATCACTGCGCGAATCAATCTCTTCGCCCATGACCTGCTCGGGACTCATGTACCCGACTTTCCCCTTCAACGTGCCGCTTTCCGTGCGATTGCGCTGGATCGCGGCCTTAGCCACGCCAAAGTCCCCGACCTTTACGTCCCCTGCATAGCTGATCAAAATATTCGACGGGCTGACATCACGATGAATGATATTTAAATCTTCCCCGTAGATGTCCTTGGCAAAATGCGCAAAATCAAGTCCCTTGAGCATCTCCATGACGATGAAGAGTACGATATGCAACGGGATTTTAATCCCCATCTCGGCACACCGCGCCAGGACATCCAGCAAATCCTTACCGTACACGTACTCCATCGCAATATAATATTGCTGATCCATTTCCCCCAGATCGAAGACTTGAACAATGTTTGTATGGTAAAGACTTACGGCAATCTTGGCTTCGTTGATAAACATATCAACAAATTCATGATCGTTTGCCAGCGTCGGAAGAATTAACTTCATGGCAAATTCTTTTTCGAAGCCGGCCGCACCAAATGTCTTGGCACGAAAAATCTCGGCCATGCCCCCACTGCCAATTTTATCGAGCAGCGCGTATCTGCCGAATTTTGTCCACTCGCGTGCTTTCTCTGCCACTAAAAACGCTCACCCTCAATCAAAAACGATTCTAAAATCCCAAAAATCGTTTTCATTTTTACAACCATACAAGCAGCTGCATTCCTCTCGTTGACGGCACCTTTTGCTACAAGAGCATCCTGGGTTCAGCTACCTTGGGTTCAAATCAACTCTTTAAATTTGGAAGTGTCCTTCTAAGACAGGCGGAGTGTAGCACAGTGTTGGCGATACGATCTACAAATCAGTGCAAGGAATATGCTAACAGCCAGAGTGGCATCATATTGGCGCTCTGCGCCCATCTATTTGATATTGCGAGATTGCTCAATCCCTTAAAGCGTGGATACTCTGCGCTTTCGTAGCCCTTTACGCATGAACAGATTATTGAGAGAATTATGACCCGACATTTAAGCCCTGAAGAGCGTAGCGATCAAATTTTGACTGCTGCCCGCAAGTGCTTTCTGGCCAAGGGTTACTTTGCCACGAAAATGGACGAAATCGCACGCGAAGCCGGACTTTCCAAAGGAGGTGTGTATTTCCATTTCACCTCCAAGACCGAAATCTTTCGCAGCCTGGTCCAGCAAGAATACGACGCAGCAATTCAGTTTTTTGATAACGTAGAAGCATCCGGCGGCGATGTTTTCGGCATGCTCGTTCAACTCGGAGAGCATTTTCTGGAGCAGTTCGCGACCGAAAGCGATTTACCGCGTTTCATGGTCATCATCGGAGAAATGGCGCTACGCGACGAAGCCATCCAGGAAATGTTGCTCGGCTTACAACAAAGCTATATCGAGCGAATCACCCATATTTTAAAACTTGGCATGGCGCAGGGACAGGTGCGCTCCGTCGATCCACATGCAATCGCCATCATGCTCAAAGCACTTTTAGACGGCATTCAGGCCACGTTTGCTGTCGGATACGAAATCGACCTCGCCACATTATTACCCGCTGCAATCGATGTGTTATCCAGTGGGCTGGCAGTCACAAATGCCGAAAACCCGGCCCTCTAATAAAACTCATTTTGGCGCCGCTTTGGCAGGCCGGTGAAAAAATTTTTCAAGGCATAGAATTTTTCAGGACAGGATATTTCCGGACCGCTCAGAACGCCTCACTTTCTGAAAATTTCACAAAAATTTCTGAATTTTTGCCTGAATTTTTGCGTACTTGAGCCTTGTCACTGCAAAATTTTTCTACTTTTTTTTGCCGCCTGCTCATGCGCCTCCCCGCGCCGTCTGACCACTGCTACTTCTACTTCTACTGCCTGTTTGCAGACTTGCCCTGCCTTGGAGAGTTTTCGTAGCCATACGGCACATCATGCCAGCTAAAAAACTCTGCAAGGCAGGACGAGTCTGCCCCGGGTTTTTAAGACCCATTCAGAGTTTCGGGACTGCAC
>JBEBUW010000052.1:0-28571 GCA_040393065.1 Lujinxingia vulgaris | reverse complement strand
TAGACCCGGCATCCACTTGCGCGGGCCGTTCACTCATGCAAGTAGACCCGGCATCGACTCGCGTCCGAGCGCAGAAATGAATTTTTGATACGTTTTGAACCGAACAGGCCGTTTTGATGCGTTTTGCAAGAAAACAACAAAAAAGCCTCGTCCGGGCGAACCATCAACCCTGACGAGGCTTTTTGTTGCTTAGCGCAAATGCGCGCTACAGAGCATTACGCGCGGCGACGCAGTACCAGCGCACCGGCCAGGAGTCCTGCCAGTGCCACGAAACCAAATCCGGCTCCGGGTACGTGAGTCGGTGCGGCGCTGCACAACATGCCGCCGCCGGTCAGGCTCAGAGCGCCGTCGATCAGGTCGCCATTGCCGCCGGAAACCACCTCCACCTCCACGGTTTTGGACGTCGTCTTACCCGAGCTATCGCGCGCAACGACCGTGATCTCCGCCTTGCCGTTCATGCCAGAAATCCCCGGAAGCGTCGTACTCCAGTTTCCATCATCGTCGGCCTGCGTGCGATCGATCAGCACACCGTCCACATAAATATCGATCAGAGCGCCCGGCGTGGAGGTTCCGGTGATTTCGGTCGGCTCACCAGCCGGGATCGCTTCCCCTTCGGTCGGCTTCAAGATTTCCAGATCAAGCGCCGAGCGATCAACCGTAAACACCACACTGGTTTCCTGCGCACCGTCGCCCGCACCGGTCCGTGCCACGACCGTATGCTGTCCGTCGGCCAGTGGTGTCGAAAGGGGAAGGCTCCAGTTGCCGCTCGCGTCGGCGACCGTGGTGCCCACCACAACGCCATCCACCAGCACTGTCACCGTCGCGCCTGGCTCGGCCTTTCCGGTCACGGTCGGCGTCGGATTGTTCGTCACGTCGCCGTTCTTCGGGCTGGTGATCACCAGCGGTGTTTCCTGCGAACCGCCATCAGCTGCGATTGTCACCGTGACCTCGGTCTCAGCCTTCACACCCGCGCTGTTTTCGCTTTCCGCATGAACCGTATGCTCGCCGTCGGCCAGCGGCGTCGGAAGCGGGAAGCTCCAATTACCGCTTGCATCGGCCACGGTCGTTCCCACCACAGCGCCATCCACGCTCACCGTTACCACCACGCCGGGCAGCGTCGTTCCGCCCACCGTCGGCCGGGCGTTGGCCACCGTCGAACCATCGGCCGGCGTCGTGATCGTAATAAAGCTCTCGGTATTGACCGTGAACGACGTCGTATCGTCGACCGATTTTCCAGCAACATGAGCGCGCGCCTCGACCTCATACACACCGTCGGCAAGCCCCGGCACGGTAAGCGTCCAGGCGCCACTTCCATCGCTCATCGCCGTGCCAACCTGCACGCCGCCCACAAATACCGACACCTGGGTATTCGGCGCCGTCGTTCCCGAAACCACAACATCTCCGGTGCCGATTACCGCGCCATCGACCGGACGCACAATCACCACGTCACAGGCATCACCCACGCCGTCGCCGTCGCTATCGGCCTGATCTGTGTTCGCAATCGACGGACAATTGTCCACGCCATCGGCCACACCGTCACCGTCCTGATCGCGGAAGCAACGCGACGGCTGCCCCACACACGACCATCCCGGCTCCACGCCGCAGTTTGCATTGCAACCATCGCCGGACACCGTGTTGCCGTCGTCGCAACCTTCCACGCGATTGCCCGGAAGCACATCAATGGCACCGTTGCCACACGTCATCGAAGGTTCATCAATCACGCAAATGTCGCTCGGCTGGCCGATCAAATCGCGGCAGTTCGTGTATCCGGCCGGCTTCACTGCAGGCTCCCAGGTCGGCAGGCCCACATCTTCATAGCTCAGCAAACGGAATCCGGCCGGAAGTTCCGGCGCCGTCGTATAACGCAAATCAAAACCACCCGCCGGCGTGGCGTGCGGCGTGGCTTCGGTATCGCTCACGAAGGTCATCTCGCGATCGATCACGAACATCTCCAGCACCGCCGCGTCCGTATTTTCGTAATACAGAACCTCGATCGCGTACTTACCCGCCTGCGCAAAATTTACCCGCACCGTATCGACGCGCGCTGCCCGCAGACCATCAAACTCCGAAACCACCTGCCCGCCGATGCTCAGCCGGTAGCCGTCATCCGCACGAATCGCAAACGTTTTGGTTCCGGCCTGACGCACATGCAAATCGCCCTGCAAACGCATCGCAATCCGCTCACCATCGGCAACCGCAGCGCCGCCATGCGACAGACAAACCTGGTCGCTCCAGTAATCGACCGGACTCGACCACGGAAACAACTGATCGTTGCTCACCTCGGCCGACGTTTTGTCGTTGGCCGCATCATGCAGATTCACCGTCGGCAAAATCGCAAAAAACGTCAGATCCGGATTATGACGCACCGGCGCCGCACCCGTGTTGTTCAACAAACCAACCGTCTTCGCCAGCGTATCCATCACATGCGAATCATTCGGAACCAGTGTCGATCCCTTGGTGAATTGCGCACAAAACCCCTCGGCATCACCCGCCGGAACTTCGCCCGCCAGACGCGCCGCCGCCGGCACATATTTTACCTGCGCCAACCCCTGCGCACTCACCGAACCGACCATCAAAAGCGCTATCAGAGCACTGTAAAATCTAAAATTCTTCATCATCACTCCACAATATGAAATTCAACGCGACGGTTCGTAGCGCGCCCCTCGGCGGTTGCGTTTTCAGCGATCGGACGGTTCGGACCAAAGCCCTGCGACAACAAACGCTCCGGCGCAATGCCCTGGCGGATCAGATACGCACGCACCGCAGAAGCACGACGATTCGACAGATCCAGGTTATGCGCCGCGCGGCCACGGCTATCCGTATGCCCTTCCACGCGCACCACAAGTTCAGGATTCTCCCGCAGCACCTGCGCCACCTGATTCAAAATCCCGTAGCTGCGCTCTTCGATCACATCCGAGTCATTGCCAAAATACACCGCTTCCATGATCACGATGCGCTTCGTTTCCCGATCGATCACGACTTCCTTGACCGGTTCACGCACAGGCTCCGGCACCACCGGCGGCGGCTCAGGCGCACGCACAGGCTCCGGTTGCGGTTCTGGCTCAGGCTCCGGTTGCGGCTCTGGCTCAGGCTCGACATACACAAACTCCTCGAACTCCGGCTCTGGCAGCGCATACCCCAGCCCCACCAGCACACGAAAATCCGGCGTTCCGTATCCGCTCACAAGCCCGATGCCGCCACCGGCCTCCAAAAACAATCCGCTTTTCTGGTATTTACCGCCGACCAGCGCCTCAATCGGAAACTCCTCAAAGCTCACCGATTCCGACGTCAACGTCGCCTTCCCAAACACCTCGCCGGCCAGACGAAACTCCGGCGTCAACGCCACTTCGCTGGCCACCGCCCACGTCAGCGCATCGCGCACATCGAGATTCAAAACTTCTTCGCTGGACCGAAACAAATACCCCACGTTCGCAGCCAGCCGCACATTGCTCATCGCAACGACATCAAACGCCAGCCGAAGCCCGGCGCGCAAATCCCCGCCCTGCAACGCACTCGACTGACCGGTCGGCAACCACACGTCACCCACCAGCGCCAGCGCTGCGCCGCCATCCCGCGCATCCTCGCGCGTATTGAAAAGCTGCACTTTGGGCACCAGCCGGATATCACCGATACCAGCCCCGGCCTCCGAAACATCCAGGCCCGCAACCGTCGTATCCCCTGCCGGCTGATGCACCACCACCGGCACATCCAGGCCCAGCTCACCGATCCCAAAAAGACCGATGCTCCCCAGCAAATTAATCGTCGATTGCGAATCGATCACCGTACCAACGCGCTTATCATCCGCATCCCGCAACACCAGGGGCTTATGCGCATAGTTAAACAGCGCCATCGCACCCCAGCTCAAATGCGGTGCAACCTCCGCCGAACTCGCGCTAAAAAAGTTACGCGACTGATCCGGCATCGGATTAAACTGCTGCAAATCAAAGCCTTCCTCGGCCTGCGCGCCCGCAACACCGCTCAACATCACAGCCGCCGCAGCCACGAGCACCGCCGCCTGCTTTGAGCCTTTCTTCCATACATCGACTGCCATTCAGCAACTCCATGAACCACATCATTCAAAAAATCCAACAATAAAAAAATCCTCCGTAAGGAAGCCGGCGCACCCTGCCACAACCCCCCACCACTTTTCAAATGTTTACATTTTTCGCGCGCGCTCCACGGATGCACACCCGCCGCCAAACACAAAAACCGCGCGGGCTTTGCATAATCTGCAAAACCCGCGCGGTTTTCTCTTCAACTACGTTCGATGCAACGACAGCTTTACTTCACAGCTCAGATATCACACGCAACAAACGAAGTATTCTCCGCCACGACCTCTCCATACTGCGAAACATCGCAGATTTTGTTCGCTTCGAAGACAACATCGTTGAGCGTAATTCTCGCGTCTTCCTGGACATACATGGCGCCTTCATTATCCGACAAGCCGCCATGGCGGATCACCGTGTGATTCAACTCGCTGTCATTGCTCGAATCTGCATAAACCCGGATGCCATACCAGTCACCCTCGGCCGGATCGCCCTTAAAACTCTGGAACACCACCGGATCGGCCTCCACACCCTCGGTAAGAAGCGTACCACCAGCCTGAACGTTGATGGCAGAGCCAGCCGCCATCAACATCTGCGTACCGGCCGCAAGCTCCAGCTTCGCCTCGATCGTCATGCCGTTCACATAATAAGGAAGCGACAATTTCTTCCACGCCGCATCACGCGTCACCTTGCTGTTCAAGTCCATAATCTCGATCCACGCCTTGCCCACACCCTCGGCCGTGATGTTTTCGAGTTTATCGACCTCGTTTTGCCCCATGATGATCGCGGTCCCACCGACATTCTTAAAATGCACGTCAGAAAACGACTTCAGATTCGTCGGACGCCCGACATACACGCCGTTACCGCGAATTTCCTCAAACCGAACGTTCTTCACCTCGACCGTCGTGGTTCCGCCGTCATCCAGAAAAAGCGCTCCGTCCTCACCCCCTTCGCCGTTGGCATGGAAAATATGCGTGTGCTCAAAGGCATTCTCATTCAAAGCCTCTTTATAGATCACGATCTGGTTCCAATCGCCCTTGCCCGGCGAGGATTTGGCCGAGCGGAAGACGATCGGGCAATCCTCCTCGCCGACCGAAACCAGCGAGCCGCCTTCGTCCACGTAAATCGAAGCACCGCTGGCAACATGAATCGTCGTACACGGCTTGATTGAAATCGGCGCTTTCAACGTCACCGATTCGGTCACCGTCACATCACCTTCCCACTCCATGGCCTGCGAAATCGTCCCACCTACTTCCATTTCGGCATCGCTGCGCTCGTCCTCATCCGATCCACAGGCCATCAGACTCAACGAAACAGCCCCCACCAGAAAACCACGCACCACAGACCGACCTGAAATCCATTGTTTTTGCATTTTTTCTCTCCGTTCATGAATAAAAATATCCGGGCAAACCAGCACCTTGGGCGCTGACCCGATTCAACCAATGCTGCAACATCTAATAACACGGCCTGAAACACGATTGCGGTCGTTTCAACGCTCTTATCACTCCGATATTCACCGGTCAATTTCTTAAAATTCACAGCATTGGTCCCCGCCCTTTTGCCATTCTTTGCTCTACTTTTCTGCGCGGCTTTGCGACTTCGCGAAAGCCATGTCCTTGCCTTTGCCTGAAAGTTTTTTGCCTCCCTTCAAAAGCAATGATACATCACCTCTCCGGCAAGGATGCCGCACAAGCCTATCTCCCTCTACAACCACGAAAGGAGTCGTGTTTTGGGTGCATTATTTGGAACGCTGTCCTACAAAGTTTTCTACGTCCAGGGCGAAATCGAGCCCGGCTGGCAAGAACGCTACCTTGAAAAAGTCCGCAAATACGCCTTCGAAGCCCTCACACCCGACGGCGACGAAGAAGCCTCCGACGGCTGGGTGCCCATCGATCGCCCGCTCAACGTCGAATTCGATCTGCACACCTTCCTCTACGATCGCTACATCAACCTGGGATTTCGCCAGGACAAATACGCGATCCCGGCGGGACTCTTAAAAGCCCACATCGAAGAGCGCGAACGCGAATACATGATCCAGAACAACAAAGAACGTCTGGGCAAATTCGAGCGCGAAGACATCAAGGTCATGGTCAAGCGCAAGCTCAAAGAAAAACAGCTCCCGCGCATGAAAGTCACCGACATGAGCTGGGACTTGCAGGGCAAACGCGTCCGCTTCTGGAGCCAGTCCAACTCCGTGTGCGAGCTCTTTCAGAGTTATTTCGAAGAAACTTTCGAGCTCAAAATCGTGCCCGCCAATCCTTACATCAACGCCATTCAATACAACCTGAGCGACGCACTCTCCCAGGAACTCGATCTGATCGATCCCGCGGAATTCGTCGATGGCCTTGAATACTGAGTTTTTTCCCACCGGAGTTTTACTATGGATCTGATCGATCTGATCGAAAGCCGCCGCTTTCTGGGCAGCGAATTCTTGATGTGGCTGTGGTTCAAATCCGAATGCTACGACGGACTCTTTGACCTGGGCCCCGAAAAACGTCCCATCGAAGTCATCCTCGATGACGCCATGACGCTCGAAGCCTTTTTGGCCGAAACCGAACGCAACACCTTCAAAGGCGGCGCCCCCGCCTACTCGCCGGAAGCCAAAGTCGCGCTGCGCCAGGGAAAACGCCTTTCGCGCGCAAAATTACGCGTCATAGAAGAAGGCCGTGAGTGGGTGTTTACGATCAAAGCAGAAACCCTGGATCTCTCAAGCATCAACATTCCCGCTGTTTTGAGCCGCGAAGAGGACGAAAAGTTCTATGAGCGCATGTTTCTCGTCGAGGAAATCGAAAACATCATGGCGGCGTTGTATGCCGAGTTCATCGGCATCCGCCTCTCGCCGTCATGGAACGAAGCGATGCTCCCCGTGATGCGGCAGTGGATTCAATCCGACGAACCCGCAAAACCGGAAACCTACCCGGCAGCTGCTGTTGAAGCCGCCGCACTTAGCATCTCCAGCACCAATCAGGATTCTTCCGCACAACAAACCACAGGCGAAACCTCGGAAGAACCCGTTCCCGCCTGACCCCTCAAGCCACGAGCGACCTGAGCATGAATTTCATCGAAGCCCTCCTTCTGGGCCTTTTGCAGGGACTAGCCGAGTTTATCCCCGTCAGCTCCTCCGGCCACCTCATCCTGGCGGAACGCTTCTTTGGCCTGGAGGACACCCAGCTCCTCTTTGATCTGGCCCTGCACCTGGGAACGCTCGTGGCCGTCGTTCTCTTTTACTGGCAGGACGTCTGGAACGCCGTCACCGGATTTTCCAAAGCATCCATCGCCGGAATCCAGACCCGCAGCCTCGAAGCCTTCCGACGCTTCGAAGGCGCGCGCCTGGCCGTCTTGCTCGTCCTTGCCACCATCCCCACCGCCGGTATCGGGCTGATGATCGACCGCGCCATCGAACCCAAAGACGCCGCGCCCCTCATCCCGCCCGCGACCTTGCCCACCGTCATTTGCATCGCGCTGATCATCAACGGCTTCATCCTGATCTCCACCCGCTTTTTTGCGCCCGACCAGCCCACCGAACGAAAAAGTCCCTGGTCGCTGTGGAACATCACCCCCATGATCGCCATCCTGATCGGCGTCTCTCAGGGCCTCGCCGCCCTGCCCGGATTCTCACGCTCCGGCCTGACCATCACCGCCGCCCTGTTGCTCGGCGTCTGGCGCGTCGAGTCCGCGCGCTTCTCCTTTTTGCTCTCCATCCCGGCCGTGCTCGGCGCCTTCGTCCTAAAATTCAACACCGAACTCTTCGCCGGACTCGGCGGCATGAACACCCTGCTCATGTACCTGGCCGCGACCATTGTCGCCGGCGTTTCCGGTTACATCTCCCTGGTTTTACTCGTCAAAATGCTCAAAAAAGCCCAGTTCCAGCACTTCGCCTGGTACTCCTGGGCCGTCGGCATCCTGGGCCTCATCTTTTTGCAAATTCTTTAATTCCACGCGATAAAACACGCCCGGCTCACAGCCAGACCCTAACAATTTCTCCACCCGGTCCAAGATTCTCGCCAGTTTCCTTGTCGATGCTGAGCTTTTCTGGATCTCAATAAATTTTCCCTGGAGAAATGCGATGCGTATCTGGCTTTTATCCTGCCTGTTCCTTCTACTCTTCACCTCCCCGCTCCACGCCGCCGAAGACGCCCGCTCCGCGCACCACAAAGAGCACAAAAACCCGGAACCTCCGAAAGCTCCTGGTTTACGCTGAGCACTCTGCTGGAACTCGGATTCGTCGCGCCCCTGTCCCACAAAATCCAGCTCGGCCGCGAAGGCACCTACTTCGATTACGTCGACGAAGGCGGCCAGGACAATCTCTTCAACTTCGCTCGCGTCAGCCTCGAAGCCGTCCTCAACCAGCGCCACATCGTCATCTTTTTACTCCAGCCGCTGGACTTCCAATCACGCGTTGCGCTGCGCCGTGACCTCGTCGTCCACAACGTGACCTTCCCCGAAGGCAGCGGCATCAACCTGCGCTACGGATTTCCCTACTACCGCGTCAGCTACATGTACGATCTGCTCGGCAGCGACCGCACCGAACTCGGCGTCGGCGCCTCCTTCCAGTTCCGCAACGCCACGCTTGAATTCATCGCCACCGACGGCGAACTCATCTACACCTCACGCGACGTCGGCCCGGTCCCCATCCTCAAAGTCCGCCTCCAACACTGGTTCGACAACGGCCTGTGGTTCGGCGTCGAAGCTGACGGCTTCTACGCGCCCGGCGCCATCTTCAACCTGCGCGACAACGACGTGCTCGGCGCCATCCTCGACGCCAGCCTGCGCCTGGGCCTGCAAACTAGCCACCGCTACAACACGTTTTTGAACCTGCGCTACGTCGGCGGCGGCGCCGACGGCGCCTCCGAAGATCCCGACGAACCCGGCGACGGCTACACCCAAAACTGGCTCCACCTCATGAGCGTTTCCATCGGCGTCACCTACAACCTGTTCTAGGCAGTCGTACCTGTCAGATAGCCCCCGGATTGCCACGCTACATCGCGACCACGCAATCCGGCCCAGAAATTACACCACAAACTCCGGCCATTTCACCGGGCCTTTGCCGAGCGATACCAGCCTTCAAAGTCGTACACCTTCCGAAGGGTTTGATTGCTGACCGACCGGGGAACACTGCGCAACGCCGCATTACGCAGGGTACGCGCCAGACTGTTTTTCCATTGCGCAACCTGGCCGATTTGCCACGATTGCCGGACAAAATCGTTCGCGCGAGGACTGCGTAACATTTCATATTGACGCAGCCCCTGTTCCAGTTCAGCCACAGGACAGCCCGCCAGGATTCGACCGAGCACAACCGCGCTTTCGATAGCCTGGCAACCGCCCTGCCCGAGATTGGGCGTCATGGGATGTGCGGCATCCCCGAGCAACGTGATGCGTCCGTGCCCCCATCGCGCCGAGGGCGGCCGGTCATAACAATCGGTCCGCGTAATGGTGGACAAATCGGTACAGGCAAGCGCGCGCGCAACCTCCGGAGTCCAGCCGGCAAACAACGCCTTGATTTCGTCAAGCTCGGTTTGTGTCACCGCCTGACGATGGCGCGCCTGCGGCTGCGCTGCAGCGTTGACCGCAAACCAGTAGACTTCATCCTGATTGATTGGAACCAATCCAAAGCGGCGCCCCGCTCCCCAGAGCTCGGCAAACGTCACGTCGTGCGCCGGCATCCGGGCAACACCTCGCCAGCACATATAGCCCGCATAGCGAAGCTGTTCTTCACCCAGAAGCGTGCGACGAACATTGGAGTGCAGCCCATCGCAACCGATAACGGCCGCAAATTGCTGCCGTCGCCCGTCCTGAAAGCAAAGCTCCGCACCGCCATCGACGTTTTCAGCCGACACAACCGCCGCATCAAACTCCATAACGTCTTCTAAACCCTCGGCGAGCAGCGCGAGTAAGCGAGCACGCTCAATGGCGACACCGACATGGCCGACCATTTCCGAAATCGCCGTGACATCAACTTCACTGATCACCTTCCCATTCCAGGCCGCGATATGACCTTTCAAGATAGGAAATCCCGCTTCCTGGATGCCACGATCCAAACCCAGCGACTCCAGTGCCGCCATCGCATTGGCCTGTATTGTGATACCCGCCCCGGCCGCCCGAAGCTGCGGCGCACGCTCAAAAACACGCACCTGATAGCCAGCATTTTGCAGAGCATGCGCAGCACAAAGTCCGCCGATTCCAGCCCCAACAATTGCGATTTTGCCCATACTCACTCCTTAACCCTTATCTATGCTCTCACTCATGCCGTCCCGCACAAGCACAGGCCCGGCTCCCGTCTCAGAGACAGGAGCCGGGCCTGTATTTACGCCACTTTCATCGCCTCAATCCTCAATCACACCCACAGCCCGCAACGTCTTTTCAACACGCTCAATCATCGCCTGTTCCACCGTCTGCGTGCACGCCCAACGCGTGCCTGCCAGCCACTCGCGCACGTCCTCCGGTTTTTGCCCGAAACGCGCCGCAATATCTGCCACCGTCGCATCCACCTGCTCCACGACCTCCTCGCACAGGCCACGCACACGCTCAAACACCAGCGCAATATCCGCCGCGCGCTCCGCCGCAAAACCGCGTTTCGACACCACCACAAACGGCGCCCACGGCGTCGGACACTCCCCGACCCGCCGCCATTCGCCGGCATCCACAATCGGCTTGGTCATAAACTTTTCCCACATAAAACCATCGCCGCGCCCTTCCCCGAGCGCCACCCGCGCACCGGCCAGATCTCCCACGATCTCAAAATTCAACGCATGTCCCGATGCCAGCCAGCCCTGCTGCTCCGCCAGCACATACGCCATGATGTGCGAACCCGAGCGCATCCGACTCACCGCAAAACTCCTGCCCTCCAGATCCGCCACACTTTGCACCGGAGAATCGGCATGCACATGAATTCCCCAGATCAGCGGTGATTCTACAAACGTCCCCAGGATTTTCGCGTCGCCCCCGCCCGCAATATGCGCAACCACGCCTTCCGTCAAAAGCACTGCCACATCAATTTCATCAGCTTCCAGCGCCGCCAGCATCTGCCCCGTCCCGCCCGCATACGTCCGCCAGCTATAATCGACCGACGTTCCCGCAAACACATCACGCTCCGCTGCCCGATACCACGGCAGATTAAAATGCTCCGGCACGCCGCCAACCCGAAACTCTCCACGCATTGTCCTGTCCTTTTTTCGATGATTGAACCCAACAAACGAACGTTCCCAGAACGCACCCCCGACTTTTCGCCCGTTCCCGCCGCGCCGTCAACGCCCCTCACCCGGATCGTGCGCCACCACCCCAAAACCCGCATAAACACTGGCCCGGCTCCCGTCTCTGAGACGGGGACAGAGCCACATTTTCCGTCCCAATTTCGCCCCCCACATACCCTCTACAAACCGCCCCCGACAAATCCCAATGAATATACTTGCCACCTTCGCGGTCTGACTTACCAGCACAACGAGAGCACACAGACCCAACGCTCTCTATTCTGCAAAACAGTGTTCGCAAAGAACCTAATCAATGGAGCACACCATGATTTCGACCAACATCCTCAAAGAATCCAACATCTTCTCCGGCCTGGCCGTCTTGCTGCTTGCCGCGTTTACCATCACCACGTTTGGTTTCGCTTCCGATGCCCACGCCCAGAAAATCAACGTCGAATTCGACTCCATCCACGTGCAACAAGACCGCGACCGTCTGACCGTGCATTACTCCATCAAGAAAAATGACTGGAGGAAAATCCAACGCAACGACATCACTCCGACCCTTGAAGTCTACGCCTCCCGCAATCACCGCCGTGGCCACGCAAAAACCCTGGCCACCCAACGCCTCCACAACCGCACCGGCACACTCGTCATCCGCAACGCACGCCTGGACCGCGAAAACGACGTCTTCGTAGAACTCCACGGACAACGCGGCCGCGCCCACATCAACCGCATCGAATACGGACGCCAGCGCGGCGACGTTCTTCAGGTAGCCGTCGCCCGGCCCGCCTACCGCCCCGCACCACCGCGCCACAACACGCGCCCGGCCCCCGTCGGCCCACCGCGCACCACCGTCCATGAAACGCGCACCGTCGTCGTCCACAAGCCCGCCCCCGCCCCGGCCCCCAAACGCGGCATCACCATTTCCCTGGGCTTCTAATCCCCCTGAAACTCCCACAAACCCCGCACCAACACTGGCCCGGCCCCCGTCTCTGAGACAGGAGCCGGGCCTTTATTTACACCACGTTTCCCCCCTCTACCCACAATCCCCCCCCGTAACCGTCCCCGCCCCCGTTTTCAAATAAAAAACGCACGCCACCACACACCACAAAACCTACCCTCACACACCCAAACGCGGCATCACCGTTTCCCAGGGCTTCTAATCCCCCTGAAACTCCCCCAAACCGCATAAACACTGGCCCGGCTCCCGTCTCTTTGCGGGGCGCCGGGCCGCTTTTATACATTGCCTTATCCTTCACGCTTGCGCGCAAGCCACGCCTTTACCCTGCTTTTCATTTAGCTTTTCCTTCGCGCTAATTCGCGCCTTCGCGCCTTCGCGTGCGCCTTTTGCCTTGCTTTTCTCTCCTCCCGACCACCAACACCCACCCACAACAAAATAAAAGTGACACATTTTCCCCGCCCCGGTGTTTCACGCTATAGGAAGGCCGGCACTGACCTGTTTTAGAAAACCAATAAATGACCCCCCATGAAAATTGATGTTGAACAATTCTACACCCGTTACGGCCCGATGGTCCTGCGGCGCTGCCGCCAGCTACTCACCAACGAAGACGACGCCCTCGACGCCACACAAGAAGTTTTTGTGCGCGTGCTCGAAAACCACAAAACCCTCGTCGCCGACGCACCCTCCAGCCTGTTGTACCGCATGGCCACCAACGTTTGCTTAAACCGCATCCGGGCCACCGGCCGCCGCCCCGAAACAAGCGGCGGAGAGCTCATCTACCAGATCGCCCGGCTCGACGAAGGCGATTCGGTCGAAGCTCGCAACCTGCTGGAGCGTCTGTTTCACCGCCAGAAAACATCGACCCGCGAAATTGCAGCGATGTATTGGCTCGAAGAAATGACCTACGAAGAAGTGGCCCGGGCCACCGGAATGTCCGTGTCGGGCGTACGCAAAAGGCTGCGTGAACTGCGCGCATCGCTCGAACGTCAGGGACTCAACCTGTGAGGCATAGGATGCATAAAACACCCACAAAACTATCGAGTTACCGGCTTGAGCGCTTCGCGCTCGGCGAACTCGACGCCGATGAACAAAACGAAATCGAAAACGCACTGCGCGCCAGCAACCGCTCCCCCGAACAGGTGAAAGCCGAAATCGAAGCCTCCAACGCCGAGATTCTGGCCCGGTACCCGCCGCAGATGATGGCCGCTCGCGTTCAGGCTGAACTCCAGAAGACACCTCGCAAAGCACCGGCAAAACCTCGTTATTTTGCCGCGGCACTTACCGCAACGACGCTCACCGCAGCACTCATCGCCGTGCTGGTACTACCGACCAACATGCCTTCTGACGATCAGCCCGAAACCAACGCCCCTACAACCCCGCAGGTGTTCGCGCCCGAGCCAGGCATCCGCTACAAAGGCACCGGCCCCGCCCTGCAAATCTGGCGGCAAACCGAAACCGGCCCCGAACGCCTGGAAAACAACGCGGCGGTTTCCGCCGGCGACCGCCTCCAGGTTCGCTTCCAGGCCGCCGGCGCCCCCCACGGCGTCATCGTCTCGATCGACGGACGCCAGCAGACCACCCTGCATTTTCCCGACTTCGAAGGCGGCGACACAAGCCTTGCCCCGGGCGCCTCCACGCTCAACCACAGCTACCAGCTCGACGACGCGCCCGACTTTGAACGCTTTTTCTTCATCACCTCGGATGCTCCGCTCGATTCCAGCGCCATTCTCGATGCGCTCGAAGAACTTGCCCGACAATCCGATGCCGACACCGCTCCTCTTACCCTGTCTGAAGATCTGTCCTGGACAGATTTCCTGGTTGAAAAACAATGAAAAACACTCTGCTGATTCTTTTTCTTAGTCTGTTGGCTGCTTCTGTTTTGACCATTTCTCCCGCCGAGCTGGCCGCCGCACCCGGCACCTCCGGCGAATACGACGCGCCGGATACCACCCGCAGATTTGCACTGACGGTCGGCGCCAACGATGGCGGCAAAGACCTGGTTCGCCTGCGCTACGCCAACACCGACGCCGAGGCCGTCGGCCAGGTGCTCGTCGAAATGGGCGGCGTCCAATCCGAAGACCACGTCTTGCTGGCCGACCCGCGCGCAAGCGAACTCAAACAAAGCATCGACCAGATGCGCGCCAACATCGCCAGCGAACAGGCCCGGGGCCGCCGCACCGAGCTGGTTTTCTACTACTCCGGCCATTCCAACGAACACGGCCTGTTGCTCGGCACGGACCACGTTCCCTACAAAGAACTCCGCGGCTGGCTGGCCGACGTCCCGGCCGATGTCCAGGTCGTCATCCTCGATTCCTGCGCCGCCGGCGCAGCCACCCGCACCAAGGGCGGCCAACGCATGCCCGCATTCCTGAGCGACCAATCCGGTCAGGCCCAGGGCATGGCGATCCTGACCTCAAGCTCCGACACCGAAGCCTCCCAGGAATCCGACGCCATCGGCGCCTCCTTTTTCACCTATTATCTCATCGCCGGACTACGCGGCGCGGCCGACTCCTCCGGCGACCGCCGCGTCACCTTGAACGAAGCCTACCGCCACGCCTTCGACGAAACACTCGCCAGAACCCAGCGCGCCTTCAGCGGCGCCCAGCACCCGGCCTACGACATCCAGATGACCGGCCAGAGCGACCTGGTTTTGACCGAACTCCAGCAAACCAACGCGGTCCTGCAAATCGACCGACACATGCAAGGCCGCCTGTTCTTTCGCAGCCAGCCCGACGGCCGCCTGGTCGCCGAAATGACCAAATACCCTGGCCGCCCGCTGGAGCTCGGCCTGCCCTCCGCCACCTACGAAGTCACCCTGGAACACAACGACAAGGTCTACCAGGCCACCGCAAACATGCGACAGGGCCGCACCACGCAACTCACCTTCATGGATTTTGAGCAAGTTTCCCAGGAACCCACACGCCGCCGAGGCAGCAGCGTGGCCGATGCCACCACCGACGCCGAAGCGCCCCCGGCCGTTTATTTCGGAGCCGATTTGCTTCCCTACGTGGGCATGTCCAGCGGCAACCCCGAAATGCGCCGCACCCTGTCGCTGAATATCATCGGCGGCATCAGCCACGGCAGCGATGTGCTGGAAATCGGCGGCGCCCTCAACATCGCCACCGGCTATACCTCCGGCGTTCAGATCGGCGGCGCGGCCAACTTCGTCGGCGGCGACGTGAACGGCGTGCAAATCGGCGGCTCCGCCAACATCGTCGGCGGTTCTACCCGAGGCGTACAGATCGGCGGCGCGGCCAACGTCACCCGCGAATCCATGCGCGGTCTGCAAATCGGCGGCGCCGTCAACATCACCGCCGGAGCCGTCAACGGCATACAGATCGCCGGCGCCACCAACATCACCCGCGAATCCATGCGCGGTCTGCAATTGGCCGGCGCCGTCAACGCCACCGCCGGCCCCGTAAACGGCGTACAGATCGCCGGCGCCCTCAATATCGCGGACGACGTACGCGGCGTGCAAATAGCCCCCGTCAACATCGCTGCCGGAGACGTCCACGGCCTGCAGCTCGGCGTCGTCAACATCGCCCGAAGTGCCGATGTCGGCATCGGTTTGCTCAGCATCTACGCCGACGGCTTCACCAACATGGAAGTCTTCGCCGCCGACGACGGCCTGGCCATGATTGGCCTGCGCCACGGCAGCAAATCCATCTACAACACCTACTCGGTAGGCTCGCGCATCATGAAAAGCGGCAACCCCGGCCTGGCCTTCAGCCTGGGCCTTGGCTGGCGCACCAGACTCAGCCGCAACCTGGAATTCTCCATCGACGGCACCGTCACCCAGGTCGTCGACTTCGACTACGGCTGGTCCAAAACCCACGCCCTCCACAAAGTGCGCCCCATGCTCACCTGGAACATCACCGACAACTTCGCTCTTTTTGGCGGCCCCACCGCAACCCTGCAGTTCGTCGGCCGCGGCGGCGAGATCTTCGCCCCTGCCAGACACTGGGAACTCACCGACAAGGACGACGTCGTCCACCTGGCCATCTGGCCCGGCTTCACCCTCGGCGCACGATTCTTCTAATCGTGCCTGCCCAACCGGCTCCAATTGCGTACAATGCAAACCGTATTACCTTGTAAAAACACCACGCAAATCGGAGCACTTCCCACATGGCAAACCTCTCCACCTACGCCGCCCTTTTCGGTGCCATTCTCCTCGAAGTCGCCGGCACCTCCGCACTCCAGGCATCCCAGCAATTCACCCGCCTCGGCCCCTCCCTGGCCATGCTTTTCTGCTACGTCGGCGCCTTCTTTTTGCTCTCCTTAACGCTACGCGAAATCCCCGTCGGCATTTCCTACGCCATCTGGAGCGGGCTGGGCATCGTCCTCATCTCCGCCATCGGCTGGCTGGTCTTCGGCCAGAAACTCGACGCCCCCGCCATCCTCGGCATCGCCTTCATCATCGTCGGCGTTACCATCATCAATCTTTTCTCCACCTCCGCCACCCACTAAAACCGCCCCCCAAAACGCTCATTTTCTCCCCGAACGCCCTGAAATGGCTTCCGAACAGCCAGGCGTGCCCCAAAACCCGCGCAACTTCCTCGCCGGCCTGCCCGGAACCCTTCAACGCACCGCCACCATACACGCCGGCCTGCCCGGAACCCTTCAACGCACCGCCACCATACACGCCGGGCAGCCCCGCAGCCCTTACAGCCTCGTCACCATACACGCCGGCCTGCCCGGAACCCTTCAACGCACCGCCACCATACACGCCGGCCTGCCCCGCAGCCTTTACAGCCTCGTCACCATACGCGCCGGGCAGCCCGGCAAGGACTTTTCATTTCAAAAACCCTTCCGGGGCGCATAAAACAAAGCCGAACTCAAATTCGACCTTCTTGCCTTCGCTTCGCGAAAATTCACGGCTTCGCGAAGAGACACGCCTTTGCTGCCTCCCCCAAAACCTCTCTTGTCCCCTGCCGCCCAACCTTGCTAACACTATCCCTTCCAAGCTCCGGCTCTACCCCCGCAAGGTTGCTCCATGACACTCTTCACACTCCAGAATCGCTACCAGGCCGAAACACTCCTCGGGCAGGGCCGCCTTTCCACCGTCTACCGCGCACGCGACCTGCAAACCGACCAGCTCGTCGCCCTGAAAATCCTTCAGCCGCACCTGCGCACCCAGACCTCCGTCGTCCAGCGATTCCGGCGCGAAATGGCCGCCGTCCAACGCCTCGATCATGAAGCCATCGTTCGCATCTTCGACATCATCGACACGCCCGAACACCTGGCCCTGGTCATGGAATACGCGCCCGGCCAGGATCTCAAATCCTGGGTCCGCACCCACGGCCCCATGCCCGCCGAACGCGTCATCCAGATCGCCCGCCCCATGATCGAGGCCATCGAACAGGCACACTCCCGGGGCATCCTCCACCGCGATCTCAGCCTCATCAACGTCATCCTGGACGACCAGAACGACGACCGCATCGAAATCATCGGCTTCGGACTGGCCCGCGTCGATGAACTCGTCGGCCTCACCATGCACACCCGCGTGCTGGGAACGCTCGAAACCATGGCGCCCGAAGCCATCCTCGGAAAACCCATCGACGCCCAGGCCGATATCTTTTCCATCGGCGCCATGCTCTACGAACTCGTCACCGCTCGAACACTCCACGACGGTCGCACGGCCTCAAGTCTGGCCTTCGCAACCCGAAAAAACTATCTCGAAGATCTGCAACAAAACCTGGAAAACGCCCTGCAAGGCCAGCATAACCCCTTACAACACGCCATCCTGCGCGCCCTGGCACCCGACCCTGCCCTGCGCTTTGCCACCGCTTCCCAGCTCCTGAATGCACTCCTTGGAAGCTACGACCAGCAAGTCTGGCACGCGCTCGAAAACCACACCCCGCAGCCCTGCCCGCAATGCAAACGCAACCTCATCCAGGGCCTGAACCACTGCGTCTACTGCCAGCACACCCTCAGCCAGCTCATCGAACAACCCGGCCGGGGCAGCTACTTTGTCCAGATCATTTCCCCCTACATGACCTTCAAACGAGACGTCTGGTTTGAAACCAATACCGAAGCCATCAGCCTGACGACCGAACAAGTCAGAGCCTTGCATACGCTGCTCCTTTCCTACGAAGACACACGACGCCTCTTTCTTCCCGGCCCCCGGGACGCCGTGCCTCCCTACATTTTGTTCGATTCGCTCACCCGGCAAGATGCCGAACGCATAGAAAAACTCCTCAAAGAACGAAACATCCCGTGCTTCATCGGCGATATCCAACAGACCAGCCCCCTCGCGCCACCTTCCCTGGCCATGCTCCAGCACTCCGCGGAACTGTCCACCTCCACCGCCGAGCAAAGCCTCAAAACGCCCCCGCTCCCGGATCCCCGCACCAACCAGCGCATCGCCAATGTCACGGCCGCCGTTTTTGTTCTCATTGCACTCGCTACCATCGGCATCCCGCTGGCAGAAAATGTGGCCATCCCCTGGCTCCATACCTCCATGTTTTTTGCCGCAAGTTGCGCGGCTTTTCTGTCCAAACCATTCATTGCGTCCACCTCCGAAGCCTATCAATCATTGAGTGACCTCTACGCCAGTACCCTGCACTCCGAAGAATACACCCTCCCCTCCTTCAGCCAGGCCCGCATCCCCGGGCAACGACTCTGGCAGCTCCACCACCGTGTCATCGACAACGTCCTGCCACCGGGCACAACACAGACGCTCCTCAGCCTGCGCGACCCTGCTCTCCAACAAGAGTTTCACGCCGTGCTCGAGCTCACCGTACGACTGTTCCAACGCCCCGATATCCCCGTGCTCGCCCTGCGCGAACAACTCCAGCCCATGCTCGAACACACCGGCACCATCCTGAAAAGACTCGCCTTATTACAAACACCCGCGGCGACCGCAGCCCCCCGACAAGGCCGCTCCAGCGCCAGCAGAAACAACCAGCAACAACTCACACCACCACGAAACACCGCCGAGCTTTTCGACGCCATCACCCGGCTCGACGCTCAGATCGCAGACGCCAATGACGTCTACCTCACCGAACCCCTCATCCAACAACGCGTCGCGCTCTACGAAGAAATGGCCTCCCTCGACGCCACCATCTACGAAACCAACCTCCTCAAAGGCCACCTGCTCCGCGTCCGCGCCACCCTGCTCGACCTGCAGGCGCAATTCAATCACGCCCAACTCCCCTCGCTTGAACTCGTCGCAGAAGAAATCACCGAACTCAAAATCCGCTTCGACGCCGAACGCGAAGTCCTCGAGCTGCTGGAGAACCCATGAACGACACACGCAACGACACGGCCCTGCCCACCCGAACATCCACGCCCTCCAGCGACCGCTACCAGCTCGGCGAAATCCTCGGCCGCGGCGGCATGGCCACCGTCTACCGCGCCTTCGACACCCACACCGAACGCGAAGTCGCCATCAAAGTCCTCTACGACCACCTGCGCGAATACCCCATCATCGTTGAGCACTTCCGGCGAGAAGTCACGATCGCCCGGCAGCTCGAACACCCCAATATTGTTCGCATCTACAGCCTGCACGAAACCCCGGAAATGCTCGGCCTGGTCATGGAAGTGCACGGCTTCAGCGACCTCAAAGAACACCTGCAACGCCACGGCCCTCTGCCCCGCGAACAGGTCGTCGAGATCGGCACCCAGGTCCTCTCCGCCCTCCAGATGGCACACGATCTGGGCATCATTCATCAGGACATAAAACCCCACAATATCCTCTGGGATCCACAAACCCGCGTCGCAAAACTCATCGACTTTGGCCTGGCAGAAACCGACGAAATCATCGCCCTCACGCGCCCCGATTCCGCCATGGGAACCGTCGAATACAGCGCCCCGGAACAATTCGAAGACTTCTCCACCGACGCCCGCGCCGATCTCTACAGCCTGGCCATCACCCTCTTCGAATTGCTCAGCGGCAGCCTGCCCTACCGCAGCGAAACTGCCGCTGGCGTCATCCAGTTACACCGCGAAGCACCCGTCGCCGATGTCCGCGTCTTCACCCGGGGCGTCCCCTCGCACATCGCCGAAACGCTCCGCCGCGCCATGGCCAAACTCCCCGAAGACCGCTTCGCTTCCGCCCGGGAAATGAGCCTGGCCCTCAACGGAGAGACAAGCCACGAACTCATCAAACCGGCCCACTCCGAACTCTGGGAACAACTCAAAAACAACCAGCAAACCAACCCGGAACCCACCGACTGGAATCTCTACCTGCCAGCCGCAAGATTCTCCCTCCCGGCTCCCTCCAATCCCCTCATCAGCCAGAATTATCACAACGAAATCACGGCAATCCTTCAGAAATATCACACAAAAATTGCCCCTGAATTCCTTGCTGAACTCGAAGAACTGGAACAACAAAAAGAACAAGAAAACCAGGAAAGACAAAAGAAGCTAACCGGCAAAAAGAACAAACGTAAATTCATGCTTCTACCCGGTCTGAGCGAGCAAGAAGAACAGGTTCCACACGAAAAACTACTCATTCAATTCCTCAAGAAAACCAACGGTTCAAACAAACGCAAACATAAAATTTCCGCCGGCCGCTCCGGAACCTTCTATCGTTCCGAAGAAATACCACTCGCCAGCAATCTTACCTTTTCCGAAGCCGAAAACATCCGCTATGAACTCGGTAAAAAAGGTATTTTCACCCGAGCCTTTCAGCGCACACTCGCAGCCAGAGGTTCCGAGGAACACACCAGGCTCCTGCATCAATGGAACTTTCTCAGCCAACGCCTCCAGAAGATCCAGCTCATCCAGAAAGTCCCGGCAATCATCTCCCTGATCTCTATCATCATAGCCGTCTATGGAACCCTCGTTGTAAGCAAGATCCTGCCCGATGTACCAAGAGCTCTCCTGCTTCAGAACTTCTTTTTCTTTGCTTCCCTGGCCTCTATTACAGGTTTCTTCGCTGCGCTCCCACATCTCCTTAACTTCAATCACTCCTGGACACTTGGAAAGTTAGCTTTCCAGGAAAACTACTTATTGCAATTCAACCAGACCGACCCGGATCTCCAACATCATCTTATCAACGAAAAACACGCCGAGCTCTACCACCAGCTTCGCTCCAATCGCGTGCGCGCAACCTACGAACGCATCCTCCTCACCCTGCTCCATCTCGACGAGAAAACCGACGCAGAACAAACCCGCACAATCCTCGCCCGGGCCACCGACCTGGCCACCCACATCAGCCAGCTCGAAACCCGACTCACCACCCAGAACCAGGCCACCATCTTCGACCAACTCGCCAGAATCGACGCACAGCTCGCCCGGACTACAGACACCGATCAGTCCGCAGAACTCATCGATCAAAAAACCGCACTCTATCAGCAACTCAACCGGGTCGACGCCGACCGCACCGAACTCAAGAATCTCAACCACAAACTCCTTCAGCTCGCCGCCAGCCTCGACGCCTTGCGCCCGACCACACTGCAAACCACCGGACGTGTTTAGGATTCACCCCGTGCGCCACCTGCTCCACAGCACACAGGCTGCACATCGTATATCGTATATCCTTGAGAATCCTTCGACCCCAGGCACCCGACAGGAGTCCGCCATGCAACTCTCTCCCTATCTGGTCTTCGCTGGTCAGTGCGAAGTCGCTTTTCAGTTCTACGAAAAACTCTTCAACGCCAAAATCACGTCCATCACCCGCATCAACGAAACCCCCGAAGCAGAACACTTCCCGGCCGATTTCCAGAACAAAGTCGCGCACGCTTCCATCAACATTGCTGGCCAGGAAGTCCAGGCCTCCGACGCAACCTCCCAGTATTACCAGAAGCCCCGGGGCACTTCGTTGTTCGTCGCCCTCGACACCCCCGAGGAAGTCGAGCGTGTCTTCAACGCGCTGGCTGACAACGGCGAAATCGCGATGCCGCTCGAAGAAACCTTCTACGCCAACAAATTCGGCGCCGTCGTCGACCGCTTCGGAACACCCTGGATGCTCGGCAACATGAAACCCTACTGATTCCCCTGCACTGATTCCCCTGCCCCCAAACCCACAAAAAAGCCCGGTTCGCGTTTCTCCACGCAAACCGGGCACTCAACCGCTCGCCGATTTAGAACCGTCGACCTAAAAAATTAGTATCTATAGTAATCCGGCTTGAAAGGCCCTTCGGCGGAAATTCCCAGATACTCGGCCTGCACCGGCGTCAACTTCGTCATATTCACGCCCAGGCTCGCAAGGTGCAGCGAAGCCACCATTTCATCGAGCTTCTTCGGCAGCGTCACGACGTCTTTTCCGTACGCTTCGGCGTTCGCATGAAGCTCCATCTGTGCAAGTACCTGGTTGGTAAACGAAGCGGACATCACAAAGCTCGGATGACCCGTTGCGCAACCCAGGTTCACCAGGCGGCCTTCGGCCAGCACAATGATGCTGCGACCGGTTTCCTTGAACTTCCACTCGTGAACCTGCGGCTTGATCTCGATCTTCTCGACTTCGCCGCGCTCACGCATCGCTTCCAGGCCGGCCATGTCGATTTCGTTATCGAAGTGACCGATGTTGCACACGATCGCATTGTGCTTCATGCGCTTCATGTGCTCAGCCGTGATGACGTTATAATTTCCGGTCGCCGTCACATAAACATCGTAATTACGATCCAGCGCATCCTCGACCGTGATGACATCCAGACCGCTCATCGAAGCCTGCAAAGCACAAATCGGATCGATTTCCGTCACCGCAACCTTGGCCGACTGTCCCTGCATCGACTGCACGCTGCCCTTGCCCACGTCTCCGTAACCGCAAACCAAAACGCGCTTACCGGCCAACATCACGTCCGTTGCACGCATTATCGCGTCCACCAACGAATGACGGCAGCCATAAATATTGTCGAACTTGCTCTTCGTAACAGCGTCGTTCACGTTGATCGCCGGGAACAACAGCGTTCCGTCCTGCTGACGCTGGTACAGACGATGCACACCCGTCGTCGTCTCCTCACTTACGCCGCGAATCGACTGCGCAACCGGTCCCCAGTACTCGGGATTGGCCGCCTGAATTTGCTCCAGCAGTGACAGAATAATCGCATACTCACGATTGTCCGCCGTTTTTGGCGAAGGCACCGCACCGGCCTTGTTGAATTCCAGACCTTTGTGCACCACGAGCGTCGCATCACCGCCGTCATCCAGAATCAAATTCGGCCCCTTGCCATCCGGCCAGTTCAGAATCTGGAACGTGCACCACCAGTATTCCTCCAGCGTTTCGCCCTTCCACGCAAATACAGGCACACCCTTCGGATTTTCTACCGTGCCGTTCGGACCGACAGCAACCGCAGCCGCTGCATGATCTTGCGTCGAATAAATATTGCACGACGCCCAGCGAACCTCGGCACCCAGCGCAACCAGCGTCTCGATCAAAACCGCCGTCTGAATCGTCATATGCAGCGAGCCCGCAATCCGCGCACCTTTCAGCGGCTGCTTCTCCGCATACTGCGCGCGAAGCGCCATCAGCCCAGGCATCTCTACCTGCGCAAGCTCGATTTCCTTGCGACCAAAAGCCACCGTTGCCGGCGACATATCTGCCACTTTGAAAGCAAGATCAGAAAAAAGAGGAAGTCCCGTATTTAGAAATGTCGACATCTGTAGAATTCTCCAAGTTAGATGGAATGAAAACCCCTGGCAATCTTCCAAACGATTGACCACGCCATACCATTTCTGTCAAGTAACCACCTCCCCCAGAAAAGTCCCGCACAGCACGCTCAAACCATCATAATCCAAGCTCTTTCCCCAATCCCCTTCGCCAACTCTGCGGCATCTTTCGCGCGCTTCTCTCGCCACAATTCACCGCCCGTCGCAAAAACCAAACTGCCTGTTTTTGAACGTGTTTACATTCCAGCCACGTGCAGACCCGACAGCGTTGCAGACGCCTCTGCTCTCACCACCACACTTCCACTAGCTGCACCGACGTAGCTGTAAACTTTCAAGGCGTAAGTCATGTTGTTCAAAAACCGTGTCGATGCAGGCCAACTTCTGGCCGAAAAACTCTCCCACTATGGCTCCCGATTCAGCTCCGAAAACCCGCTCATCCTTGCTCTGCCACGCGGAGGCGTTCCCGTTGCCTTCGAAGTTGCCCGCGCACTGGGGGCCCAACTCGACGTCTTCATCGTGCGCAAACTCGGTGCTCCCGGCCAACCTGAACTCGCCCTGGGAGCGATTGCCAGCGGTGGAACCATCGTCTGGAACCAGGACATCATCCGCGCCCTGAGTCTCTCCACCGCAAGCCTCCAACATATCGTTGAACGCGAAAGCGCCGAAGTCATCCGCCGCGAACGCGCCTACCGGGGCTACCGCCCACAACCTCGCGTCAGCGACCGCATCCTCATCCTGATCGATGACGGCATGGCCACCGGCGCCACCATGCTCGCTGCCGTCCAGGCCCTTCGCGCGAAAAACCCACACAAACTTATCGTGGCTGTTCCCGTCGCCGCCAGCGAAGCCTGCAACGCCATTCAACAACACGTCGACGAAATCATCTGCCTGGAAAAACCGGCGCCGTTTTTCGGTGTCGGAACCTGGTACGACGACTTCACCCAGACCACCGACCAGGAAGTAAGCGACCTACTCGCCCGCGCCTATGACCGTACCGAACGCTCCGAGGACGTATCCAACCAGGAGATCTTTCCCGACTTTTAAGGACTTTTCACAGCACGCACCCACACCTTCAAACCTCCCCAATGCCGAAAACAACCAGGATTCTGAGCCATCGAAATACGTGACACAAGTTCAAGCAAGGAGAGCAAATCATGCGCGAGTCCCTGGTCCACATTACGACCAATAACGTCGTGCTCGAAGGCAACCTGGCCATGCCAGCCTACTGTCAGGGCATCGTTTTATTTGCACACGGCAGCGGAAGCAGTCGCTTCAGCGTGCGAAACCGCTTTGTTGCCGACGCACTCCACAAACACAGGCTGGCCACCCTGCTCATCGATTTACTCACCCAGCAGGAAGAAAGCATCGACCGCGTCACACGCCATCTCCGCTTTGACATCCATCTCTTGACCGAACGCCTGACCGGCGCCGTGGACTGGCTCACCCTGAACGAACTGACGCACAAGTTACGGATTGGTCTTTTCGGAGCCAGTACCGGTGCCGCCGCTGCGATCCGCACAGCGGCGCTTCGCCCCGATGCCGTCCGAACCATCGTGTCACGAGGCGGCCGTCCTGATCTGGCCGGCCAAAAAGCCCTGCAATCCTTACGCGTCCCCGGTCTGTTCCTGGTCGGCGGCCAGGATACCCAGGTCATCACCCTCAATCAGCAAGCCATCCAGCTTATCCAGGCTCCCATCCACCTCTCCATCATTCCCGGCGCAACGCACCTCTTTTCCGAGCCCGGAGCCCTCGAAAACGTCGCCGAACAGGCCGCAAACTGGTTTTCTCAGTACCTGAACCTGCCCGCCCAGGGTGACCATGCCGAAGTGGAGTCTCTTCATGATCCTTCAATCTGAGCAAGACATCCAGACACTCGCCCAGGAACTACGTCATCTCAGTCATCCCATCGAACAAGCCTCCGATCTGGACCCGCTCTTTGAACGCATCAAAAACGCCCGCGTTGTCCTGCTCGGAGAATCATCCCATGGAACTTCGCAGTTCTACACAGCGCGTGCCTACCTGAGCAAACGCCTGATCGCCGAACACGACTTCGACTTCATTGCCGTTGAAGGCGACTGGCCTGACTGCCACCGCATCGACGATTTCATCAAAGATTTTACGCCGGAAAACGTCCGCGCCAGAGACGTCCTCTACAACTTTGAACGCTGGCCAACCTGGATGTGGGCCAATCTGGAAGTCGCGGTCTTCATCCAGTGGCTCAAGCAATACAATCAGGATCACGCTCAAACCCCTAAAAAAGCCGGATTCTTCGGACTCGATGTCTACAGCCTCTGGGAATCCATGGAAATGGTCATCGCTTACCTCGAAGAGTTCCAACCCAAGATGCTCGATCTAGCCTATCAGGCCACCACTTGTTTCGAGCCCTATGGACGCAACGAACAGGCCTACGCCCAGGCCACCTCCATCGTCGGCGCTTCCTGCGAACACGAAGTCGTCACACTCCTCAAACGCCTTCGCCACCGCACCATCCAACAAATGACCGACCGCCAACGCTTCGATCTCGAACAAAATGCCGCCATTCTGGTCAATGCCGAACATTACTACCGCACCATGATCCAGGGCGGTCCCCACGCCTGGAACATCCGTGATCTCCACATGATGCACACCCTCGACGATCTCTTAGCCCACCACGGTCCCGACTCCAAAGCCATCGTCTGGGCCCACAACACCCACATCGGCGACGCCCGCGCTACCTCCATGGCCCGCGGCGGCATGTTCAATCTCGGCCAGCTCGCCCGTGAACACTACGGCGAAGATCAAGTCGCACTCGTCGGCTTTGGCACCTACCAGGGCTCCGTCATCGCAGCCCGAAGCTGGGGCGCTCCCATGCAATCGATGCCCGTCCCCCCCGCACCCAACGACAGCTGGGAACATGCCTTCCACCTCGCCAGCTCCCGCAACCAACTCCTGCTCTGCGACCAGGTTTCCTCGAACTCGGCCGTACAATCGCCCCGAGGACATCGCGCCATCGGCGTCGTCTACCAACCCGCCACCGATGCCTTTCAAAACTACGTCCTCACCGTACTCCCCCAACGCTACGACGCATTTCTCTATTTTGACCAAACAACAGCTCTTCGGCCCCTCCACATCCCCACCGACCTCCATGAAGTTCCAGAAACCTACCCCTGGGGCGTCTAAATATCCTCAAACCCGCACCAACACTACGTCGGCTCCCATCTCTGAGACGGGAGCCGAGCCAATAACTACGTACCATTTGTAACCGATTCCATCGAAATTTATGACAAATTATAAAAGAACCCGACCTCGCGCGAACCGGTCTCAAAAGCGATCAGGAGCCTACAGACCTGAATTGACTCAACCCGGAAAGTATAGAAGCGCCTGTTCTTGTCATTAGGTATTGTCCCGGCTAAACTCCGCTGCACCGAACACCTAAAAAACACAATCAATAATGCACGGAGCACCGTCCCATGAAGAAATTTCCTCAGTTCACCGAAGAACATGATATGTTCCGCAAAGCTGTACGCGACTTCTGTGCTCGCGAACTGGCCCCAAATGCAGACACCTGGGAAGCCGCACGCGGATTCCCGCGCGAAGTCTTCACCCAAATGGCTGAACTCGGATTTTTGGGATGTCGTTACTCCGAAGAACTCGGAGGATCAGGCGGCAACATCTGGCACACAGCTGTTTTGGCCGAAGAACTCCCCCACGCCAACATGTCCGGCCTGACAACATCGATCCTCGTTCATACCGACATGGCCACACCGATCATTGACGAGCTCGGCACACAGGCCCAGAAAGAAGAATTCTTGATCCCTGCAATTCGCGGCGAAAAAATCGCTGCCCTGGCAATCTCCGAACCCGACGCTGGAAGTGATGTTGCCGGCCTGACAACTTCTGCCGTAGCCGACGGCGATGATTATATCATCAACGGCCAGAAAACCTGGATTACCAACGGCGCCCGGGCCGACTTCCTCACGCTCGCTGCGCGTACCGACGCCGAGAATCGCTACGGCGGCATCAGCCTGTTTTTATTTCCCACCGACACCCCAGGATTCGCGGTTGGAAAGCAACTCGAGAAAATCGGCAACCACACTTCCGACACCGCCGAGCTGTTCTTCGAAAACTGCCGCATCCCCGCAAGTTACATGCTGGGCGAAGAAGGCCATGGCTTCTACTACATCATGCAAAACTTCCAGGGCGAACGCCTGGTTACAGCACTGACCGGCATCGCAGCAGCCCAGATCGTGCTCAACCACACGATCGAATACTGCCGCGAACGCCACGTATTCGGCCGTACCCTGGCCGGCTTTCAGGTGACACGCCACAAGCTCGTCGACATGGAAACCGAACTCGAGGCGTGCCGCACCCTGGCCTACCACGCCGCTGAGCTCTTTAACCGGGGCCTGCCCTGCCAACGCGAAATTTCGATGGCCAAACTCATGGTCGGAACTACCGCCATGAGCGTCATAGACCGCTGCCTGCAACTCTACGGTGGTATGGGTTACATGGAAGAAGGCCCGGTCGCACGTGCCTGGCGAGATGCGCGCCTTCTCTCTATTGGCGGCGGCACAACAGACATCATGAAAGAAATCATTTCCAAGCTCATGGGCCTGTAGCCCCCCTCAATCATTTCACTTTCCTCGACGTATTCACTGCCCCGGCTCCCGTCTCTGAGACGGGAGCCGGACCTCACTTTTCACCCCATCCTCCGCCCCCGACCGGCTACCCGCAGGCTCCTGTCCCTGAGACGGGAGCCTGACCTCACTTCTCCCCCCATCCTCCGCCCCCGACCGGCTACCCGTACGGCACACACCGCCGACACCCGGGCGGTATCGTGCCCGGCGG
>JBEBUW010000051.1:0-29296 GCA_040393065.1 Lujinxingia vulgaris | reverse complement strand
CCAAGCCACGTCGGAAACAACGTCCCGTCCGCCACAAACAACCCGCGCACCTGATGATGCTCGCCCTGTGAATTGACCACCGACCGCCTCGGATTTTTCCCCATCCACAGCGTCGACATCGGATGCACCGCCACCATCGCCGGCGACAACGGCCCGAGGTCCGCAACCGTAATCCGGTCGATCTCGCGCTCGCTCGTCACCCAGCGCGGCGGCGCCAGCGGAATCATCACGCGCGTCGCCCCGGCCGCCAGAAATATCCGCGCCGCCTCCCGCAACCCGAGCGCCATCTGCTCATAATCCGCCCGCGTCAACCGGTACGAAATATGCACCTTCTCCCCGCGCCCCGGCGAAACCGTCCCCGACGAATGGTCATGCAACATCGCAATAATACTCGCCACGCGCGGATACATCCGCATCAGCGCGCCGTGCTCGCGTCCGAACCCGGGCAAAAAACCCGCCGACGCCCCCGGATGCGCAAAACCAGAAACCAGCCAGACGCGATTTTTCGCACGCGGCCCAAACTCCAGAAACTCCGTACAATTCTCCGACTGCGGCACGCCCTTCCACCCCTCGATCAGCCCGTCCGCCTCGTCATCAAAAACCCCCACCACCATCGCCCCCGGATGCATGTGCAGATTCGTCCCGGCAAGCCCGTACGGATCCGGCAAACCGCTACGCTTCACAATCGCCGCAGAACCCGTAGCACTGCCCGAGAGCACCACGCGCTTGGCCCGAATCTCCACCTCCGCGCCGTCTCTTTGTCCCATCTTCCCGACATTTTGCTCCACCACGCGGCCGCGCACGCCCACCGCCCGACCGCCGCGCGTCAGCACCCTGTCAATCCGAACATCCGTATAAATCCGCCCGCCACTCGCCAGCGCCGGCGGCACCAGCACCTTCGCCACGTTTTGCTTGCCATTGTTCGGACACCCGACCTCACAAAACCCTGAGCCCCGGCACCCCTCCCGATTATGACTCAACCGCCCGCCCCGATACCCCAGCGCCTCCACGCCGCGCGCCATCGCCGCATTATTCGGATTCACATCCGCATCCGGCACCGGATGCACATTCAAAAGCCTCTCCACCGACGCAAAATCCGCCTGCAACTCCGGGCCGTTCACGCCCTCCACCCCGTAATCATCCTCCCATTCCTGCAGAATTTCGGCCGGCAAACGCTTGCACAAATTCGTATTGTGCAACGTCGATCCTCCCACTCCGCGCCCCTGCATGACATTGATCGCAAAATCACTCGTCGCCCGCGAACCACCCTCCGCAAACAACCGCGGCATCATTTCTTCCTCGCGCAACGTCATTTCTTCCGTCGCAATATACTGCCCGACCTCCACCCCGATCACATCCAGCCCCGCCAGCGCCAGGTCATGAAACACCATTCCGCCGCCCGCCCCGAGCCCCACCACAACGACCTCGGCCTCCAGCCGCACCACATCTCGACTTCCCACCAGCGACACGATTCCCTGCATCATTCACCATCCTTCGCCACAAAATAGCGCGCTGGAACACCCGGATTGCCCTCAAAACTATAGCCAATCGCGCCCCACGTCTCAGAACGCGTCCAGTACCCCATCATGCAAACCGACTTAAGCCCCCGAAACGCCGCCCGCCGCGCAGCCAGCCCCGAATTCTCCCACGACGCCAGATACGCATCCTGCGCCGCCGCATCCAACCGCGTAAACCGCGCACGCTTCCCCTTCTTGTTCCCATTTCCGACCCCGAGCACCAGCGGCCCGAACTCAAAAACCGCCAGCAAATCCCCCAGCACCGCCCGCGACTCGTCCGGCATCCCTCCAATAAACCCCAGCGCACAATCCAGCGCACCGCTTTCCACCACGCCCGGCAAATCCGGCGCCTCATACGCGCACATCCGCTCCAGCACAGCTTCCAGCACCACCACCTGCCAGCCCGCAAACGCGCCGCGCTCCGCGTCCAGCTTCTCCCCCAAAAACCGCGCCGCCAGCCGAGCACTCGCCTCCAGCCCCAGATCCTGCGCCACCCGCTGCACATCCGCCCCACGCCCCAGCAATTGCCTCAAACTCACCACCACGACCTCCTTCGCCTTACTTCAATCTGCAGAACCCCATCACTTCACCGCTCTGCACCTGTTCTGCATTTCAGAACCCCATCACTTCACCGAACTGATCCGATTCTGAACTCCAGAACACGCCCACACCACAGAACGGATCCTATTCTGAAATCCAGAATGCCATCACTTCACTACTCTGCACCCATTCTGCATTCCAGAATGCCATCACCTCACCGAACTGATCCTATTCTGAACTCCAGAACACGCCCACACCACAGAACGGATCCCATTCTGCACATCCACCACAGTAACCTGCCCTGCTCCCTGACGATTACCCCCTCTCTTTTCACGCTCGCCCTCTTCGCATCTTGCTGTTCCCCGCTTTTCCCCGCTTTTCCCCGCTTTTCCTTCGCGCCTTCGCGGCTTCGCGAAAGACACGCCTTTTCCCTCGCGACAATTTGCTAACTATTCGGCACCCGCCGCCCATTGCCCCACTGCAAAACTTCCAGGCGCACCGGCACCACGCCAGCATCGATCATCCCCAGATCCGACGCCGCCGCCCACGACAGATCAATCACCCGCCCCTTCGTAAACGGCCCGCGATCACTGATCCGCACCACCACCGACTTTCGACTCTTCGGATCCGTCACGCGCACAATCGTATGAAACGGCAACGTCTTATGCGCCGCCGTAAACGCATACATATCGTACGGCTCACCGCTGGCCGTCGTCCGCCCATGAAATTTCTTCCCATACCAGCTGGCCTTCCCCACCATCGAATGCTCACGACCATCCGGCCCCGCCGCCACATTGGCCGTCCCCAGACTCTTAGCCGGATCTTGAATGCCAGCCCGGTCATAGCCCCGGCTACAACCCACCGCAAAAACCACCAGCATCAAAACCACTGCAAACCGCATCATCTGTCTCCATCGGATTCGTTGTTACGTCCAAACCACAAAACGCAAACCACCGAACCAACTCAACATCGATCCGACCACGAACTCCAACTCACCACCAAACCAACCAACGCCTACGGCGAGGCATAAATCGCACGAGAGCGAAGCCGGTTTCCTGGGGATAGGCCTTTGTTCGGCCATCCCCAGGGAAGCGGCAAAGCTATCGTCGATTTAGGCCCGCCGCCCACCGCCTACTCCGTAAACCGCCGCAGCCGCTCCACAATCACGCCCAGACCAATCTGGTTGTTGCCGCCTTCCGGAATGATCAAATCCGCCCAGCGCTTAGAAGGCTCCACAAACTCGATGTGCATCGGCCGCACCGTGTCATAATACTGCTGGCGCACCGACTCAAAATCGCGCCCGCGCTCCCGAATATCCCGGCGAATCCGACGAAAAACCCGAATATCAGCGTCCGTATCCACGAACAGCTTGATATCGAACACCTCACGCAGCTCCGGCAGCGCGAACAACAAAATCCCTTCCACAATGATCACCGGCAGCGGCTCCACACGCACCGTCTCTTCCATGCGCACATGACGCGCAAAATCATACTGCGGCGCCTCAATCGCCTGCCCCGACTTCAGCGCCCGCAAATGCTCCACCAACAACTCGTTGTCCAGACTGTGCGGATGATCAAAATTTACCTGCGCCATTTCTTCTGGCGTCAAATGGCTGCGGTCATGATAATACCAGTCGTGTTGAACGATGCAGCTTTTCTCACCGAGGCTCTTTTGAACACTCCGCGAAACTGTCGTTTTTCCCGAACCTGTACCACCGGCAATTCCAACAATGACAGGCAACTCAATGGGCTGTTCAAATCCTACATGCATCTACTTCGCTCTCGCATAAACCTACGACATGGTTTGCGTTTCCCGACGGCGGCAACGCGCTTCTCAGGCGCAAACTTCGCCCATGCCCCCGCTTGCTGTCAACGCCGGATCGCACGGCCGCCTGCTGCACACCACAAAGACGATTTCTTAACGATTTGAATCTATATTGACCGATGAAGACTATGAAAAACGCGCAAGATACTCCGACCCTCCCCGCCGCCGCCGAGCCCAGAGGCCTGTGGGGCGAACTCTCCGAATCCTTCGGCTCCTCCAGCGAGCTTGCCCGCGAACTCGTCAACGAACTCGACGAAGGCTTCGCCATGCTCAACGAAATGGAGCCCGCCGTCACCTTCTTTGGCGGCGCACGCATCAAACCCGACGACCGCTACTACGAGGCCGGAATCCGCATGGGCGAACTGCTGGCCGAAGCCAACATCCCACCCCGAACCGGCGCCGGCCCCGGCATCATGGCGGCTGTGCCCGCAGGATTCCGCGCGCGCCTGGGACGCGACCACGCCGACTACGAAGCCGCCGCAGCCGCCCGCGAAAAACGCGGCGTCCGCGCTCTCACCCAGGGCTTCAACATCATCCTGCCCCGCGAACAGGCCATCAATCCCGACATCGACATCTCCATGGAGCTCACGCACCTGCCCACCCGCAAGCTGATGCTCTACCAGAACGCTCTCGGCCTCATCGTTTTCCCCGGCGGCTTCGGCACCATCGACGAACTCCTCGAAGTCTGGCGACTCAAAGTCGCCGGATTCCTCGACTACCCCATCGTTCTCTTCGACCGCGCCTTCTGGGAACCCCTGGCGCAGGCACTCAAAAAATGCGGCCAGGTCTGCCCCAACACCGCCGTCCTGCCCGAGTTCTTCGACATGGTGAAACTCGTCGACACGCCCGAAGACGCCATCGCCGCCGTCACCGAACCGCTCGCCACCCGCGCCGTCATCGAACCCCTCGCAAGCCTCGGCAAACGCATCGCCACCGAACTTGTCGAAGGCTTAAACTACCTCGAACACCTCACACCCGCTGTCACCGTCCTCGGCGGTTCACGCCTCACCAGCGACGATCTCGCCATCGAACACGCCACCGAACTCGCCAGAATCCTTGCCACCGAAGGCGTCCCCACCCGCGCCGCCGGCCCCGGCATGCTCAGCGTCGCCCTGGCCCACGGCGGACACGCCGGCAACGAATACCTCCCCCAACAAGCCTTCGGCATGCGCCGCACCGACGCCCGAAACATCTACGGCGCCGACCGCGTCCACCTCGTCAACGACCGCCTCACCCACAAAGTCCTCCTCACCGAAGGCTCCCGCGCCGTCGTCGCGCTGCCCGGCGGCCTGGGCACCCTCGACGAACTCTTCTCCATCCTCTGCCAGCTCCAGACCCGCAAAATCCCCGCGCGCCGCATCATCCTGCTCGGCTCCGACTTCTGGACGCCCCTCTTCCAGACCATCCGCCAGCAAATGCACGACGGCCAACGCCAGACCATCAGCCTGGCCGACCTCGACCTCGTCACCATCACCGACGACCCCGCCCACGCCGCCGCCCTGGCCCTGGCCCCCCTCTAACCCACCTCCCGCCACCAACCCGCTCCTCACCCCAGGCAGGCCCCACCTCCCCTTCACCTTTCTTACCTTTGCCCTGCCTTTCTTTCGTCTTTCCTTCGCGAAATTCGCGCCTTCGCGGCTTCGCGTGCACCTTTTGCCTTTGCCCTGCCTTTCCTTCGCGGCGTCGCGGCGTCGCGCGAGACACGCCTTTGCCGTGCTTTCCCCCAAAACACTGAGATAGTGGCCACTTGCCGAAGGAATGTAATTGATTTACATTCAGTTAAGAAATATGACTTGGCAACAGGGACTCAATGTCTCGAAAAAAGAAAGACCCCAACCTGCTAGAAACCGTCAAAACCTTCGTTCAGAATGGCCGGTATCACATCACCGAGCATGCAAGCCTCCGCATGAAAGAACGCCACGTAATTCTCCCGGAAGTCCTTCATGTTTTGCAGTCTGGCTGGCATGAACGTAAAAAAGACACCTACAATGAGAAATTTCAGGACTGGGATTATGCCATACGAAGTCAGCCACGAGATGAGCGTTCGCTGAGAATCGCCGTCGCAATTGACGAATTGACCATGCTCGTCATCATCACCGTGATTGATCTCAACTCGTGATTTGGAGATTTACCATGGAACAGAAAACGATCGAAAACTACACAACGCATGCTCTCGGCTTCCCGATCATCATCAAGCACGTCAAAATGAAAAAATTTCGCGATGAGTGGGTTCCCCAGATCAACTGGGAAGCCCTGCAAGACCTCGCACTCTGGGCACTTGCTCACAAACCCGCGCCGCTCACCGGCAATGAGATTCGTTTTGTACGCATGCGCATGGCCAAAACTCTCAAAGAATTTGCAGCTCTTTGCGAAGTCGCATCCCACCAGAGCGTCATGAACTGGGAACGAAAACAAGACGACATCACCGAAATGAACCGCCCTACAGAAATACTCTTACGTGCACGCATCCTTGAATCCGTACCCGCATATATTTGGGAGCAATTTGAAAGCAAACGAAAAGCTCCCAGAGCCGCTGTCTCTAAAACATTAAACGAGATCTCCAAGTTTGATATAAAACCATCACCGCCACTCTCGTTCTCCGTCGCCCCGGACGACTCCGAAATTTCCCAGTACGCATACGCGTAAAGCCCCGCTCAGAAAAATATCCCCGGACTCCTCCCCCCAACCCCACCGGGAACAACCTCCCCTCCCCGCCCGTTCCACCCCCGGAACGGGCAATCGCAAACCACCACCAACACCTTATTTCCCTTCGCCTTTTTTGCCTTTGCCTTTCCTTCTTTCTTCGCGCCAATTCGCGGCTTCGCGCCTTCGCGTGCGCCTTTTGCCTTTGCTGTGTTTTTCCTTCACAACGACGCCCCCCCACCACCAAGCCCAATTGACCCAAACCGCACGCCGTGCTACGCCGTGCCCGCTTTACTACGTTTTTTCAAATCCAAAGTCTTCAAATATACATGCAGGAGAACGTTCAATGATCGCGACATCTGGAATCATGGTTAACTTCAGCGGCAAACCGCTGTTCGAGGATGTGAACGTCAAGTTCCTGCCCGGCAACTGCTACGGGCTCATCGGCGCCAACGGCGCCGGTAAATCCACGTTCCTCAAAGTACTCGGCGGACGCCTGGAACCCTCCGCCGGCAATGTATCCATCACCCCCGGCCACCGCATCGCCTGGCTGGAACAAGATCAGTTCCGCTACGACGACTACAAAGTCATCGACGCCGTTTTGCTCGGCCACCCCGAACTCTACGCGCTCCACAAAGAACGCGAAGAACTCTACGCCAAACCCGACTTCACCGAAGAAGACGGCGCACGCTCGGCCGAGCTCGAAATGGCCTACGGCGCCCTCAACGGCTACGAAGCCGAAACCGAAGCCGCCATCCTGCTCGCCGGCCTGGGCGTTCCCGCTGACCTGCAAGATCACCACCTGCGCGACCTCGAAAGCGGCATCAAAGTCCGTGTTCTCCTGGCACAGGCACTGTTTGGCAAACCCGAAATCCTGCTGCTCGACGAGCCCACCAACAACCTCGACGTCCACACCATCGCCTGGCTCGAAGACTACATCTCGCGCCTCGATGCACTCGTCATCGTCGTCAGCCACGACCGTCATTTCCTGAACAACGTCTGCACCCACATCGCCGACATCGACTTCCGCCGCATCACCACCTACGTCGGAAACTACGATTTCTGGCTCCAGGCCTCCGAACTCGCCATGGCCCAGCGCCGCGACGACCAGAAAAAGGCCGCCGACAAAGCCAAAGACCTGAAAGCCTTCATCGAGCGCTTCAGCTCCAACGCCTCCAAAGCGCGCCAGGCCACCTCGCGCCGCAAGCTGCTCGACAAACTCACGCTGGAAGACCTGCCCGTTTCCACCCGCAAATACCCGCACATCGCCTTCAAAGCCGAGCGCCCCTGCGGAAAAATGGTCCTGCGCGTCGAAAACCTCACCAAAACCATCGACGGCGAAGTCCTCTTCAAAGACGTCAGCTTCAACGTCAACCAGGGCGACCGCATCGCATTCGTCGGCCTCGACGGCCGCGCACGCACCGCCCTGTTCGAAATCCTCACCGGCAACGACCAACCCGACTCCGGCGAAATCGAATGGGGCTCCACCATCCGCACCGCCTACTTCCCCAAAGAAAACGAACAGTTCTTCGCCGGCGTGGACCTAAACCTCATCGACTGGCTCCGCCAGTACACCACCCAGGGCATGGAAGAAGACGTCCGCGGATTCCTCGGCCGCATGCTCTTCAGCGGCAACGACACCCAGAAAAAGGTCAGCGTCCTCTCCGGTGGCGAAAAAGTCCGCTGCATGCTCAGCCGCATGATGCAAGTCGAAGCCAACGTCCTCATCCTCGATGAGCCCACCAACCACCTCGACCTCGAAAGCATCACCGCCCTCAACAAAGGCCTGACCGCCTTCGACGAAAACAACGTCATCCTCTTCGCCTCCCACGACCGCGAACTCGTCCAGACCGTCGCCAACCGCATCATAGAAATCACCTCCCACGGCATGATCGACCGCTTCATCCCCTTCGACGAGTACATCGCCAGCGAACAGGTCGCCGCCGAACGCCTCAAACTCTACGGCACCGAACAAAGCCTCTAATCCACACGAAAAACCACACTTCTCCAACAACGCTCCACCAACACACAAAACGGCCCGGGTTTCCCCGGGCCGTTTTTCTTTTTCATTCCCCTCAGAAACCCGAACTCTAACGACGCTGCGACTGCCGCATCTACTTGACCTGCGCCTCTCTCTGACACCCCGGCGCACTGCCTTTCTTACACGCAAGCCCAAAGAAAACCGCTGCACGCCCCTTTATGATACATCCCCGCAAGCATCCCACAGGCATCTACCACCCAGCCCACAAACGCACGCACCGCGCAGCGGGGCCTCTGGCCCCAGCGGAACGCGTCGACGTTGTGCTAGTGCTGCGCTTCGGAAATACGTATCCACCCCACGCCGAGAACGGGGCAACGAGGACAAGGCGTTACGAGGAGGCGATGTGGTGCATCGTCGACGAGGAACAACGCAGTCATTCGTTGTCCCGAGCCGGCGTGGTGGTTGCGTATTTCTAGAAGCCAGCACTAGCCCAAGGGCTCTGCCCTTGGGATCGTTTCACACCACCCAATTCTCCGATCTCCACAACACACACCACCCAATTCTCCGATCACCACAACGCACATCACCTAATCCCCACCAGCCACACACCAACAACCACCGGCAATCAACAATCACACGAAATAAACGCCCCACCATCAGGTTGTTACTAAATTACTCGGACGTCACACATACCGACGTCATTGCTTGATAATGCCGCCCCGACAACAGAATTATGCAAATGTCCCCCAACCTACTCATCATCCTACTCCTCATCGCAGCCGCCCTGCTCCTGCCGGCCTGCCATGCCTCCACACCCGCCAGCCCGCCCCCCACCAACAACGCCCCCAAACCAACCCTGGCCACCCAACTCGCCCCGCCCCCCTTCGAAGGCGAACACGTCGCCACCTTCGCCGGAGGCTGCTTCTGGTGCATGGAAGGCCCCTTCGAAAAGCTCGATGGCGTCCGCGAAGTCCTCTCCGGTTACACCGACGGCAAAGAACCCGGCCCCTCCTACCAACAGGTTTCCTCCGGCCAGACCACCCACACCGAAGCCGTCCACGTCTACTACGACCCAGAGAAAGTCTCCTACAGCGACCTGCTCGACGCCTTCTGGCGCAGCATCGATCCTACCGACATCAACGGCCAGTTCGCCGACCGAGGCCCCCATTACCGCCCCGCCATCTTCACCCACTCCGACACCCAGCAAACCGCCGCCGAAGCCTCCAAACAAGCCCTGCAAGATAGCCAGCGCTTCCCAAAACCCATCGTCGTCCCCATCCTCCCCGCCTCCGATTTCTGGGTCGCCGAAACCTACCACCAGGACTACTACAAGAAAAATCCCGTCCACTACCAACGCTACCGCGACGGCTCCGGCCGCACCGCCTTCCTCAAAAAACACTGGCTCTGACGGCCTAACCTCAAACGCCCGCAAACCGCCCAACGTCAGGCAATGGGCAACGTCCAACCATAAAAACCGGGCGGCACGCAACGTACAACCATAAAAATTGGGTGGCACGCAACGCCCAACCATAAAAACCGGGCGGCACGCAACGTCCCCACCCACGGTTTCACCGTGGGCTAGCACGAAAGCTACGCTCCGCACGGACTTTGTCCGGCTCCGCGGGTGCACGCTTCCAACCCTTGCCTTTGTAGTGCTTTTCCCTTCCTTTCCTTCGCGCCAATTCGCGCCTTCGCGGCTTCGCGTGCGCCTTTTGCCTTTGCCTTTGCTGTGCCTTTTGCCGTTGCCGTGCATTTCCCCCCACCCTAAGCAATCCTCCCATCCACCAACTCAATCACCCGATCCGTTTCCGTCGCCAACTGCGCATCATGCGACACCATCAAAATCGACGTCTCACTCTCACGCGTCAGCCGCTGCATCAGCTCAAACACCTTCCGCCCCGTCTTCTGATCGAGATTCCCCGTCGGCTCATCCGCCAGCACCAGCACCGGTTCATTGGCCAACGCCCGCACCACCGCCACGCGCTGCTGCTGCCCGCCACTCAATGCGTTCGGCCGATAATGCAGCCGGTCCCCGAGTCCCACCTCCTTCAAAAGCTCAATCACCCGGTCGCGCCTGGCCAGCTCCGCCTCACGTCCGCGGATCCGCAACGGCATCAGCGCATTCTCCAGCACCGAAAACTCCGGCAACAAATAATGCGCCTGAAAAATAAACCCCAGATAGTCGCGACGCACCTCCGCCCGCTCCAGCTCATTGAACGAGGAAGCCTCCCGGTCCGCCACCCACAGCTCCCCGGATGTCGGCGTATCCAGCAGCCCGATGATATTCAGCAGCGTTGATTTGCCCGACCCCGACGCGCCCTGAATCGCCACAAACTCCCCGGAAAAAATCTCCAGATCGATGTCATGCAACACATGCGTCGTCACCCCGTTGGTAAAAATCTTGTTGATTTTCGACAACCGCACCACGGAATGCGGCTGCCCCCGCGCCGGCGCCTCCTCAGTTGCCATGGATGACCTCGATCGGATTGACCTTCGCCGCGCGCCGCGCCGGATACAACGACGCTCCAAACCCGACCGCCAACGCAACCCCGATCGCCAGCACCACAATCCCCGGCGACACTTCGATCGGAAACGTCCGCCCCCCATCCACCGTCGTCACCTGCGCAAATCCCCAGCTCATCAAAACACCGAGCACCGTCCCGATGATCGCTCCGAGCAGCCCCATCAACGTCCCCTCCAGCGTAAACACCATCATAATCTGCCGCGGGCTCGCACCCATCGCCTTCAAAATCCCCACCTCGCGCATTTTGCTAACCACCAGCATGATCAAAATACTCGCGATCCCAAAACCCGCCGCAATCGTCGTAAAACTCAAAATCAGCTGCATCGTCCGCGACTGCGCACTCAACGCATCGAGCAACTGCTGATTATCCGCCATCCACGACTTGCTCTTAAAAGGCACCTGCCGCTCCAGACGCTCCGCCAGCATATCGGCCTCAAAGAGCTCACTGAGCTTCAACCCGATATGCGTCACCCCCGCGCCCGTCGCCAGCAGCGACTGCGCATCCCGCAGCGGCATATACACCGTCTTATCGTCAACGCCCTGATACCCGGTCGAAAAAACGCCCGCCACCGTATAGCTTTCCGACACCCCCGTTTCCCCGACCAGACGCAGCCGATCGCCGTACGCCACGCCGAGCGTTTCGGCCAGCTTGTCCCCGATCGCGATCTCCTGCGTATCCAACCCCAAAAACCTCCCGGCGATCAGGTTTTCCTCCACCCCGACAAACGCCTCATGCTCCTCGGGAAACACCCCGAACACCGCCACGGCCTCGCGCCGCGCACCGCGTGAAGCAAACCCCTGCCCCTGCACCGTCGGCGAAACCGCAATCACCCGCGGATCACTGCTCCGCAAACGCGTAACCCAGACCTGCCAGTCCTCAATCGTCGTCTTACGCTGCTGCACAGCCTCACGCTTACCCATATACAAAACATCGCCACCAGACTCGCCACCCATCCCCTCCCACAATGCATACGCCTCACGCTCGGCCGGCTTCATCTCAATATGAGCAATCGCCCCGGTCACATCATCCGTCAAACGCTGCTGCAATCCCGTGATCAACGAACCCATAAAAATGATCAGCACCACACTGATCGCCACCACCCCCACGCTCAACAGCGTCTGCCCCTTATTGTGCCGCAATCCCCGCACCGCAACCGACCACGCAAAACGATCCGGGATCACGATTCACCTCCCCGCGCGCGCACCCGTTCACCCTCATCCACCGCAATCACGCGCCGGATCACCCGCTCTCCCGGCTCCACCCCGCGCACCGCAACCCACATCTCTCCGTTGGCCAGAATCTCCACATTCCTGCGCACCGCACGTCCACCCTCCACCACAAAAACATACGCCTGCCCGCCGACTCGCTCCGCCTTTTTCTCCTCGTCCTGTCCGTTCTCCTCTTTTTTATCGCCGTTCTCTTCCTCCCCACGCGTATCCACATGCACCTCCCGCGGCATCGCCACCGCCGTGCGCGGCAAACTGCGCGCATTCTCGATCCGTTTCACCTCAATATTCACATCCACCGTCATGTCCGGGAAAAAATCCTCCGGCACCGACTCCGGCTTCAAACGCACCGCGACCGTGCCCCGCTCCACATTCACCTCCGGCCCGAGCTGCGTCACCGTCGCCCGGAAACGCTCGGTCGGCCGTGCCGCCACAATCACCGTCGCCACCTGCCCCTTGCGCAAATTCACCAGATTGTTCTCATCGGTATCCAGATAAACCTCCGCCTCGGCCATATTCGCAAGCGTCACCATCTCCTGCCCCGGACTCACCGCCTCCCCCGGTTCTACATTGCGCTCCACGACCAGTCCCGCAAACGGCGCCCGCAATACCCGCCGGGACGCCTGCTCCTGCGCAAGCTCCAGACTCGATTCCGCCTGCCGAACCTGCGACCGCGCCACCGCAACATCTTCCCGCCGCGCCCCGCCCTCCAGCAACGCCAGCTCCGACTGCGCCCGCTCCAGCGCCGCCCGCTGTTGCTCCAGATCCGTCCGTGCACGATCCAGATCCGCCCCCGTCACAAGACCGCTCCGGTAAAGCTCCTCCGCCCGCGCCACATTTTTCTCTGCCAGTTCCATCCCCGCACGCGCACTCTCCACCTGCGCCCGCGCCCCCTCAAGCTCCTCCGCCTGCGCCCCCCGACTCGCCCGCGCCAACTCCCTGCGCGCTGTCTCGACCGCCCGATCGGCCCCCTCCACCTGCTGCTGCGCCTCCGTTCGCCGAAGCTCCACCAGCACCTCCCCAGCCTCCACCACATCCCCCTCACGCACCGCAACCGAATCCACCACCCCGCTCACATCCATCGCAAGCGCACTCACCGGCCGCACATCAAGATGCCCCGTGGCCACCAACAACTCCACCACATCGCGCTCCACGACCTGCACCACCTCAACCTTCGTCCCCCGAAAAACCCACACCGTCACCACCACGACGACCAAAACCCCGATCCCCAACACCAACCACATCCATTTCTTCATCGTGCCCGCCTTGTTTTCTCACAAACGCCCCTTTCCCTCCCTGGAATCTAAGCAGATTTCTCGCTCCCCCGAAAAATACGCCTTCCCCTTCCCGCGCAAACCCCTTCAGAATGCCTCAACGCGCCCCACCCAAACGATTCATGCCAGTATTTTTCGCAGACTCACCCCGCATATTTATCCAAACGCTGTTTTTTATGCGTACAGGCCCCGCATATTTATCCAGGAGGAGTTTTTGCCACAAAATGGATTCACAAAATTTTGCCGGTGAATTCTTTGCCGCAGAATGGGTCCGCAAAACTTTGCAGACGCTTTTTGCTTTCCCAGAATGGAGCCACAAAACTTTGCAGACGCATTTGTTATCGCAGCATAGATCCGCAAAATTTCTCGAACACCTTATGCGAAAAAATCTGGCCTCACACAAAAAGCGCGGCTCATTCGCAAAACTTTGCGACGATCCGCGCCTTCGCGCCTTCGCGTACGGTTTTTGCCCGGCACGTGCATGAACTGCGCCTTTTGTTCTGCACGTGCCTGAGCTCCGCCATACCTCCGCCTTCTTCATCCCCCCACAAAAACCATTCCCCAACTTTCTATCGCGCTCCGACCTTCGACGCGCTGACCACGGTTTTGATCCCCTCGATTTTTTCCCAGGCAAGTTTTGCCTGCACACCGCGCTCATACAGCGGAGCCACATCAAAGGTCTGAATGTCATGGCTCGACATCGCAAACAGATCGAAATCACTCAGCACGAGATCTTTCACACCCGACATCGCCCACGTCCCCACCACCGCGGGCGTCACCGGATCTGTGATATCGAACACCATCACACCGGCGTGCTCATCGGCCACAAACAAACGATCGCCGAGAACCGCCAGACCACGCGGCCGCCCCACAGCATGCGTCGTACGCAACACCGGCTGATGCGGCTGGCTCAAATCAATCACCTCCAGCCGAGAAGTGCACCCGATACGCCGCCCTTCCACAATAATCGTGCGGTAACCAATCCCACCCTGCACCACAATCGGATCGTAATTCACCGGGCAATTCTGCCGAAACTCACCCAGCAACCGCGGCCGTATCTCTACGCCGAGCGATGCCGTGATCACCGCATCACGCCCGGCAACCAACAGCAGATTGTCATGCCGCTGCAATGCCTCCGGCCCATTATCCAACGCCAGAATCTGCCGCACCCGGGGCTGCCTCGGATTCGTCAGATCAAACGTCGTCAACCAGCCCTCACGCTGACCCGCAGCCGCGCTCAACACATACAAGTTCGAACCATACACCATCATCTGACTCAACGAGCCTGCTCCGCCTGCACCGCCCTCGGGCGCGTCGGCGGCGTGATCGGCGGCAGCCGCTCGCTCTCTTTTTGCGCCGGAAGAAGAAGCAGCCGGCACGGGCGACGGCCGGGTAGGCAGTCTGGGTTGCTCAACCGAACGCGCCTCCTGCTCCCAGGTTCCCTCATCACGCATTGCTATCGAGGGTCCTCCCCGGGCCAGGCTCGGCCGGCGCACTCCTGGTCTCGCCACTACCTCCGGCTCAACAACCCGCGTGCAAATCCCCTCTTCTGCATTCGTTCGCTGTTCGACTTTATAACACGTCCCATCCATCCGGCAGTGAACGCCCGGATACGTAGAAACCGTCGGCGCCGCTCCACACGAGCTGTGCATCTTGCCCTCCAGAATGCGCCAGTACTGATCAAAAGTCGGCGGCGACTCAAACATCAAACGACTGAAATACGCATTGCTTCCGCTCATCTCCGGCAAGACGCCTCGAAGACGCGAAACCTCCCGCGGGTTCGCGCGGTCCGAAATATCCAGCACCACCAGGTCCCGATTCCCGCCTTTCGGATTCTTCTCCTCCACCAGCGCGGTATTCTTATCGTACACGAAAAAATCTCGCGCTCCGCTCTGGCCGACTTTTCCCTCCAACTGATAGGCGTACCGCTCCGCAATTCGGATCGAAACCAGCCCCTCCTCTTCACTGGTCAAAAAAAGTCGTCGGTTGTCCCGGTCCACAAACAACCGCTCAAATCCGCCGGCAACCTGCACCGGCTCCCCACTCTGCGTCGGGGCGAGCGCCCGCACCTGCGCCGAGCTCAACTCCACTCGGCGGTCTGAAAAATTCACCGGATACTCCCGCACCCACCGCGCCGCCTGCGGCTTGGCCCGAAAATCATGCCCGCGACCACTTTGCCACGCTCGATAAAGCTGCTGAAGCTGCGCGACCTCCGCTGGATACATGCGCAACCACTCATCAAAAACAGATTCTGTGCACGTATAATACTCCTCAAACGCCGCCCGCACCGAAGCCGCGCCCGCCACCGGAATCTCGCAGGTAAAACTCTGCGATGTTTGCGCCGCTCCCGGAGCCGCAAACCCCAACATCCCCATCACAACCAGAAGCCGCACCATCCACATTTTTTTAGTCGTTGGAACATTTTGAACATTTTGAGCAGGCATAGCATCCTCGACGCGTTGATTAAATATCCTCCGCCACACCACACGACGGTTCTATGCCTTCCAAACGCACGTCCCCCAAAATCGATCTATTTTCTTTTAAAAAAACTTGAGAACACTTCAGGAATGCTGCTCCTTTAAAAACTCCCGCAACACAACCGCCTGATTCCGCTCCCGATCTTTTGCCCCATAAATCAACACCAGGCAGCCCTGCTCCGCCGCCTCCAGAAGCGGCTGCCAGCACGCCGCGTTTTCCTCAAGCTCCCGAAAATACCGCTCCTTAAATGCATCCCACCGCTCAGCCTTATGCCCAAACCACTTGCGCAACTCCGCACTCGGCGCAACGTCCTTCGCCCACCTGTCCAACCCCAACGCTTCCTTCTTCACCCCACGCGGCCAGACCCTGTCCACCAGAACACGCGTTCCCTTCGTCTGCTCCTCGTCGTACGCCCGCTCCACCACAATCTTCATCGCCCGCTCCCTCTCAAGATGTCTTCGTTCTGCCCCCCGAACATGCCCCAAACATAAACGCAATCCGCCCCACCAGAGCTGCGCAAGCAGCCACAATAAAGGCTGCGCAAGCAGCCACAATAAAGGCTGCGCAAGCAGCCACAATAAAGACTGCGCAAGCAGCCACAATAAAGGCTGCGCAAGCAGCCACAGACGCGCCAGCGTCTGCCTTCCCAACGTGTGCGGCGAGTCATAAATCGAGGAGCGCGAAGCCGTACCCGCAGGGATAGGCCTCATAGGCCGTCCCGAGGAGTACGGCAAAGCGATCGTCGATTTATGACTCGCCGCCTACCGCCGCCTACCGCCGCCTACTCCAGATATCTGGGCACTAGCACTGTAAATACGGTCCCCTGCCCGGGTTCAGACTCGACCGCGATCGAGCCGCCCAGCAGATGGCAAAACTGCTCGCAAATCGTCAGCCCGAGCCCCGTGCCCCCAAAACGTCGCGTCGTCGAAACATCGGCCTGCTGAAACGCCTGAAACACACGCTCCAACTCATCCGCCGACATGCCCAGGCCATTATCCGCAATCGTCATCCGCACCCACGAATCGTCGTCCTCCGCCACAGAAACGCCGATCTGCACCGTCCCTTCCTTCGTAAATTTGCACGCATTGCTCAGCAGATTAAACAGAATCTGACGGATCTTCGTCACATCCGAGCACATGACCCCGACGTCTTCTGCGACTTCCACCACCAACCGGTTATGATTTTTATCCGCCAGCGGCTGTACCGTAGACTGAATCCCCGCAATCATCTCCGCCACATCAAATTCGCCCACTTCCAGGTCGATCTGGCCGGCCTCGATCTTCGACAAATCCAAGATATCATTGATCAACGACAGCAAATGATTGCCGGCCGTACGAATATTTCTCAATTCCTTTGTGTAGCGCTCATCCCCCTCATCTTCCATTTCCTCGAGCAAAAATTCTGAATACCCGATCACGGCATTCAACGGCGTACGCAACTCATGACTCATATTGGCCAGAAACGTACTCTTTGTCCGACTCGCCAAAATCGCCTCATCCCGCGCGGTTTCGAGCTGCGTATTCAGCCGCAACAACTCCTCCTCAGCCTTCTTGCGCGAGGTAATATCGCGACACATCGCCAGCACAATCTTCTGGCCGTCCACCATAAATGCCCCCACGCGTGTCTCGACCGGATACGTACTCCCATCCTTGCGGCGATGGGTCCCCGTCACCGTAAATACCTGGTCCACCGTCATATGGTCCCAGATTGCCCCCGGCTTTAGTTCCATCTCAAACAACGAAACCTGACTCTCCAGGAGCTCCTCACGCGTGTAGCCCAGCATCTCGCAGGCCGCCCGATTCACCTCCAGAATGTTGCCCCGCGTATCGTGCAAAAAAAACGGATCGACCGCATGCGTGATCATGTTGTCGAAATTTTGATCCAGAATTACCGCGCCCGACATTTTCTGTCGGAAGCGGCCATCTACCCGTTCCAGAAACGCGCGCCATGTCTCCGCACTCGGCGCTTCATCAAGCTTCAACCCCAGTGCATCGAGATCGGCCAGCACCACCGGGTGAATTTCAAAATCCGACATAAATAACTCTCAGGAAACACACAGATACTTGCTTCAATAGAAAGACTTGCATCCATCCAGAACTTTCTACCGCGTTCACGCACCTTGTTCAACTTGTGCTTTTTTCACTATTTACAGTTTTCCCGACCACCTCACCGCCTCATGCCACAAAGTTATCCGACGAAACTCTCAAAAAGCTCGTCGATCACGCAATCCAGCTCGCGACAACGTCCGTGATGCACCGCGCCTGCCTGAAAAACATCCGAGCGCGGCGCACACAACCAGTGAAACCGCTCCGAACACGACAAGCCCGCAATCGGCCCGCCCACGCGTTCATCCCCCGCCAGCACTGCTTCAAATCCGCGCAAATACTTCCCCAGAAGCTCATAATCCATCGCTTCCGGCACACGGACCTCCGGCACAAAACGTCCGCCCAAAAATCGTTCCTCCGCACAATAGACCATCACCCCCACGTTGTAGCACTCACCTCGATGCACACGAGGAACCAGCCGCAACACCGCAAAATCATACTCAAACCAGTGCCCACTCACCGTCCGTTTCCTCGCAAAATATTGTCAGAAGTCACCTCAAGCCGCGCACGCTCCGCCGCCTCCACAAACTCACGCGGCCCAGCCAGCCGCGCTCTGAGCGCACCGAGATACGCCTGCCGGTTTTCCTCCGCTGTTGCAAACGCTGGCTCACGTCCCTGCGATGCATCCATCAAAAGCTCGTCCGGCAAGCGCGCGACCACCGCCTCAAGCGCCGGCTCGAGTGCACGCGCCATTGCCTCGTCTACATCCAGCAAACTCGACGCCTTCGCCAACAACAGATGACTTGCAATCGCCCCGAACGGCCGCTGCATCCGCCCCTCATCCACACTCGACCAATTATGATGCACATAAAACGCCGCACCATGATCGATCAGCCACGGCACCCCACCATGAATCATCATATTCGGATTGCGTGCACTGCGATCGACGTTCAATACAAACGCATCCAACCACACAATCCGCGCTGCAAGCTCGGCCGACACCAGCGATGCTGCCGCCGCCGGATCATAATTCAACGCGCCTTCCAGATACCGAAGCCCGACATTCATCCCTACGCTGGCCTGCAAAATATCCTGGATCTCCGGATCTTTTTCTGTGCGTCCGAACGACGCATCCAGCTCGATCAACGCCAGCTCCGGCACCGGCAAGCCAGCAGCCTCGGCCAGTCCGCCGACCAACAGCTCCGCCAGCAGTGCCCGGGCGCCCTGCCCGGCTCCACGAAACTTGACCACAAACATCCCGCCGCCTTCGGTTTCCACCACCGCCGGCAGCGAACCGCCCTCGCGCAGCGCCACCACATAACGCGTTGCCAGAAATTTCTTCAATACACGCACAATCCCTTCCTCCGCCAAATCCTTACGCCCCCGATGTCCAGACGCCTTCTACCTATCACAAAACCTTCCATCCACTGCACACATTTCACTTTGTACCCGCACCAGTCACCACAGAGCCGGCATCGCCAGAATTTCTGCATACCGAGCTTCGCTCAAGAACCGCCGCCCATCTCGACATTGGACAAGATTTTTGTGATGCTTCTCTCGGATTTTACGCACACCGAACCATCATTTTCCGCTCAGGGATCAGCCCATGAAATTTCCCTCCCAAAATCGCCTTCTCACCGCCTCTCTGCTCCTTGGTTTCGCCGCGCTATTTGCCACCGCAAACGCATGTTCTGACGACACCGCACTCAACAAAACCCCGGCCTCGAACAACGCCGAAGCGGACGCAATCAGCGATACCGACGCTCAGAACAACGGCGTCTCCGACTCCGGCCATGATACTGGACAAGTGCAGGACATCGGCTCCGATACCGGCGGCGAGCAGGATAGCGGCCCGCAATGCGCCGCCGAAAACATCTGTGGTTCTGGTTGCTGCACGACCGGCGAACTGTGCCTGCAAGATCAGTGCGTCACCCCCGGCGAAGCATGCGTGCACACCCTGCAATGCCCCGACGGACAAATCTGCGAGCCCACCCTGGAGCGCTGCATTCCCCGTACCACCACCCAGGCGTGCATCTACAAACCCGAAACCGATATTTTTGACCCCGTCGTTCAGGTTGCCTGGCTCGACACGCCGGAAACACCCGCTCCGAACTACAAACAAATCATGATGACCCCGGCCGTCGTCGACATCACCGGCAACGGCACGCCCGATATTGTATTTTCTACCTACGCCGGCACGAACTACACGACCGACGGCATCCTGCGCGCCATCGACGGCCGCACCTACGAACCCGTTTTCGACTTCGTAGAGCCCGAACGCCGCGTAAAACCCGGAACCTCCATCGCCATCGGAGACATCGACAACGACGGACGCAACGAAATCATCGCCGTCCGCACCTCCAACCAGGGACTGATCGCTTTTGACGATCACGAAACCGACTTTGCTATCAAATGGACCACCGACAACTTCGGCCTGGATGCCGCCCCGGCCCTGGCCGACCTCAACGGCGATGGCAACGTCGAACTACTCGCCGGCAACCGCGTCTATGACGGAAAAACCGGCCAGCTACTCTGCTCCAACGCGCAGGTCGGCACCGGCGGCGCCATTGCCGTCGACCTGGACGGCGACGGCAAACTCGAAGTCGTCGTCGGCAACGGCGCCTTCAAATTTGAATCCGACGGCAACGGCGGCTACACCTGCCCGACCTACTGGCTGCACGAATTTGCCACCGGATTCATTGGCATTGGCGATTTCGGAACCTTCACCGGCGACCAACGCGACTTCAACACCCGCGACGGTGTCCCGGAAATTGTCACCGTCAACCAGGCCGCATCCAATCAACTCCAACTCGTCAACGGCCAGACCGGAAAACGCATCTGGAGCGTCACCTTCCCGACCACCGGCCATCCACTCTTTACCGACGCCGACTGCTCCCGCTTAACCGGCGCCGGACCGCCGACCGTCGCAGACTTCGATGGCGATGGCCGCGCAGACATCGCCATGGCCGGCGCCTGTTATTATCTGGTTTACCAGAATGATGGCACCCTGCTCTGGAAAATGCCCACCCGCGACTTTTCAAGCCGCATCACCGGTTCCAGCGTGTTTGACTTCCAGGGCGACGGCCGCGCCGAAGTCGTCTACGCCGACGAATGCTTCCTGCGCGTCTACGACGGCCAGGGCAACGGCGACGGCACCACGACCGAACTCTTCAAAGTCGCTAACACCAGCCATACCATCCGCGAGCTTCCTGTGATCGTCGACGTCGACGGCGACTTCCACGCTGACATCGTACTGATCAGCAACGACGACACCGCCAAAATCCCCGCCGGATGCCGCGAAGCCTATCCCGATGAATTCGATGCTCTGGGCGGCCCCGGACACGGAATCCGCGTCATCAAAGATCGCCACAACCGCTGGGTTTCCACGCGCCCGGTCTGGAACCAGCATGCCTACCACGTCACTAATGTCTGCGACGGCCTGGTCGACGACATGTGCCCCGGAACGCCCAACACCGCCGGCGCCATCCCGCGCCACCAGATCCCGAATTTTGCAACGTCCAACCTCAACAACTTCCGTCAGAACGTCCAGGGCGACGGCTTGTTTAACGCGCCCGATCTCGTAATCACCAACCTGGAAGCCACCTGTACCCAGACCGGCCTTGAAATCCACGTAACCGTCGGCAACCAGGGCGACCGCGGCGTTCTCCCCGGCCTTCACATCGCTCTCTACGCCGATATCGAAGGCACCGAGCGCTTCATCACCACGCTCGAAACCACCCAGCATCTTCCGCCCGGCGCACGCGAAACCCTGAGCTACGCCTGGAACACCGAAGACATTGCCCGCGGCGACGGCCAGGACTTCACCATCCGCGCCCACGCCGACCAGGACGAAGACGGCAACGGTCAGCACAACGAATGCATCGAATCCAACAACGAGCTGCACATCGACGCCAACTGCGGCTGCCGCAGCAACGACGACTGCCAGGAAGGCTACTACTGCCACCCCACAACCGCCGTCTGCACACGCGTGCTCGGTTAGACAAGCTTTCTAAAATTGCCTCAACGCCTTCAAACCATATTCAGGAACTGCAGCATGAAGACATCCATGAAGCCACGCCTCCGCACACTCTCTTTACTGATAAGCCTTGCCGCTTTGCTCACCACCGCAAGCGCATGTTCGGATGACACCGCACTCGACAGAACGCCATCCAACAACGTCGAAGCCGACGCCATCAGCGATACCGACGATCAGAACAACGGCGCCGCCGATGCCGCGCACGATTCCGGCACGCATCAAGACATCGGCTCCGACTCCGGCACTGAGCAAGACACCGGCCCGCAATGCGCCGCCGAAAACATCTGCGGCTCCGCTTGTTGCACCACCGGCGAGTTGTGTCTGCAAGATCAGTGCGTAACGCCGGGCGAAGAATGCGTGCACACCCTGCAATGCCCCGACGGACAAATCTGCGAACCGACCCTGGAGCGCTGCATTCCCCGAACCTCTGCAGAGGCTTGTATCTACAAACCCGACACGGACATCTTCGATCCCATCGTCCAGGTCGCCTGGCACGAAAATCTGTTTCCCGATACACCGGAACCCAACCACAAACAGATTTACATGACGCCGATCGTTCTCGACATCAACGGCAACGGCACCCCTGACATCATTTTTGCCAACTATTCCAGAGCCGACGGCAACAACAATGCCTCTAACGGAATCCTGCGCGCCGTCGATGGCCGCACCTACAAGCCCGTCTTCAATTTCATAGAACCAGAAAAACGCGTTCACCCGAACTCGGCCATCGCCGCCGGCGACATCGACGGCGACGGACACAACGAAATCATCGCCGTAAACTCCAATGGCCAGGGACTGATCGCCTTCGACGACTACACAACGGATTTTGCTATCAAATGGACGACCATCAACTTTGGCGCAAATGCCGACGGGCCTTCCCTGGCCGACCTCGACGGTGATGGCAACGTCGAAGTCATCTCCCGAAATCGCGTCTTCAGCGGCAAAACCGGCGAACAACTCTGCGTCAACACCCAGGTTGGAACAGGCGCCAACCACTCCATCGCGGTCGATCTGGACGGCGACGGCAAACTCGAAGTCCTGGCCGGAAACGGCGCCTTCAAATTTGAACCCGACGGCAACGGCGGTTACACATGCCCGACCTACTGGATGCACGAATTCGCTTCCGGCGCCTTCGCTGTCGGCGATTTCGGAACCTTCACCGGCGACCAACGCGACTTCAACACCCGCGACGGCGTCCCGGAAATTGTCACCGTCAATACCAGCGCCACCGATCAGCTTCAAATCGTCAACGGCCAGACCGGAAAACGCATCTGGAGTGTCACTCTTCCCACCGACGGGCACCCGATTTACACCGACACCCAGTGTTCGAACCTGACCGGCGCCGGCTCCCCCACCGTCGCAGACTTCGACGGCGACGGCCGCGCAGAAATCGCCATGGCCGGCGCATGCTTCTATCTCGTCTATAACAACGACGGCACCCTGCTCTGGAGAATGCCCACCCGCGACTTCTCAAGCCGCATCACCGGTTCCAGCGTGTTTGACTTCCAGGGCGACGGCCGCGCCGAAGTCGTCTACGCCGACGAATGCTTCCTGCGCGTCTATGACGGCCGGGGCAACGGCGACGGCACCTCCACCGAACTCTTCAAAGTCTCCAACACCAGCGGAACCGCCCGCGAACTTCCTGTGATCGTCGACGTCGACGGCGACTTCCACGCTGACATCGTCGTCATGAGTAACGACGACACCGGCGTTCCCAACCAGTGCCGAAACAACCACAACCCGGAATTTGACGAACTAGGCGGCCCCGTCCACGGCGTCCGCGTCATCAAAGACCGCCACAACCGCTGGGTTTCCACCCGCCCGGTCTGGAACCAGCACGCCTACCACGTCACCAATGTCTGCGACGGACTGGTCGACGACATGTGCCCCGGAACGCCCAACACCGCCGGCGCCATCCCGCGCCACCAGATCCCGAATTTTGCAACGTCCAACCTCAACAACTTCCGTCAGAACGTCCAGGGCGACGGCTTGTTTAACGCGCCCGATCTCGTAATCACCAACCTGGAAGCCACCTGTACCCAGACCGGCCTTGAAATCCACGTAACCGTCGGCAACCAGGGCGACCGCGGCGTTCTCCCCGGCCTTCACATCGCTCTCTACGCCGATATCGAAGGCACCGAGCGCTTCATCACCACGCTCGAAACCACCCAGCATCTTCCGCCCGGCGCACGCGAAACCCTGAGCTACGCCTGGAACACCGAAGACATTGCCCGCGGCGACGGCCAGGACTTCACCATCCGCGCCCACGCCGACCAGGACGAAGACGGCAACGGTCAGCACAACGAATGCATCGAATCCAACAACGAGCTGCACATCGACGCCAACTGCGGCTGCCGCAGCAACGACGACTGCCAGGAAGGCTACTACTGCCACCCCACAACCTCTGTCTGCACGCGCGTGCTCGGTTGAGAAACCCACAAATGCAATTTTTGTGATAAGAAAAGCCTTCTTACAGAAAAAACGTGTACCCCTACCCACGTTTTTCCCGTAAGAAGGCCCTGTCCGCGGCCATCCGCTCCACAAAACCACCCCAGGTGACAGAGATTCAGCCGCTATCGCAATTTCCGAGTATCCATGAGTTCTAAGCCCACCTCACAAATGACAGACCAACTCCGTCTGGACGACATCACGCGCCGCACCATCGCCGGCATCGAAGAAGATCTCGAAGACCTCCGCAACGACCTCGCCGATGATCTCGAAGATTTCGAGCAACGTTTACGCATCCTGAGCGATAGCCTCCCTGAATGGTTGCAACTCAGTGGCAGCGCCATCCGCAAAGCGTTTCGCTTTCCCGAAACCAGCCCCCTCCCCGAAGGAATCCTCGGCCCCCGCGCAGTCGCACTTGCCGCCAGCGAAGTCGAAACCTTCATCGACACCTGGTTCGATACCAAAGACGCAGCCCTTCCACGAAACTTCGCACTCCTTGAAGTACGCGACGAGTTTACAGCCGCCGCAAACAACACCAACACATTCCTCGATGACGTCTGTTACGCCGCCAAAATACTCGCCAATGACGCACACAACGAACTCGAAGACCTCATCGACACCGTTTTGTACGAACTTGAAAACAAACGCCGCACCGATGTAAACGCCCTCGATTCGCTCGTCCAAGAAGGCGTCCTCGACCCGGGCCGTGACGCCCAAAAAGAAACCGCCGAAATCTGGGAAGAACAACGCCTGTACGTCGACGAAATCAACGCCGCCTTTGATCCCCTCATGGATCTCGTGGAAGAAGGCCTGGCCCTCACCCTGCGCGGAGTCGCCGAACTCCACGCCCTCGTCGACCGCGCCACTCAGGGACGTCTCGGCACTTCCACCGAACCCGCCGCTTCACCTGCAGCGCCCGACAACCACACCCGCATCGACGACACTTCCTCCAACCCGGAAATCGTCGACAACACCTCACCAGAAACGTACGACACCTTACCCGCTCGCGACCTCATCGCCAGCATCGCTGCATCCACGTCTTCCCCACATACCGAGCCGGATCTCAGTCCGGATCTCAGCAACGACGAAGACTCATTTCATCACCACGACACACTGACCGACACCATCACCGACGCCCCACAAACCACCACACCCGAACTCCCCGCACCCGAACACGTCTTCTCCGAGCCGCTACAAGACGAACTCGGCACCCCCACACTTGCCCCCATCGAACAATCCGTTCTTGAGCAAAGCCTCGACCCCACTCTCGATACAAACAAAAGTACTGAAATCAAGGGAATTGAAGAAGCGGAAGAAATTGAAGAGGTCCGCGCGCGCTGCTTTCGCGTCCGATCCGGCTGGTATTCCATTCCACGCAAGGAACGCGCCGCCATTCTACTTCCACCCGCCCTGTTTTTAATTGGTATTGTCTCGCTCTGCTGCCTCTACCTTCTCGGCATGCTCAATGACAGCCCACTTCGCATCTGGGGCTGGACACGCGGCGCCATCACCGCCTCCATTGGCTGGCTGGTCATTCTACCCATCATGATGAACTGGCACGTAAGCTGGCAGGGCTGGCGACCGAAGTTTCTGCGCCACCAGGAAGACGAAGAAAACGCCATCGCCCTGGTCAACGATCGACGCTTCTCTCTTGAACGGATCTCCTGCCCACTGCGCGATCTCAAACAGGTCCGCGTTTTGCGCTGGGAATCCATCCACGACCGCACCCGCGGATGGCTGCTCCTCATCGAACCGCGCTACCATGCGGCCATCTGCCTCGTGACCAGCGAAGAAGACGAAGTCCTCTGGTTCGATTCGCCAATTCCCCGCACCGAGCCGCCCGTAGATTCCTGGCAGCTTACCCCCGAAGACTTTGAGTCACTCCGCGAACGACTCGAGCCCTCCTTTGCCATTGCCGCCGAAACGTCGGACGCTTAAACCAGCATCAACACCACTTGCCATGCAATAGCATCGACGCCTCCTCCTTGTGCCCGGTTTCATCCGTCAGCATCTCTTGAAGCGTATTCGCCAGGCCATAATCCCCGAACGCCTCGGCCTGCTTCATCCGCTTCACATAGCGTTCCACTGTTTCCTCCTCCGCCGCTACAACCTGCTCCAGCATCTCATGCGCGTCCCGCACCAGGTTCACCGCTGCCGGCTTCGTCGTCGGCGTCCCACCCAACGCCGTGATCTTATTCGCCAGATACTGCGCATGCTGTAACTCATCCTGCACTTCCTTAAGAAAAAACTGCCGCAATTCACCACGATTGATCCCGCTCACCACGGCCGCATACGTGTTGTACATCACAATCGCCTGATACTCGTGCGCCAGATCTTCGTTCAATCCTTCGATCAACGTCGCCTTGTCTACCCTCTGCTCACTCACCATGGTCCACCTCCTGCAAAACCCGCTGTCGTATTGGTCCTACCGCGCTCTAACGTCTTTCAACGCTTCTCAATTGGCTTTCAACCTAAACGCATCAAATGTTCAGTCAATTGAGCACGAGCCCCAAATCCGCACCGAATTTGTGAGTACATTAAAAACCGTGAGTACATTGCAAACATAGCCTGAAATCCAGACTCCAAGGATAAAGCACACCACGCTAAACCTCCTGGAACCAACGATGAACCGCCTCCCTACAATCATCCTTGTCGTTCTCTGCCTCGCCTTTTTGCTGTTACTGCTCCTTGCTTTCTTCCGTTCAGAACACAACAGAAACATCGAAAAACAGTGGCGAAACCTCGATGTCTCAAGCAGTGACGAATACTTCGACCCTGCCGTACTTTCCGAGCTGCCTGCACCGGCCAAACGCTATTTCCAACGCGCGCTCCAGCCCGGCGAACCACTTGCCTCAACAGTTCGTTTACGCATGAAAGGTCAGTTTCATGGCCTCGAATCCAACAAGACCTTCCCCCTTGTAATCTCACAACTTCTCACGCCGCAGCGCGGATTCGTCTGGGAAGCCCGCATCCGTACCGGACTTGGCTTTCTCACCGCATCTGACTACTTTGCCGACGGATCCAGACGCTCACGTTTTCACTATCTTGGTCTGATCCCTGCCTCCGCCGACAGCACGACAGGAGACTACATCAATCCAGACACCAGCATCGAGCGCATGGCGCTGGACATGATATTTTGCCCGGCTGCACTACTGCCGCGCCCCGGCGTCGAATGGCAAGCGATCGATACACAAAGCGCCCGCGTTAAGCTCGATATCCAGAACCGGACCGTCTCCATGCTCCTGCATATCGCCGCCGACGGCCGACTCCTCAAAATCACCGTCGAACAAACAGCTCCGCCGCTTGCTACAACACCGGGACAACCAGCCTCCAAACAGCGCAGCCTCCAGGTACGCGTCATCTCCGACCGCACCTTCGATTCCACCACCATCCCCGCTCAATTCCTCGTACGCTGGTCTGAGCGCTGGACCCAAAACGGCCAGCATTTCAACCGCGAGTACGACATCCTCGAACTCGAGGTCGTCGAAGCCTGGTTCAAATAAACCAGACTCCACCATCGGCAATTATGCTCCCATAACCTCTGAAAGCGCAGATTCTTCCTTCAAAAACAAACGACGCAGGCCCCTCTGAATCATGCACGGCAAATGCTTCAGCGGCGTAGACTTAAACAACAGGTAAACACTCACAGCAAGCGTCGTTCCTGCAAGTACGTCCAGCATATAATGATGATTCAGATAAACCGCGAAAAACGCCATAATCACCGCATACGACCACCCCAACGTGCGTCCTACACGTCCCCGCATATGCAACGCAAACCACACCGCATAGGCCGTATGTCCACTCGGCATCGCACCATAAACATACGAACTCTTACTATACACGCCTTCAAAATAACCGATTCCCAACAGTTCATCGATCCGCCCCAGCCCGGCCGCATTCCCAATGATATCCCCGCTTGGCTGCGCATAACCAAATTCACTCACAAACCACGGCGGCGCGACCGGAAACAGCAAATTGATCGCAAACATCCCGATGTTCAGCACCAGAAACCCCCACAGAAAGCGATGCAGACGCACACCCGACGCCACATCTGCACTCCCCTCACGCTGATGCCTCCACCACAAGTACACGCCCAGGATCAGAATCACCCCGACATGCGATGCGTACCAAACGCCCCCGATCAGATCGAGCACATAGTGATGCACACTCACTAACATTTCATTAGGCGTCAACCGTGCGCCGTCCGAGAATGTCCACCCAAACAGCAGCAACTCCAGTTTGTGCATCCCTTCTACAGTTGCCTTTGCAGCCGCTGTATCCGCGAATATACGCAACAAGTCGTACATCCACGAAAACAAAAACACCGGCACAAACGACAATACAAAATGCCGCGTTTTCTTTGACATGAACCAGAAACCAGCTGCACCGCCCAGCATCGCAAAATGCTCCGTTCGCAACGGATTCACCAGATTGTACAAAAGTACCATGCCAAGAAGTATTAATGGCGCGATCCACTCTCTTTTCATCCCTACCTCGACCAACAATACGCCTCCAAAGAAGCATAACCTGTTGATAACAAAAGACTTTACCAACTCCGTGTCGTGTATATAAGGGATGAAAACCGGTGAATCATTCCAGCCTAATCATAAAAATCCACATATTCTGGATAATTTATGAATTCCCCCGAAGAAATCCGGCCAAGAAACAAAACCGCCCGGCATCTTTTCTTTTCAAAAAGAATAGCGGGCGGTTCTGGTAAATAAATTGGTTGGCGGCGACCTACTCTCCCACAACGTCT
>JBEBUW010000050.1:0-30072 GCA_040393065.1 Lujinxingia vulgaris | reverse complement strand
ACACAATTCTCCGATCACCACACCGCAATCCACACAATTCTCCGATCACCACACCGCAATCCACACAATTCTCCGATCACCACACCGCAATCCACACAATTCTCCGATCACCACACCGCAATCCACACAATTCTCCGATCACCACACCGCAATCCACACAATTCTCCGATCACCACACCGCAATCCACACAATTCTCCGATCACCACACCGCAATCCACACAATTCTCCGATCACCACACCCAGCCCCCTCTCCACGTCACACCTCGTCACGCCCCCAATTGCCCGCAACTTCATACACGTGATCCACCGAGCGCCCGGCGCTCCTTCAATTCCCTACAACACGTGTTCGCGAGGTCCACGGCATGTACAACCCCATCTCACCCGGTCCCGAAGCCCTGACAGGCCCCATCGGCAGCCGACAAATCCAGGAAGTCGCCCCCGATGTCGTTCGCGTCCCGACCATCATGGTCAATACCTACCTGCTCGGCCCCTCCGGAGCACGCAGTGGCGAATGGATTTTGGTCGACGCCGGCCTTGGCAAAAACGCCGCCGGCCCCATCCTGCGCGCCGCCCACGAACGCTTCGGAGCCCACAGCCGCCCGGCCGCCATCCTCCTCACCCACGGCCATTTCGATCATATCGGCGCCCTGCGCACCCTGGCCGACTACTGGGACGTTCCCATCTATGCCCACCCGCTAGAACTCCCCTACCTCACCGGCCAGACCGCTTATCCACCCGCCGATCCACGCGTCGGCGGCGGCCTCATGGCACGCCTATCCTGGCTCTATCCACACCGGCCGATCGATGTTCGCCCCCACATCCGGCCCCTCCCAGCCGACGGCCGCGTTCCCGCGCTGCCCGATTGGCAATGGATTCACACCCCCGGACACACCCCCGGACACATCTCATTGTTTCGCCGCCGCGACCGCGTCCTGATCGCAGGCGATGCCTTCGTAACCGTCCGCCAGGAATCCGGCCGCGCCGTCCTCATGCAGTCTCCCGAAGTCCACCGCCCACCCGCCTACTTTACCAGCGACTGGCAACTCGCCCGCAATTCCGTCCTCCGCCTGGCCGATCTCGAACCCGAAGTCGCCGCAACCGGCCACGGCATCCCCATGGTCGGCGAGCACCTGCGCAACCAACTCGACCAACTCGCTGCACACTTTGAAGAAATCGTTCCCCACCAGGGCCGCTATTTCCCCGTCCCGGCCCGCGCCGACGAACACGGCGTCTACTTCGTCCCGCCCCGTCCCTCGGCACGCAAAACCTGGTTCACACTCGGCCTACTCGCTGCAGCCACCGCCGCACTGATATGGACACGCCGCACCCGCCCCCACGCGTAACCACCTGCGCGCTCAGACCTGCGCCTCGCTCCGGCTGGCATCATTGAGCAGCTCCATATCCTCCGCCGTCAGCACAAGCCTGGTCGCACGAATCAAGCTCTCAAGCTGCGCAAGCGACGTCGCACTGGCGATCGGCGCCGTCACACCCGGCCGCGCCATGACCCACGCCAGTGCAACTTCCGCCTGCGTCGCGCCGTGCGCTTGCGAAACCTTATCCAACGCCTCCAGAATCCGTAGGCCCCGCTCATTCAAATACTTCACCATCCCCTGCCCACGCGGACTCTTCCCCAGATCCGCCTGCGAACGATACTTCCCGGTCAAAAACCCCGAAGCCAGCGCGGCGTACGGAATCACACCAATCTGCTCGCGCTCATATAGTTCCGCCAACCCCTTCTCAAACTGCTCCCGCGAATACAGGTTATACAACGGCTGATCCACCGCATACGCCGGCAACCCCTTCTCCTTCGCCACCTGCAACGCCTCCGAAAGCTGCTCCGCATTCAGATTCGACGACCCGATCGCCCGCACCTTCCCCTGCTGAATCAGCTCCTCATACGCCCGCAACGTCTCCTCATACGGCGTCTCCGGATCCGGCCAGTGACTCAAGTACACATCAATCGTCTCAATCTGCAGACGCCGCAGCGAATCTTCCACCGCCTGCATAATATGCGCCCGCGACAAACCTTTCTGTCCCGGCCCCATCTCCGAGCCGACCTTCGTGATCACCACCGTCTGCTCACGCCGCCCCGGCTTTTGCTTCAACCACTGCCCGATAATCGTCTCCGACTCCCCGCCCTGATTGCCCGGCACCCAGGTCGAATACGAATTGGCCGTATCAATCGCATTCAACCCCGCTGCCTCAAACCGGTCCAGCAGCGCAAACGACGTCGCCGCATCCACCGTCCAACCGAACACATTGCCCCCGAACACCAGCGGCCCAATCTCAAAACTCGTACGCCCAAGCTTTCGCTTTTTCATAATCTTTTCCATACCTAAAGTTTTCCTCAACTGCTGCCTGACTTTACCTGAACAACCCGTGAGGCCCGCAAAACCTTTCATCTACCACATTCCAGCAACCGAACCCCGTCATATTCATCCCGGCTGAAAGGCAAAACCAGCCGCGGCCTGCGCTCAAAAACGTCCGCATACGGTGAGGCATCGTACGCAAATCGGGTAGGAAAGTAGTTTTTCATAAAGACCGTATCGACCGCTCGCTTGTCCAGATCTTCGATCTCCAGCAAAGCCCTGCGAAGCTGCGGATCGCAACATCCTTCGATCAACTTCGCCAGCGCATCCTCATCCCACACAACCGGTTCATACGCAGGCACAGACATCTCGCCCGAAAAAGGCCGCGGATCATTGTGATGCACCCAGATGGACACTTCGCCCGGTGCTGCAAAGGGATCGACCGGCACACCGTTCAACCAGGCATTAAAATGCACATGCGGAACATTCCAGGGAAAAGAAACCACCGCATCAATGCCCGAATACCCAGAAAGCGCGATGTTCTGCCCCGCCTGCACAAACTCCCCTTCCCGCACCAGAGCCCGGCCAAGATGTCCGCACGTCGTCATCAAACCACCGCCATGCTCAATCACAACCTTCAGCCCACCGCGATGAAACTCGCTGGACACCCGCCGCACCCAACCCGCTGCCGGAGCCGTAACCAGCGTACCCGGCGGAATCGCAAAATCCGTTCCATTATGACTGTCATACGTCGCCGTACCGCCCCGAAAATCACGCACCTGCGTCTTGCGCACCGACCACCCGTCCTCAACCGACGTCGGCGTACGATTAAAAAAGTTCGTAACTGGCACCAACCGGTCCGCCGACCGCCACCCCAGCCAGGTCTTCACACTCAAAACCGGCCGATAGATTTTCACCGACGACAGCCCCCATCTGGAAGGCGGCGTATAAACATCTCCCTGTAACGCCATTTTCACCTGCGCCACCTGCGTGCGCAGCGGCGCAGTCCACCCAAAAATTTCAGCCACACTGAGTTTTTCATGTCTCATAAACGCCCCTTCAATAAACACCTTTCCACACCACAAGCCTGCGCTCCAATCCAAACACCTGCCCCATATTACGATTGATTCCCCTGACCCACCTGTTTATTCTTTACATCGACATACGCAAAAAGACTCCTCGCAAAAGGCGGTGGAACATGACGCTACAGAGCAAGCCATCAGCGACCGAATTTCGGTTTTCCGGCCGAGAAAGCACACGCCTTCTATGGGTGCTTTTCGTCATGATGAGCGTTCCGCTTTTTCCTGTCATCCAACTCTACACAGGCTCCGCAACCGTGGCGATGAGCTGGCTAGGCATCGTCGCCATCGCCTACATTCTTTTTTACTCAGGCGCCCGATGGCAACTCACCATCGACAAACACGGCATCACGCTACAACGCTGGAAATTCTGGATCGTCCCCCATCCCGGGCAGCAATTTTCTCTCGATGCCGAGTTTTCCGCATACTATTCCGTCGAAAACTTCACGGATGCCGACATCGCCGAAGGATTCGAAATCATCCCCCATAACCTCCATCTCACCGACCGCGTGCGTTTTGGCCCCGACAGCACCAGCTGCGACTTTGCGCCGCTTCTCCAGGAAATCCAGCGCGCCCTGGCCGAAATCCGCACCGAAAAATCCCTGGCCCTTGCCGCCTGACGGCACCGGCCAGACCCGCGCGCCTCTTTACGTTGTCTCCCCCAACAAACGCACAGCCAACTCCAGCGCATCAGCCGGCCAGAAAACCTCCGGCCGCGGCGCTTTCACGCCAGGTGCACCGTCTTCAGGCCGGCATTTCAATACACATTCTACCCACTGCGCCGGCACCGCTTCCCGACCGTACACCGCTCCCAGCAACGCTCCGCAGATCGCCGCATTCGTATCCGTATCACCACCCCGCATGACCGTATCCACCACCGCTTCCTCCAGATTCGGCGCATGCAGCAACTGCCAGAGCACATTCTGAAGCGCGATCAGCACCCATCCCATCTGCGCATGATAATCTGCCGGAGGCTCCACCGCTGCCGCCTGAATCACGCGCATCAATCCCGGGGCAACATCCATCTCCAGCGCCCACGCCACCACCTTCTCATACACATCCCGCGCACTTGCCCCACTTTCAATGGCATAGGCAATCGCCATCGCAAAAAGCACATTGACCTGCACACACACCAGGTTCGGATGCGTAAGCTCCGCATCCTGCCGAGCCCATTCCGCTACCTGCCGCAGATCAAACTTCGCCCCAAAAATCCCCAGCGGACTCACCCGCATCATCGCCCCGTTCGCTTCACTACCTGGATTCAAATGCTCGCGAAGCGCTCCCCTGATCGTATTTCCACAATCAAACGGCATCGAATCAAGCCAGAATTGGTAACCTGCCAGTACCGCCTCAGCGTCATACCGACCACGCTCCACCAGCGAACGCGCCATCATCAATGCCATTTCTGAATCATCCGTTGGCTGCCCCGCAATCGTATTCCAAATCCGACTCCCTGCCAGCACACGTACACCCTCCGGATACTTCGCCTGGATTTCATCCGCCCGCTGAAACTCAACCATGCTCCCCAACGCATCTCCCGTCAGCTGCCCGAGCCAACATCCCTGCGCACGCGAAATCTTCATCACATCCAAAGCACTCATCACAGCCCTCCTAACCCTAATTCTCGTTCATCAATCAAATCCCGCCATCAATCTACAGGCAATGTCCCACCATTGTCCGTCAAATTCCCGCTGATAGCCAGAGCTGCCCCGTAAAATCCAAGCCCAAGAAACGAAAAAACCCCTTGATTCATCAAGGGGTTTCATAAGAGCGGGAAACGAGATTCGAACTCGCGACTTCAACCTTGGCAAGGTTGCACTCTACCACTGAGTTATTCCCGCTTAGGAATTTGTCGACGCCGCGTCAACGAGTGTGGTTGTATGCAAACAAAATACTTCTGTCAACCACCCATTCTACATTCAAAACGCAAAAACCATCTGGAAGCAAAAGAAATCAACACAGCGATCCAACCAGTTGAATCTCTGCAAAAAAGAAAAACCCCTTGAATCATCAAGGGGTTTCTTAAGAGCGGGAAACGAGATTCGAACTCGCGACTTCAACCTTGGCAAGGTTGCACTCTACCACTGAGTTATTCCCGCTTAGGGATTCGCCGGCGCCTTGTTTGCATCTTCGCAATTCGCGCCGGCAACGAGTGTCTATGTATTCATTCCGAGGTTTTCTGTCAACAGTTATTTTTCATTTCAATAATTTTCTTCTTCAAACTCTTCTTCATATTCTTCTTCGAAGTACTCTTCCTCCATGGCGGGCTCTTGAAAATCCTCCTCAAGAACTTGCTCTTCAACTTCGTAAGCACTCTCGTTTTCAGCAGATTCTTCTGCCTCCTGTCTGGAGCGCAGATTCTGAATCCGGCGAGCTCCTATTCGGTCCGAACTCAAAACTCTTCGTCCTTCGCGTTCAGTTATGTTGCGAAGTCTTTCTGTTTGAATCCCTCGCGGACTGAGCTGCTGGATATTTACGCGATCTCGCGGCATGGAACGAATAATTCTTCCTGGAGTATTTTCTTCCTCCTCCTGAACATACTCTTCAGACTCCCCTACCGCCCAATCCGGCTCTGGCTGCGTCTCTGGCTCAGTAAGGGCATTCACAGGCTCTTCGACAGCTTCCTCAACAAAATTTTCTTGTGGCACCTCAACCGGCACGGCAGCTGCCTGCCGTGCCCTTGGGCTTTGACTCGCAGCCGGCCGCTCGGCACGAGGCGCAGGCTCACCACCGCCATACGGCTTAAAACCCGCGACCTCATGTTCCGCTGTCGCAGAGTCCTCTCGCCCTGCTTTTGAATCTTTAGACTTTCCAAATGAGAGGCTAACACCGATCGCAACGACCAGCAGCACAAGACCTACGCCAATCAACGCCAGACGCTTAACCCGGTGAGTATCCGAAGGCGCTGGCATATCAGGCTGCGAGCTGCCAACAGACGCTTCTGCCTCATAAGCATAAGCATCACCGGAAGCAGGCTCAACGATAAATTCAAAACTGCCGTCGCCAGTCTGGCGAGTTAACAGATCATTCTTTTTAAGCCCCGGCTGAGTCCCACCCGGCCGTTCGCTCTCTGTATCAGACATAAGAGAGTCTCCTTTAAGACGCTGCCAATAGAGATGGCGACCTGCAGTTTAATGCCTGCCAGTGAATAACGAAAGCTCGTGCAAAAAGAATCCTCGAAGATTCGCCAGCACAGCACAAAAAACTGCCGGCCTACATTTTTCATGTAAACCGGCAGTTCATGTAAGTGATAAGTTTTAGAGCGTCAACACCATGACGTTACCTCCAACTTAAAACTTATTTTGCTTCTTCAAATTCGGCATCGATTACATCGTCATCGTCGTCATCGCTTCCGGACTGCTCGCCAGGCTGCGCAGCACCTTCTGCTCCTGCACTGGCCTCATACATCTTTTCAGCCACAGCGTGCAGTTTCTTCTCCACGGACTCCATGCCGGATTCCATGGCTTCGTAATCGTAATCGTCGACTGCCTTGCGGAGAGCCGCGACTTCCTCACGAAGCGCATCGCCCTCTTCACCGGTAATCTTATCGCCATGCTCGTCGAGCGTTTTTTCAGCCGTGTGCACCATTGCCTCGGCCTTATTACGAACTTCGGCACGCTCTTGCTTTTTGCGATCTTCCTCACGATTTTCTTCGGCTTCGCGTACCATCCGCTCGACATCAGCCTCATCCAGGCCACTGGTTCCTTCGATGCGAATCTTCTGCTCCTTACCGGTCGCCTTATCCTTTGCCGAAACGTGTACAATACCGTTTGCGTCGATATCGAACGTAACTTCAATCTGGGGCACACCACGCGGTGCTGCCGGAATACCTTCCAGGTTGAACTTACCAAGCGTACGGTTATCGCTCGCCATCGGTCGCTCACCCTGCAGCACATGCACGGTTACCGAAGTCTGGCTATCGGTAGCAGTACTGAAGGTTTCGCTCTTCTTGGTCGGAATCGTTGTATTGCGCGCAATCAGTGTCGTCATGACGCCACCCAGCGTTTCAATACCCAACGACAGCGGGGTAACGTCGAGCAACAACACGTCGGTAACTTCACCGCTGAGAACACCGGCCTGAACAGCAGCACCCAGGGCAACAACTTCGTCCGGATTCACGCCTTTATGGGGTTCTTTACCAAAGTATTCTTTCACTTTGCTAACAACCAGCGGAATACGGGTGGAGCCACCGACCAGAATAATCTCATCGATATCCGACGGCTTTTTGCCTGCGTCTGCCAGAGCACGTTTGCACGGCTCCAGGGTACGCTCAATGATCTTACCGATCATCGACTCCAACTTGGCGCGGCTCAGCTTAACGTTCAAGTGCTTCGGTCCGCTCTGATCAGCGGTCAGGAAAGGAAGATTGATATCCGTTTCCAGCACACTCGAAAGGTCAATCTTGGCCTTCTCAGCACCTTCCTTCAGGCGCTGCAGAACCATCTTGTCCGTAGACACGTCAATGCCCGTGTCTTTTTTGAATTCCGCAATGAGCCAGTCAATAATGATCTGGTCTACGTCATCGCCACCAAGCTGCGTATCACCGTTGGTTGCCACAACTTCGATAACATTCTCACTCACTTCGAGAATCGAAATATCGAACGTACCACCACCGAAGTCATAAACCGCGATCAGCTCATCTTGCTTTTTGTCCAGGCCGTACGCCAGGGCTGCAGCCGTCGGCTCGTTGACAATACGCTTTACTTCCAGACCAGCAATCCGGCCTGCGTCCTTCGTTGCCTGGCGCTGCGCGTCATCAAAATACGCAGGAACCGTAATAACAGCTTCCGTAACGGTCTCGCCCAGGTAATTTTCGGCAGCTTCCTTCAGCTTCATCAAAATTTTCGATGAAATCTCCGGTGGGCTATAATTGCGACCACGAATATCGATGTGCGCATCTTTATTATCAGCACGCACAACATGATACGGCACGCGACTGACTTCTTTCTCAATGGCCGAGTACTTGCGTCCCATGAAACGCTTTACCGAGAATATCGTATTCTCAGGATTCGTAATTGCCTGGTTTTTGGCAACCCGACCCACGAGTACCTCGCCTCTATCGTCGAATGCGACTACCGATGGCGTTGTACGCGCCCCCTCCTGATTGGGAATTACTTTGGGCTCTTTGCCCTCCATAATTGCAACTACAGAGTTCGTTGTACCAAGGTCAATCCCGATAATCTTTCCCATTCTGCTCTCCTTCACTTGTTACTACTGATACTACCAATAGTTTGTACTGACATAATTTATTGGGCGAAATGTCACTAGATTCGAGACATCTCTTGACAAAAGCCAAGCTATTCACGCTTCTTTGAATGACAAGTGTAATTTTTCACTATGTATCGATTTTTGTACTGGCTTAAGAAGCGGAAGCTGTACTTTTAAGCGCTAGAGCCATCTCCCGCACCGGCTCCAGATGACGAAGAACCAGAACTCACCTTATTATCGGTCGCATACCAGCCGCTTCCTTTGAGGTGAAACGTCGAATTCGAAATCATACGACGCACGCTAGCGGCCGAACATTCCGGACATGCCTCCGGGTCTGGATCACTAAACATCTGAAGTTCTTCAAATACATGCTGACAACTGTCACAGCGAAACTCATAAATTGGCACGACTTCTACCTCTACGACGAAAAAAGAGAGACATCCTAAAATTTTGAAAAATCCCCTCACGACGCCAAGCTACTCGCACACAGGGCATCGTCAAGTCAAAGACTCGATTTCATGCCCGCCCGGCAAAACTTGCCATCTCCCCCTGCATCCAGCGTTTTCTATTTACAAAGCCTTCTTGTCGGCAAAATCATTGCAAGCTATTCACAACATGGAAGGAAACGGCTTTTCACCACGCCTCATCCACCGATCCACAGCCACAACGCATCCACCGATTGATTCAAGGCAGGAAAAACAAACCGGATGTAATAAAGCGCCATCGCGATAAAAATCACGCCAAACAGCGTTTTTACGCCTTCCATCCAGGTTCCAGCGCGCGGCAACTTATTCAAAAGCGATGAGAACGTTCCCAGCACCAGAAACAACATCCCCATTCCCAGCGCGAAAACCAGAAGCAGAATAAATCCCAACGCAATATCTTGCTGCCTGGCTACATACAGCAAAATTCCGGTGACAATCGGTCCCACACAGGGCGCAGCGATAATTCCTGCTACCAACCCCATGACAAAGGCGCCTCCAAACCCCACACCACCTTTTTGGCCGAGTTTCGTCTGCAAAGCCCCCGGTAAACGAAAATCAAAAACCCCCAGGCTACTTAAGCCCAGCACAAAAAACAGCACTGCAATACATGCCAACAGCCACGGATTTTGCATTGCACTGCCAAACACCGTGCCCACACTCGCCGCAAAAACCCCCATCAACGCATACGTCAAGGCAATGCCGACCACATAGGTCAGGCTCAGCAAAAATCCCTGCATTTTGCTGGATGCCTGACGCGCTCCAAAAATACTGATCGTAATCGGAATCAGCGGATAAACGCAGGGCGTCAGACTGGACAGCAAGCCGGCAAAAAACACCAGCAAAAGCACGCTCACCAGCCCCTGCTCGCTCATCGCCAGCTCAAACCGCCCCTGCTTTACGTCGCTTCCTTCCCCGCTTTTGATCTGATCGAGCCGATTAAGAAAGTTCTCGACACCCACCTTCCCATCAAAACTCACACCACGCAAAAACTGCCCGGCCGGCGAAACAAACGCAACCCGAGGCAATCCGCTCACGTCAAAACGCTCGATCAACTGCCGGTTTTCTGGCGTATCACGATCAAAATCAACTTTTACCAGAATAAGTTCGTCCTTGAGACGCGCCATCACATCAGGAGCATGAAACACCTCGGCCTCTAGTTCCTTACATGCTCCGCACCAGTCCGCCGTAAAATCCACCATGATGGGACGTTCCGACACCTCGGCTGCTTTCTCCGCTTCCGCATACGAAGTCCACCACTCCAGCCCTTCTCCATGCTGTTCAAAAGGCGGAACTTCCGTCAGCGAGTACATCGTGAAAACCAGCCCCACGCTTGCCAGCGCAATTCCCACAACGCGCATTACCTTGCCCGCTACCAACAGCTCTCGCCACGGCCGAAACAGCTTGCCGGCATAGCCTCCAAGCAGAGCCATGACGGCTCCCAGCATCATAAGCGGCAACCTCGATACCGGACCGGCCCCCGTAGATTCCTCAACGACTTCCGTCTGCGCAAATACCAGTTGCGGCTCGAAAAACACCGCCAGAACCAGCAAAGCACCCAGCACAATCCAGCCGCCACGACCTGGCAAAAAACGAGAACGCACACACAAACTGTTCATAATGACTTTATACACAATCGTCCTTGGAAAGCTGTCGGCTCCGCACCTACACTTAAAAGACCGCTGGCGCTTCGATAGTTTGCCAATGATTTCGAATTTCTAGAAGTTTCTCGTAAGTCAGACTCACCTCCACCGAGGTAGCATCTATGAGCCAGCCTCTATTCCCCCGCCTCCTTATTATATGCAGCATACTTCTAGCCAGTCCTTTTACCACTTCAGACCTGGGTGCCCAGCCTGCACCCTCGCAAAACGCAACGCAATCCAACCTTCAATCGCCTCCCTGGCTTGGCGTTTTGCTCGAAAAAAACACCCTCCATGCAGAAAATGGCGTCAAAATTGAACGTGTCATGCGCAAATCCCCGGCAGAGAAAGCCGGCATTTTGCCCGGTGACTATGTCCTGAAAATCAATGATCAACCCGTCCAGAGCACAGGCAAACTCCAGATGCTGATGCGTGGCCAGGCCGTTGGCGAAACCGTTACCATAAGTATCCTTCGCAACGGAAAACGCCTGGAACTTCAAGCATTGCTCACGCCAACCCCTGATGAAACGCAAATGATCGAAAATCAAGTTTTGCACGAGTTTGCTCCAGCCCTGACACTGGAAATTCTCAGCCCGGAAACGCGTTCTCTGCAACTGGCGCAACTCAAGGGCCGTCCCACGATCATAACATTCTGGGCGACCTGGTGTGTGCCCTGCAAAACCGTTGCTTCCGAACTCGCACAGCTTCAAACACAGTATCCTCAACAAATCCATATTCTCAGCATCAGCTCCGAAAGTAGGGAAACTATATCCGGATTTCTCAAGAAAAATGGCGCACCCGCCTATTTCATTGCCCGAGATATCGGCGAAGCAGGCCATGGCGCTTTCGCTGTCCGAAGCTATCCGGTGATTTTTCTTCTCAATGCTGAACACCGCATCGAAGGCGTTTACGTCGGCAGAAATCAACAGCAACAGCTCAAAACTCACCTAAAAAAATTGCTCGCCTCTACAGACAGCACGTCTGACTCTCACGAGAGTAAAAAACAAAAAGCCGACCCCTGAGCAATGCTTCCGGGTCGGCTTATTCTGACGTTTTTCGTGGCGCGAAAATCAGTAAATAATCAGGTCATCTCCACCTGCGCTTGTATCGATGTTGCTGAAGTCACGCGCTGGTTTCTTTTTGGTTTTGGTCTTTTTCGAGGACGATTTTTTCGTACCCTTGCCACTCTTTTTAGCATCTGCGGCAGCTTGAATTGCAGCGGCTTCTTCCTCAATATCGGCATAAATATCTTCTCGCGGACGCCCGTCACTCAAATCAACACTGACGTTGCCCACCAGGTGATCGACAACTCGCTCATTGCGATCCGTCGCTGCGGAATCAGACAATCCTTGCACCAGCGCCGAAACCTCTGCATCACGCTGATTCTGGCTACCCTTACCTACAAGTCGCTTGCTGCTCTCCAGTCGCTTCAGCATTCTGGCATCGGTAAACGTCATCGTAAACGTTGCAAAAAACTCCTTCTTGTTCTCGACACGCAGTTCCGACACGCCATCATTCCATACCGCTCTGACCAGCTCCTCTTCACCGCGAACGGAACCGTACTCTGTAGCTGCCGGTTTGCCATAGCGACGCGCTGTCTGCAGAACGAATGCCTCAAAACCTACTTTTGCTAGATAATCCGGGTTGTACGCGACAACCATTCGATAAAACTGTCCGTCGATGAAAAAATAAAACCGCTGCGCAACATCATCGCGAACCCGCAACAGGGCTTCGCCATTGTTCTGCACAAACTCGCCGGTAATAACGCTTACCTCAAATCCGCTGCGCTGCCCCTTCAATTCAATATAGCTATCCTCAATCGCTTTTACGCGATCAAGAACGCCGCGATGCTCCTGCTGCATCAGCGTGCGGTCGCTTCGAAGTTTCGGATCTTCGCGCAATTTCGCAAGCATCGCATTGCGCATTTTCTGAATGACTTCGTCCTTGCGCTCACCCCAGGAAATATCGCCGAGAACTGCGGCAAGCCCTTGCTGCTCGTTTTTTTGCGCCGCCTTACTCTGAGCCATCACCGTGTCAGGCGCGCCCACTACAGCAAGTGACAAAACAGCGCAGACAACCAGGGTAAAATATCGAAAAGTCATCGGGGTTTCTCCGAAATCGTAGTTCAGAATTGTATACTATAAAATTGCCGTAACCCTGCTCGCAAGCAGGCCTATCCACTGCCTGGGAACCATAACAAATTACCAGCACCGCAACAACACGGGCACTGCGAACCAGCCTTCAGACTATGAAAAAAGCCGTTCCAGATAACTATCTAGAACGGCTTTTATGACTTCGCCAGTATTCTATATATTCATTGTCGCCAACAAAACGCAGAATACTGTCTGTTGGACCGGCTCAGATTACTCTGCCGTCGATGCAGCCGCCTGCTCGGCGAGCGCTTCCTTGCGGGAAAGCTTGATTTTGCCAGAACGGCTATCGACTGCCAGAACTTTTACCAGGCATTCATCGCCTTCGCGCAAAACATCCTCGACCTTTTCGACGCGTCCTTCCGTCAGCTCCGAAATATGGCACAGTCCATCTACGCCGGGCAGAATTTCAACGAACGCACCGAAATCCGTGATCGTTTTCACCGTTCCCAGATAAATCTTGCCAACTTCCGGCTTGGCCGTAAGACCTTCGATAATTTCAATGGCTTGCTGCGCAGCCTTTGAGTTACTCGATGCGATCATCACCGTACCATCGTCACCAATGTTGATGGTCGTTCCGGTCGTTTCCTGGATAGCGCGGATATTCTTGCCGCCCGGTCCAATGATCAGACCGATTTCGGAGGTCGCAACCTTCACCGTAACAATACGCGGTGCGTTATCCGAAAGCTCCTGGCGAGGAGCAGCAATGGCTTCGTTCATAATATTGAGGATATGGATGCGCCCGTCACGCGCCTGGCGAAGAGCATCTTCCATCATCTGAGCGCTGATTCCCTCGATTTTCGTATCGAGCTGAAACGCCGTAATACCGCGCTCCGTTCCGCAAACTTTAAAGTCCATATCGCCCAGATGATCTTCATCACCCAGAATATCGCTCAAAATTGCGTACTTCTCGCCTTCTTTGATCAGGCCCATGGCAATACCGGCCGTCGGATATTTCAGCGGCACACCGGCATCCATCATGGCAAGGCTTGCGCCACAAACACTGGCCATTGAGCTTGAACCGTTGGATTCAAGAATGTCACTGACTACGCGGATCGTGTACGGGAATTCCTTCACCTGATCAGGAAGTGAACCAGCAACGGCCGTTTCGGCAAGGTGTCCGTGTCCGATCTCACGACGAGAAGCTCCGCGCAACGGCTTGGCTTCGCCTGTACTGAAGGGTGGGAAGTTGTAGTGCAGCATGAAGCTTTTGGTAACTTCGCCTTCCAGTGTTTCCATGCGCTGCGCATCACGCTCGGTTCCAAGCGTAGTGCTCACAAGCGCCTGCGTTTCACCGCGCGTAAACAGTGCAGATCCATGCGCTTTCGGAATCAAACCAAGTTCGCAGGTAATCTGACGAATGTCTTTCGTTCCACGACCGTCAATGCGAACACCATCCTCAACCACCAGGCTGCGGACAATTTCTGATTTCAGTGCATCAAACTTATCTTTTACGTAATCAACATGTTCCGGGAACTGTTCAACGACTTTCTCAACAATTTCTGCCTTGAGCGTGTCGATGGTCGCATAACGCGTAAGTTTCTCACGGATCTGAACAGCAGCGCGAAGTGACTCTTCCGCCAGCAGTCTGACAGACTTGTCGACTTCCGGATGCACAACAGCTGCAGGCACTTCCATTTTGGTTTTGCCAACCGCACGTGCCAGACGAATCTGCATTTCCAGCGCATCTTGCACGGAGTCGCGACCAAACTGAAGCGCTTCCAACATAACGTCTTCGGGCACTTCTTTTGCGTGACCTTCGACCATCACCGTAGCGGTCGGCGTGACGGCCATCACGATATCCATTTCGGAACGTGTGCGTTCTTCAAAGCTCGGATGAGCAATGAACTTGTTGTCCACAAGCGCCACACGCACGCCCACAACCGGACCATTCCAGGGAATGTCACTGATCATCAGAGCGGCCGATGCGCCGGTCATCGCAAGTACGTCCGTATCATATTCGCGGTCGGCCGAAATTACCCACGCTACAACCTGCGTGTTGTTCATGTAGCCGGCAGGAAACAGCGGACGCAACGGACGATCGATCAAACGCGATGTCAGAATCGCTTTTTCGCCCTGACGACCTTCGCGCTTGAAATAGCCACCCGGAATCGTTCCGGCTGCCCACATATTCTCGATGTATTCACACATCAAGGGGAAGAAACCCAGTTCCGGGCGAACATCTCCAGCCGTTGCCGCGCAAAGTACCATCGAATCGCCGTACTGAATTACCACCGAGCCGTTGGCCTGACGCGCCATACGCCCTGTTTCGATAACCAGTTCTTTTTGACCGAATTTTGCGCCTTCTCGAATAATTGCCATAAATCTTGTTCCTTTGTTTTATCTTTGGAAAATCACATGATTTTCCCGTTATTAGACTGAACCGTCTGGTAAAAATCTTCGCGCAAAGAAAATCTTGTTTCCATGAATCCATACGCGTTTTCTGCCCGCTTTCCGGCAAAAGCCTGGAAAACCCGGACAGCAAACGTAAATACCGCGCTGGATACCGTAGCGTTTCGATGGAAAACAGAAGAACACTTAGGAGCATCGCGATTGCGTAGCGTGTAATTAGAGGCACCAACCAAAGGTTTGCTGATGCAGCTAATTACAGGCTACCCCACGGCTGCTTTTCGTCTCCATAACCCTGCGCTTTCAGGTACTGGCTTAAAATGAAAGTGCCTCCCTTTTGCTCACACAAGCAACGGGAGGCACTATCGTTTTATTTCACTTACGCAAGCCAAGCGCGCCGATCAGCTCACGGTAGCGAGCAACGTCGCTTTTGCGCAAATAGCTGAGCAGGCGACGACGCTGACCAACCAGCTTCAGCAGGCCGCGACGCGAGTGATGATCATGCTTATGAACAGCAAAGTGCTCCTGCAGCTCATTGATACGCTCGGTTAAAAGCGCAATCTGCACTTCCGGACTGCCGGTATCATTTTCGCCGCGTTTGAACTTGTCGATAATTTCTGATTTGCGATCTGTGTGCAAAGCCATGGGGTTTTCCTCTTTCATCTGGCACCGCGATGGTGCGTTCAATGTGCATTCATTGCACGGAATAAGCTCGTGAACCCACCCATGGAGAGTAGCCCGAGCCGGATTTGGTTCGCGGGAACGTATGTTTTTGATTTTAGAAAGTCAAGGGCTCCGGCGACTCAATCAGCCTTCAACAACTCCGGGCCAAAACTGACCGCAGAAGATTCTACCGAACCGGCAAAATCACCTCCAAGTACTGCCGGTTTCGCGCACTAAAACGAGCCGGTTCAACGCCTTCAATCTCAGCGCGCTGCTCAAACGACCGATCTTCGCCGCTATCCATAATACAGCCCTCAGGCACGGGGTTGTGAAAAATATGGATCGGCTCTTCCCAGTCGCGCGGATCGAACGTCATCCCCAACGAATGCCCGATTTCGTGCGAAACCGTATTGCCAATTACATTGCCCACCATCCAAATTGCCTCCTGGATTTGCGCCGCTCGCGCGCCGTCTGGCCATTCCGTCGCCAGCACTGCCTTGCCGCCAAGTTGTGGCATAAATGGCTTCATTATCCGATCAAAATGCGGCGATGTATATTGACTGCTCGGATGAAGCGTCGGGCTGAATGAAGAAAACGATTCGATAAAAATCCCGCCATACGGATTGTTATACTCCGTTCCGCTTTGCACATTGAGCCCGCCCAGATAATCGCTCAAATACAGATTTCCCGTGTCTTTGGCTCCCATATTGAACGTATTGTCATACCCGAACGCGGCGTTTCCCGACGGATCCGGTCCACCCAGCTCAATCGTCGAAAACTCCAGAAAATCCGCAGGTTCCTTCTCATCAAAACGAATATTTACGCCTGCATAATCGCGCCGCACAACCTCCAGAATCCGGTCACGGATATCGCGTTCCACATTCTCCAGACCATACTTTTCCAGCGCCTTAGAAAAGGCCGGCAAATACTTCAAATAAACCACCTGGAGCGTTGGCAGAATCGTAAATTCTCCTTCCCACGACTGCCCCTGCTGTTCTCCATACGCATCAAAAAGTATCGGGGTGATCGTCCCCCGAAAAACACCCGGCTCTGCTCCAAAACCGGTCAGCGTCCGCTCTTCGACATGATACCAGACACTCATTTCCAGCAGATCTTCGCGCACAACACGGTCAGGAACCCGCTCCAGCGCACTATTTCCCGTCAAATACAACGCAGGACGTGTCGAATCTTCCGGAGTCAGAATCCCCTCATAGCGCAGCAGCATCCCATAACCCGATTCGGCCTGCATCGGCACAAATCCCCGCCCAATTATGCCGACCTTTTGCCCTCGACTGCCGCGATCAATCGCCAATGCCGCAATATAAGTTTGCTGAATCGAGCCGCTCAAGCCTTGTTGACGATTTCCTTCAAATACAACACCTGTGCGCAATTCATTCTCAAACCGCAAGGCCAGCTCAAATTCAGCCTCCTGCACGCCAAATACAACCGGATCGAGCGCCAGAACCGCTTGTGAACGACTGCCTGTCCACTGCACAGCCAGTTTTTTCTGCGCAAGTGAACGCATCTGCCCGCCCGCCGGGCGCACATATCCCTCTTCAACAATCGCCCAGGTCGTTCCCTCTTCCGGGCGCAAAAAGTTCTCGCCAGAAATCTCAATCGCATGATTCGCAAATACCGCTCCCATGCGCACAGGCTCAACCTGCGGATAGAACTCCGTCTCAAATTCCAACGCGACGTCTTCTAACAAGCCACGTCCCAACAGGCCGATTTCGTCCCTCAGTTCAATTTCCATCGAACCTCGAAAACTCGCGCGCGGAGACGGCTGAAAAAGCGGCCAGAGGACACCTGCGTCCAGCGTCAGAAACAACTCGCCAACCGCTTCTTTTCTCTGCGCTTCGACGTCAAATACATGCTCGACTTCCTTACCCGCCCCCGAAACACCCTGCATCCGAATTCGCGCCTGACCGGCGACAAGTCGATCCGTTCCACGTAGACCAAACCGCAATACCGAACTCGGAATCACAGTTTTTTGATCAAAATCGATCAGGATCACACGTACCTGACGCACACCGTGCTGATTTGTATCCGGCTCACCATCAGTCGCCGGACACCCAGTAACCATCCACAAACATCCGCAACAAATCACGCTCACCAACATCCGGCGAGTTAGTTTCCACATGGGCTGCCCTGTCATATGCTCATCCCGTATCATCCCATGAATTCCGGCAGCCTCTAAAAACGTTGCACTTCCAGACTCAAATCTTCCAGATCGATCACATCGTGCGCCGCAACCGCAACCGCCACATCCACGATGGTCCGTGCTTCGCTGATCTCGCCTGGATAGTCGTAGGCTTCCAGCGCCTGCCAGGCATGATTAGAAAATCCATCGATTCGTTTCCCGCGAATCCTGGTCGAATCCCAGAGAAACTTCTCCAAGACGGCTCGCATAATACTACGTCGACGCGTAAATCTCGGAAGGATCAACTCACGTTCTCCGAGTCGCGCATACAATTCCGTATTGCGACCTTCCAGCACAGAACGCTCTTCTGCATCGTCGGCCGTAAAACTCAAAAACAGCCGCACATCATGCGCTTGCGCTGCATCACACAGCGTTAGCAAAAAATGATCCCCCAGCAATTCGCAGGAACGAATCAGGATCGAGCCGCCGCGACATTGCTCAAACATGGCCATCGGTCGCGGCCCTTCTGCATCGCCCTTTACCAGCCCCAGCAAAATCTCGTTATCCAGTGTTTCATTGCCCAGCGACGCATCATAGCTCCCAAATCGGCCTGGCGGACGCCCTTCCAGCAGGTGCGCACACCAACTCGTAAATTCTTTGCCCGCCCCCTCGGCACCGGCGACGACAATCGCCTCCTTGGACTCCGCCAGATAACGAAGTCCGGCTATCAAATCCGCCTCGAGCAATTGCTCACATTCGCTCAGCGTCGGAAACCCAACATGTGCCTGCTGCTCGAGAAAACTCACACGCGTCGACAAAACATCGTACCCATGCGTCAAGACTTCATACGCGCTGGCCTGCTGCGAAATTTCTTCTTCCAGCTGCTCAATCTTATCCTGAAGCACCGTATTTTGCGCAGAACTTTCCTGCAGCTCCACCTTCTCCTGCTCGCCTGAAGGCAATTCGTCGCCTTTCTCCTCTCCGTGCGATTCCGCTACCGCACCGGTTGAAAGCACATCCAATCCTTCCAGCCAGGCCGCCATCCAGATACGATGACTCAAATTCTTTTGCGCCTTTTCAGCCAGCTCCAGCGATTCAGCCAGCGCTTGTTCTTCTTGCTCATCCTTTGCGGGAAAATCCTGCACGCCCAGAATCACAAGCGCCGCTTCCTGCAAAGAAGCCGCTCCCTGGGGCGGCTCCAGCCGCTGCGCAAAAATCATATGCATCGCCTGGGCAATGCCATCCATCGGATGAGATTCACGCTCCACATCGGCCGCCAGCGGAATCTGCGCATTCTCCTGGATCAAAATTGAAACAGCATCATGCAACGCCTCCGAAGCCCGATAGACGCCCAGTTCATCCGTCCGATCCGCAATCACGACCGAAGACTGCTCACGATAAACCACAAGCTGCAATTCCGCCTGAGGCAACTCCCGGCGTAAACCCTGAAAATACGTCAGAAGTGTCGCACTACGCGCATCGGCATCCAGCAACTCTCCCACACTCTGCCCGTTGGGCTGCCGAAAACAAAACAGCACGTCGCCAAACCAGACCAGCGCCGGAACCAACACCGCAAACCAACGCCAGCGATCTTCCTCAAATGCAACCGGCTCCATGAATGCAGCCACCACACAGGCAAACAAACCGAGCAAAACAATCCCCACCAGATAGCCGCCGCGCTCCCCAAACATCGCACGCGACCCCTGCTCATAGCCCGTAATTACAATTTCATAGACGATAAACAACGCCGCAAAAATCGCCGCCATATGCAGCGCAGTCTCCGCATTCGGAAGCTGCGAATACAACAAAACAACGATCGAAACCGAGGTCAGCAACCCCAGTCCAAGCGAAAGTTTTCCTCGCGTAGCCGACCTGTTTACCGACTGATCACGGGCATAAATCGCCAGCGGACGCATCATCACCAGCCCCACCACCACGATGGCCGTCATCCCGTAATCCGCAATCAGCCACTGATACTCAAAAGCCAGCAAAAACAACCAGGCAATTCCCAGCGTTTCTACGGCAATTGCCACCGAAGAAAGCGGATGCAACGATCGATTGCTAAATCGCCACAAACTCCCCGCCAGCAACAGCGCCAGCACAAACGTCAGCGCAATACCCTTGTGAATTTGCGGCGCCGGCACACGCATCTGGCCCACAAACACCGCATTGGGTCGCTCAAATCCCAGCAACGCATCCGGTCTGCTTGCAATAATACTGCGCAAACCCTCCGGCCCAACCGCCGGCAACGCACGCCCATCGATCTCGACCAGCCGATCTTTGGCTTCCACGCCGGCCGGCAGACTGGCCGGCTCAAGCTGTTCGCCCTGCAAAGCCAGCGTAAAACGATGCAGCGGACGCACAATCTGATAATCGATCAAAACGCTCTGTTCTGTTTCTTCTTCTGCCTCCCCGGATTCTTCCTCATAATCCGCGCCTACCCCGAGCGCCTCCGCCCCCAGATCATCAACACTGGATTCACTCGGCGCCGAAAAATTCGCCAGAACCATCCGCAGATCGCGCAAATCATCGACCGCCTGCCGTTGTACCGCAACCAGCCTGTCCCCACGCTGAAACTGCTGTGCTTCCTGCATCAGCGCACGATCCATACGCACCGTCCGCACAGTCAAATCCGGTCCCAGAAAGACCGGCAACTGCGACAAACCGCCCATGCGTACAATCACCACCACAAAGCTCACGACGATCAGCAGCAGCACGCCGATCCACAAGCTCAAACTCCCACGCGATCCGGGTTTCATCATAATTTCTATATCTCAGACGAGCGAAAAGCTCAGAATTTCAACCGAAAAGTCAGAGGCTGACTCTATTTCCCCGACTATGTAATAATAGGCATGCGTTTGCGCAACCATCCGCCTCCCTCTATACTCTTCGGCGGCCGCAAACTTCCGCTCCATCGTAGTTCCGAACGGTGTGATGAGCGATTTTTTTGTCTTGCCCTGTCAACGTTTGTTGCACATTCCTTCTGCCCGACGACAACACCCATGACAAATGTTCGATTCCTGCCCGTTTCCCTGACGCTTCTACTCGCCTGGGCCTGCAGTTCTTGTTCGGCGCCGTCGATGACACAGCGCACCGCACGGCCCGAAAGTCAGCCGGAAACCTTCCAACTCGCAAGCTCCCCGACAGAACACGCCTCACTCTCTGGCTCTACCTCGTCGGCATCAAGCGAACCACCTGTTGTCATCGATCTTACTCCTGCCCTGCTTCCTGCAAACGCCGCCGTCGATACCGCCCTCACCACGGCCGCCAGACGCGTCATCGGCTGGTGGAAAACCCCGCAAGATCCCCTCCGCTTCAGCGAAATCCTCGATAACAACCGCGTCCTTTCCGGCTCCCAATCCCTCGGCCAACCACGTAGCGGCAGCGTTCTCAATTCCGCCGAACTCGCTTTCACCGGCCCGCACTATTCCATCATCGAGCGACATCGCGCCCGCAACACACGCTTTGGCACCGACCAGATGATTGAACTTATCCACTACAGCGCAGCCCGGGTCGATGAACAGTTTCCCGGCTCCATACTCCGCGTTGGCAACATCGGCTACAAACGCGGCGGGAAAATCCCCTGGAGCGTTACCCATAACTCCGGCCGTGATGCCGATCTGGCTTTCTATGTAAAACGCATCGACGATGGCGCCCACATCCCCTCCCCGGACCTATTACACATCGACGAATCCGGCATTGCCATCAGCCACCGCGATCTGCAATTTGACGTCGAACGCAACTGGATCCTGGTCAAAGCCCTGCTCACCCATCCAGAAATCCACACACAATGGCTCTTCATCAGCGAACCGCTCAAGCAAATGCTACTCGCCCATGCTCTTGAACTCGGCGAAGATCCTCACCTCATCGAGCGCGCAAGCCAGATTCTGCATCAACCCACCGAATCTTTGCCGCACGATGACCACCTGCACCTGCGCATCACCTGTTCCAAACGCGACCGACTCGAAGGCTGCCTGGACCCCGGCCCTTTCTGGCCCTGGATTGACTGGCACGATCAAGATCTCTTCGCCCGCTCTCTCGAATTGATGCGTGCCCTGGATGCTCCGCAACCCGAAACACGACTGGCGGCCCTGAACTTTCTCGAGAAAATTCGCTCGCCGTACGCCCCTGAAGTGGCTCTGGTCCGAGGCATTCATGATGCCGACCCGCGAGTTCGCCAAAAAGCACTGGAAGTTGCCCGAGCTATTCCCTCCTGGTCAGCTACAGCTATACGCGCCGCCCAGCAATTCATCGCCGCCTCCGGCACAACCCTGGACGAACAAAAAATCGCCTACGAAATCCTACGCCGCAGCTCCGACGCACTGGTTAGCGACTTCATCTTCACGCGGCTGCACGATCCAGCGACCAGCGTAGACGAGCAAATACTCGCCGCACGCGCCCTCTCTCACATCATGGAGCCTGAATTAGTTCCCCGGATCATCGAACGATTCGCGCACCACGACGCACCCGTTCGCCAGGAACTTGCACAGGTTCTGCATCGCATCACGAACCACGCTCCGCCAGCTGCAAAAAACATCGACTGGACTCGCAACGACGAAGCCGCCCTCGCCAGCGGAATCGATTTCTGGAATGAATGGTGGCAACAAAATAGAAATCTAGATCGCCAACAATGGTTGATCAACGGATTCGTCAGCCATGGCCTCGAGCCTTACGAAAACATGCTATCTCTGGCCAGCGCCGATCATCTCATCCAACTGTTACGAAAACAGCCCGACCACATTGTCTACAATGCCAATCGCACCTTGCAGGCACTCACACGCCGCTGGGCACCGCTCGAAGAAACCAACGGCAATAAACTTCATCGCCATTGGGCTCCTTGGTGGAACAAAAATCGCAGCCGACTGCTCCACAACGCTGTGTCAGTCCGATAACAGCTGAGAAAAGACAAATAATACAAAAAATCAGTCGATTTTCTTCGTGCGCTTCAGCTTGGAAAGTACCTGTTCATACTCAATTTCCCAGGACTGGCTACCTTCCTCCAGATTTTTAATCTTATCACGCACTTCCCGATCGAGCTCATCGTCCAGACTCATATGCCGACGCATGATCAGGCTGATTTTCCTCCGAATATCATTGTCCGAAGCGTGAACTTCATACACAAAGTCGGAGTGAAAAAACGTTTCGATCAACTGCTCGATAATATAGCCAATCGCATCTTCACCAACCGAAAAGCCCTTGTCCCGTGCGAGCCTGCGCTTTTCCCGTCCGATGCTGCCATCACCACTTTTTGCGACCGCATCGCGCGCGCGCTCCGTAAGGTCACGGTCCATACGGATGTACTCACGCAAGACCGATTGGATATCGAGCTCAACTTCCGGCATATCTTCAGGAGCGACCTCAAGGTCGCCAGCACGCGTCAAAGTCCGCAAAATCTCTTCTGCGATAACCGCTACCTGTCCGCCATATAAGCGCATTATTTCTCCTCTATCCGGGAAGGCAGAACTTTCAGGCCGGAATTTCAGGTGCGATGCCTTACGATTCACCAACCACTGCCTTTGGATTACCATAATTATAGCGTCCGATGACGCTGTAGGATGGTTCAATCCTTATATAACTGGTTTTATGCACCTTTGACAGTTTTTTACAAGAAAAAAAAAACAAGCGTTATGCCGACGTACAGAACTTCTCAAACCACAGCGAGTCCGATTAACTTTCTAATCTCCGTTCTTATCTCACCTTTGATTTCAGCTCAAAACTCAATCATTCCTCAGCTCCCTAAAAAACGTTCGATTCCTTTTGAATATGCCGTAAAATCCAGAGTCCAAGAACATGCTATCTCTTGTCTGGGATCGACTTTCGTAAAAGCACAACCACTTACAATGATTTTCTTTTGCATCTTTATTGATACGGCACTGAACTAACCCAATTTTTGGAGCAGGCTATGAGTTCAACGCAGCTACTAAAAAAATCCGTCACAGCGCGCCTTGTTGATCTGGCAAGCACCCCCATGCGCTTGCTTTTTCTGGCACTCACTCTGCTCATTTTCTCCGGGACAGGCTGCTCCGGATGTGACGATCCGTCCAACCAGGAAGTAGACTGCTCAGGCTCAGAATGTGCAGACGATATTCAGCATTGCGGCAGCAATCAGCTCCAATGCGGTGCCAACGAAGTCTGCTACCTTGATTTCTGCACAACCGTATGTGCGGTCCATTCCGACTGTGGCGAAGGCCAGTTCTGCGGCCGTGACCGTTACTGCTTGCCGGATAACGACAATGCCACCTGCGAAGTCAATGCCGACTGCGCTTCGCGTCGATGCGATGACGGCCAGTGTGCGCCGGCCCGCACATGCGATATCGACAGCACCTGTCTGGACGGAGAGTTCTGTAGTCTGGATGGCATCTGCGTTCCCAAATGCCACGGCAATCTGCAGTGCAGTAATCCCGGAGAAGTCTGCCACGACGGCCGCTGCGTTATTGGCGGCGAGTGTACGCAGGATAGTGAGTGCGGTGTGGGTGGAAGTTGTTCCGAGGGAAGCTGTCAGATTGTTTGCCAGGAAGATAGCGAATGCGGAAGCGACGCCAGCTGCTATCAGGGCAAATGTTCCTCAGGCTGCACCGATAACGCCGAATGCGGTACCGACGGCGTTTGCTGGCGCGGAAGCTGCGTCCCGGCTTCTCCTGACGATCCGACCCTTCCCGCTCCCAACGAACAGGATCCCGACGACGAAACTCCGGATAACAACAACGAAACACCTGACGCCGGTTCCAGCGAGGACGCCGACCTTCCCGACGACACCGGAACGGCTGGTCCCACCGAGCCCTCGCCTGATCGCGAAGACGCACCCAAATGCACCAACCATTCACAATGTTCTGCCAATGAACGCTGCGAAGACGGCCTCTGCGTAGAAAGCGGCATTTGCCAGACTCATGCCGATTGCTCCGAAGGCTCGACCTGCCAGCGCGGCCAGTGCCGTCTGGGCTGCAGCGACGACACGCACTGCCGAACCGGAGAAACCTGTAACGCTGGCGTTTGCCAGACACCGCAAACCGCCGATCTGAGCTGCCGTTCTACCGACGATTGCCAGCCCTGCGAAAGCTGCCAGGCCGGAACCTGCCAGGTTGTCCAGAGCATCTGCGTCACCGATGCGCAGTGTGGACTCGGTAAAAGCTGCATCGACCGCTTCTGCAACTATGACTGCAGCCGCGACAGCGATTGCCCCACCAGCCATACCTGTCAGGCAGGTGTCTGCAAAACCGCTCCAACGCCCGCCACGCAATGCAGCGTCAACAGCGATTGTGGCTCCAACAAAAGTTGTATCAATGGCACCTGCTTCGATCACTGCACCACGCATAGCCAGTGCGGCTCGAAAATGATGTGCGAAAACGGTGTCTGCCAGCCTGATTATCGTCCCGGCGCCGAATGCACCAGCAGCGCACAGTGTGGCGTCGGAGCCACCTGCTTCAACGGCTTCTGCACCATCAGCTGCGCAGACGATGCCCAGTGCCGCTCAGGCGCCGGCGCCTGTGAAAGCGGATACTGCACCCGTTAAAAAAACACCTTCACATCGTTAGCGGCTACAAAAAAGCGCTCTTCATCTTCGAAGTTATCCAAGATGAAGAGCGCTTTTTCTTTCACATTTCCCACCCCACCTTTACAAACTTTTACGCTCATCACTTCTCTATAAAACGCCTCACCTCCAGCAACCACCGGCAAGATCGAGACAAAAACACCTGAATTTTCAACAGGTTACAGCCACACTTCATTTATGCTACCTTAACGGAATTGGCTCACGGCTTTCACAGTCACGAGCCAATACAGCAGCAGATGAAACCTCAACTGTTCTGGATCTGAATTTCCCGGCTTCATCGAAATTCAAACGCAGAGCACCCTGGGCAATTGGCCCTTGTCTGTATCGGTGGTTCAAATGAATGCAAGATCGGTCCTCAGTCTGTTCGCAGCCCTACTTCTGGCCGGATGTGTCGGTCAGATGGATGGCACTCAGAATTCCGGTGATCCGAATACACCGGGACAACCCGGAAAACCTGGCATTCCAGGCAATCCAAGCACACCCGGAAACCCGGGTGACCCGAATAACCCGAACAATTCCGAAAATCCGCTGGTTCCCGGCCTTCCCGATGATCCCAATGATCCAAACGGCCCTGCGATCCCATCCGATCCCGACTACGAGATGACGCCGCCCGATCCCATTCCGGATCCAGACCGCGCGTGTGTCCCCACGGACCAGCTTTTTATGCGTAAAGCCTGGGCTCAAGTAGCCCAACCGAACTGCTCGGCCTGCCATAACCCGCAGGGGCTTGCTTCTATGAGTAACTTTATCCTGAACCGTGAACTGGGATTTGGCGACCAGGCCGAAAACAACATGGAAGCCATGAAACGGATGGCCATGCTGCGTCACGCCGACCTGAACAACCAGTCACAACTTCTCTTAAAAGCAACCGGTACCGTTGCCCACGGTGGTGGCCGTGCCATCACACCGAACTCTCACGAATTCAATGTACTCAAAGAATTCGTCGACCGCGTGGAACAACCGGTTGACTGCGCCAATACCGAACCGGCCGGGGATTTCTTCGCAGGCGTCACAAACCACGAAGCTCCCGATCTCTTCCGAAAAGCCGCCATCGGTCTGGCCGGACGTCTTCCAACCAACGAAGAAATGGAGACAATCGCCCGTGACGGCGAGCCAGCTCTAGATAAGGCACTCGATAAGATCTTGAGCGAAGATCTGTTCTTTGAACGTCTCAAAGACGGTTTCAACGACATTTTGCTCACCGACTTTTATCTGGGAGACACGCCTGAAAACCGTCTGGCACCGGCACACTATCCCAATGCTTACTGGTGGGATCGACTCGGTTTGACCGGCGTTCCTCTTCACCAGCTTCGCACCAAAGGCCGCTATGGAATCGCGCGCGAGCCGCTTGAACTGATCGCCTACATCGTAAAAAACAATCGGCCGATTACCGAGATTCTGACCGCAGACTACATCATGGTCAGCCCGTTTTCTGCCAAGAACTACGGCGTATTCGATAAGGTACAATTCAATAACAACGAAGATCAGTACGAGTTCAAACCCGTAACATTACCAGCAATTGCTGGCTCTGGCGGCCAGGGCTCAACCTTCCCACATGCCGGGATCCTGACCTCCTACATGGTACTCAGCCGCTATCCTGCGACCGAAACCGACCGAAATCGTGTACGTTCAAGGTTCTTTTTCTCCACATTCCTGGCCATCGATCTGCTAGAACTCGCTGCACGATCGAACAATCCATTGGAAACGGTTCTGGAATACGAAAACCCGACACGCGACGCACCAGCCTGTGCGATTTGCCACGTCATCATGGATCCGGTCGCCGGTGCGTTCCAGTATCATGACAACAACGGTTGGTATCGCCCGCGTTATGGCGGCTGGTACAAAGACACTTTCGCCCCCGGTGTAAATGGAGAATTGCTGCCCGCCGGACGCGAATGGGAAGGACTGCGCTGGCTCGGCCAACAGACCATCAAAGATCCTCGCTTTGCCCTTGCGATGACGGAACACGCGTTTTTCATTGTGACCGGCCAAAAACCGCTGGTACTACCTCGTTCCTTCCAATCCGATGATTACGAGGCCCGGTTAAGCGCCTACGCAGCACAGCGAGAATTCCTGCGCGAGACCGCTGAAAAACTGATTGCAGACAACTTCAACTTCAAAACCGCAATCAAAACCATCATCAAGTCTCCCTACTATCGCGCAAAAGCGATTTCCGACTCCAACCTGACGCCGCAACGCGCCGTCGAACTCGCCGAAGTCGGTCTGGCACGGCCGCTACATCCGGAACAGCTGCATCGCAAGATCATCGCGATCTTTGGTGCGCCCTGGAAAGCAGGCTATCGAGATGCTTTCGACCCGTACGTTTACAAATATGTCTACGGCGGTATCGACTCCAATCAGCTCGTCGAACGATTGGCCGAAGCCAACGGTGTCATGGCAGGCGTCGCAAGCCTGATGGCCAATGAAGTCTCGTGTCTGAATACCGCAAAGGACTTCGACCGTGCCAGAAATCAACGTCTCCTGTTTCCCCATATCGATCATACCGATATCCCCGGCACCAACAATGATACCGATAGCCGCATCAAACAAAATCTGCAGCACCTGCATAACCGTTTGCTTGGACAGCGACTCGATATCAATGATCCGGAAATTCAGCACTCTTTTGAACTCTTGAAAGACATCGTTTCAACGGGACGGGCAGAAGTCCAACAAAATGCTGCCAATGCAGCCATTCCATCGACTTGTGCCACGTACAAAACGTCCACAGACCCCAACTATACCGTTCGCGGTTGGATGGCTGTCTTGTCATACATGATGTCAACCTACGAGTTTCTCTACGAATAATGAGGTAAACCATGGATCGCAGAGATTTCATGAAAATGGCCGCTATGGCCGGTATCGCAATTGTTTCTCCCATGGCCTGGAGCTCCAAAGCACGTGCACAATCGGAGCACTTTTACGATGGCCCTTACTACGTCATGCTCAACGCCACCGGCGGTTGGGATCCCACCTACTTGTGCGATCCCAAGGGCGTCAACAACATCAACCGCCTGTACCGCGAGGGCGATATTCTCTCGCCAAATTCAAGCCCCATCCGCTACGCTCCGGTGGGTACCGGGCCAGGCGCCAACAAAACGTTCTTTGAAAAATACGCCCACGAACTACTGGTGCTCAATGGCATCGATATGGCCACCAACAGTCATTTCCCCGGTGAGCGCTATGCCTGGACCGGAAATTTAAATGACAATAGCTATCCAACATTCGCGGCTCTTGTCGCCGCGGCCAAAGCACCCGAATTGCCACTCTCCTATCTGAGTTACGGTGGCTACGATGCTACCGGGCGGCTCTTGCCTCTATCAAGAATCACCGATGCAAGCCTTCTTCCCGGCATCGCAAACTCAAATGCTCAAGACGGCAACTCCAACAAGCCCTATCACAGCTCCAAAGCCCATGCGCGTATTCAGCGTGCACTTGATGAGCGTCACGAACGCGAAGCTCACAAAAATCATCTGCCGCGCATTCGACAGGCAATTTCAACGCTCTTCACTGCTCAACTCGGAAGCAGTGAACTCAACCGAATCACACAATTCCTTCCTGCCGAATTGCCGACCGATAACCCCCTGAAAACGCAGGCAGCCGTGGCTATCGCCGCCTTCAAAGCCGGACTCTGTGTCAGCGTCAACATGGCGATCACGGGATTCGATACACATGCATCCAATGACGAAGGTCAGCTTCCACGTCTGGCCACCGTGCTTGAAGGCATTGATTACGTGATGGAACGCGCTGCCGACCTTGGCATCCGTGAGAAAATCGTCGTCGTCGCAGCTTCGGACTTTGGCCGCACCCCGCAATACAACGGCGGAAACGGCAAAGATCACTGGCCTATCACCAGCACCATGATCCTTGGCCATAATATTCGTGGCAACCGTGTGATCGGTGGCAGCGATGACGGACAAATGCCCTATAAGATCAACCCGGATACGCTTGCCCTGGACAACAACGGTATTGTTTTCCGGCCGGAACACATCCACCGCGCGTTGCGCCGCCATGCTGGCATTCTCGAGCATGATCTATCCAAGGCATTTGATTTACCCGGAGAAGATCTCAACCTCTTCGGCTAACCACACCCTCAACTAAAAACATCTGAACTAATCAGATTTCCTTATTCTCCAGCGGTCACTTCTCTTCTGAAGTGATCGCTTTTTTTATTTCCCTACAACATCCCTTTCGCCCGACAGTCTCTGTCACCGACTTCACTACAAACACGACACGACACAATTCAGACCTTTCGATAACCAATCATGCAACTCAACCCCCCCTACGCGGAATGACAATTCAAAAGCCGGCGCAAACTCGTCGGGTTCTGCATAACTTCCTACGCGCTCTGATATCCATGAACAGAAAGATTTCTGCCTGAAAACAAAAAAGAACAAGAAACAAAACCGCCCGGCATCTTTTCTTTTCAAAAAGATACCGGGCGATTCTGGTAAAAAAATTGGTTGGCGGCGACCTACTCTCCCACAACGTCTCCGTTGCAGTAC
>JBEBUW010000049.1:0-30871 GCA_040393065.1 Lujinxingia vulgaris | reverse complement strand
CGGCTCCCACGAACAAGGCCTCATCATCACCACCAGCGACTTCAGCCCCGGCGCCCGCCTCGAAGCCGAACGCCCCGACGCCACCCCCGTCGGCCTCATGGACGGCCAACAACTCGTAAAACTCCTCGTCGAGCACGGCCTGGGCGTGGAGAAAGAAGAGATGAATTTGTTGAGGTTGGGGTGAGAAACATCTTCTGAGAGCCGTCAAGGCCGCATAAACACTGGTGACCACGGGTCGTTGCAGGCGCCCAATACGTCATCAGCTGCCGATCACAGGCCCTTCAAAATGAAACCCACCTGATTTCTCGATTTCACCAGTGCCAAATCCTGCCCGACACGCGATCGGCTGATGATCACCGGTCTTCCAAAATGGCGGATACTTGCTGTCCAGATTTCTCCGGTCCTGCAGATTTTTTAAGGCGCGCTATCCACGCCAAAAGGCGTTTTTTAGGTTTTGATGCCGGCTTTCCAAGATGAGGCGCTCTGAACGCCCTCAGAAGCTCTTCCTGTTTCCAACCATATTCCACATCTCGCGCACGGATTTTGCGGTGGGCCGGTTTTCTCAAGTCTACAATCTGGGTGTGGTGCGGTGTTGGAATTATGCAGTGGGGTGCGCGTCGGGATGGAGATGTTCTGATTTACAATCCGCTTTCAAGATCATGTTTTCTATCTTTTTCAATGTGCTTATCGATATCTTCAACAAGATTTATATAGAACCCTTTGATTCGATTGCTCAGCTGATTTTGCACAATTAATGCAATTATTTTCTCTTTCTGCTCGAGAAGCACTGGATCAGGTTCACCAATCGGTCGCCCCCTTAATGAATGAGAAATTCGAGCTAATATTTTCTGACGAATCCAATCCTCATTATCCGAGCGGAAGCCATCAGCCTTCACAAGAACCCATTCCAGGTAGTCAGGAGTAGTGAATAAGGCGTAAAGCGGCCCGTTAAGTAGTAGCTCCACAAGCCTATCAAAACTAGTCTCATCAGCTTCCTTCATCAGACTTTGCAAGCAATCCAGTCCCCTAAGAGGTTCCTCACCACAAATACCCCAGAACACAGCGTAGAAATCATTTGGCCAGCTAACTCGATGATCACGCACAAATTCTGCAATGCTGAGTAAATACCCATCCTTATTAGTACTTAGCGCAAGTTTCTTAACCGTCAAAAGTTCATATCTATAGAAAGACTTGAACTTAAGTCGTCGGAACAGGAACTCAAAGACTTCATCAGGATGTTGATTGGCAACGGCTTTCACGATGTCAATGGCATGATCGTGATCATTATTATCATTCGTCGAGTAGCGCTCAATAAGATCGAGTATTTCCCTGATATCTGACTTAGAAAGCCTATTCATCATTTCTTCAAGTTCTCTTCCCAAAGCACTCCACCACGCATGGAAAAAACCTTTCCATACCGCCCCGTCATCACCTGCAGGACCTTGCTTAACAAGCTCGATGGCAGCCCTGTAATCTTGACGAATCAATGGTGTAAGCGCATGAACTACAGCCGCCCGAACTTCGGGTTCATCACTGTGGAGTAATCGACGGAGTGACTCGAAATCCGTTCCACTCTTCATGTTCCAGTGCCAGCCTAGACTGTGCGCTGCAGAGAGCTGGTTCTCCAGGCTTCCTTCAACAAGCGTTGCTGTCAGCTCCTCTGCCCACGGAAGCTGTATTCGGCGAGCTGCGTTTAAAACGGTTGAAAGAAAGAACTTCTTTGCCTTAACAGCCTGACCTTCTATGAGCTTTTCACAAAGAGCACGCGCAAAAGCACTGTCTTCTTCGACTAATACCTGACCGAACGCAGTAGAAAGTTGTGTGAATGTCACTTTAGCGTACTCAAATTGGCAGAGTACTTGCTCTAATTCCTGAATGAATGCTTTCGGCTCTCGATGAAGACGTTCAAGCAGCTCTATCGCAAAGGCTCGCTGCTCAATACGGTTTGTTTCCTGTTCTTGATGCCAATCCAAATTGAGCTCATTGCGAATTTTCCAGGGAGAAAGATCCAAAAGAACTCGATGCCAACGCATCAAATTCGATTCTTCCAGGGCTTCGAGAATCACCTGAGCTCTAGGGCCAAGCCGGGACTCCGCATTATGTTTCATGAGCCTTCCACAGATGTCGACAATTTGAATGTACCAGGGTGTTGCCATAGGAGAGTCTGCAAATGATTCGAGGATATCCATCGCTTCTGCTCTGAGTGGAACCCAGGCTTCTTCAAGCCAAGCTGGAACTTTTAGCCACCTAACAAAAGCTGGCTCAAGTGCATGCTCAAGCACCTCAAGCGCCATCTTCGTTGAGGCGCTGATATCCCCATGCACGAGCTCGTGGCGGATAATCGATAAGGCCTTTGACCATTGAGTTCCAACACGCTCGGGGAGGACAAACCTTTTACTGGTAATCCCCTGCCCTGAACCAAGATAATAGCCTGATTGAATCGTCTTATTGAAGACTGGTTTCAGTAAAAGCAATGGATGATGACCATTGAGAGTCTGGCGGGAATTTTGAATCAGAGATTCCATCCGACGCACTAACTCATCAACCACGCATGGGTTGTTTACTAAATGGTATTCAATGAGATCTTGGGAAACACGAAATCCATGTTCAAGATGATTAGACAGAGCACGTCCATCATTGCTACCAATCCTCCACAACAGCTCACAAACCTGTGGAGCGAAGTCCGGACGATATCCTGCACTGCGTAAACATTGAACGGCATCTCTCAACTCCCAGGGAAATTCTTGGTGACTTCCAAGCTCGTCAAGCGGCTCAAAGAAACCAATCAATAGGTCGACCAAAATTAGTGTCTGTTTTGGAATTAAAGAAGGGAGCTTCTCACGATGAAAACCGTTGAGAGCTTGTGCGGCACTCCACGCGCCAGTTTCTGCTTCGTTATAAAGACTATCCCAGAACGCTGAGGGCACTGCTTGCTCAAGCGCCTGTCGATTACTACCCGCTACACTCAAACTCAAAACGTTTCTCAAGATTGTGAAACATTTCTGTTTATCATGCTCAAAAAGGGACAAAAGTTCTTCAACAAACCCTGTATCGACATCGTCTCTCGTGAAACATGCGTCGCCTAAAATATGTTCTGCAACGAGATCAGGCTTGAGTTCTCTAAGGTGTCCACGCTCCCAGACGATACCTAAATCAGCTAACTCAACCAAAGCACGCTGGAACTCTCTTTCTCTTATTCCAAGATACTCAGCGGCGATCGTTACAAAGGCTCTGTCTTGAACAGAAAATGGCTGTGTCGCTGCAATAAACTCCAGAATATTCATCCAATCCTTTTGCAATCGACTATCTGGTAGTTCCTGAGTAACTCCGAGAATAAGATGTTTTAAGACATCGCCTTCAAACTCTTCCTCAATCTCTATCTGCCATAATGGGCGTTCTTTTCGCTTTAGCAGTGAGGCGAGCCCTACGAGAATTAATGGCACTCCATTGGCACGTTTAACAAGGTAAGCAAGAGCCTCAGTGGAGTGCTCTTGGCCAAGAATCTCTTCTACCAATAACTGTGCTTCGTTGATGCTTAAGGGGTTGAGTTCGAGTCGATAAAAATTGTCTGACGAAAGGCCCGTACCTCGCATCACTTCCTTAAGCTTGTCTACGCCGGCCGGACGCGTTGCAAACAACATTTTGATTCGTTTTTCACGCAAAGCCCCACTAAGAATTTGAACGAGATGGTGTTCATCAACTCGGTGAGAGTCGTCCACAATCAAAACGACTTGCTCGCCAGCAAAGATATCGGGATGAAAAACCGGAGAGTCACAACCCTGCTTAAGAAATACAATCCGGTAATCCTTGTGATGCTCTCGAGCGAAGTCCATGAGAACCTTCGACTTCCCCATTCCTCCCACACCATGGAGCACAGCAACCTTATGGCCTGTGTCTAAAAACTCTTTAAGGTCACTCCTATGTCGCTCTCTGCCAATCAATTCGTTTTGATGATGAAAGATCTTTTTCTCATCAAGCCAGGGTTGAAAATATGTCTCCCATGGAACCCAGGCAGACTCAGCTTGCTTGATAGGATTTGTCCTCTCTTCGACTACAGCCAGTCGTCTCTCTAACGCCCTGATCGATAGCGAGTTCTGAATACTGAGCTCATTGAGATGTGTTATTAGTGTCTCGAATCGCTCGCGTTCACGACCTGAAACTTTAAATTCCTGTGCAATGCATTGCTCAAGGTTAGCTACCGATAGACGGTCCCGGTTTTGAATAGACAGGAGATTGAATACAGTGAAAAAAAGGCGCGAATAAATCTCCTGGCATTCTTCTTCGTCAGCACAGCCCCTCTCACGGCACCGCTCAAAAATCTCATATTCAAGATCAGCGGTATCTCCGGCAGCCATGTTCCATTCAAAGCGGCGGATAAAATCAATCACTATATCATCAGCGTTGTTGAAGGCCGTTTGTACGCTGTCGACTGTTTCCTGACTTAAGTTTTGCCCGGGTTCAATTGTAGCGATAAAGTCACGGAGATATCTGAGTTTGTTCTTCCTATCCGAGCCATCGGCATTCACACGCAAGTCATTCCACAACTCAATGAGTTTCTGACGATTCGGATTCCCATCCCTTTCTTTTCCGGGTTTAGCGTTCGTTGTAAAACGAAATGCGAGCGAAATACTAGACCAGTCAGGCGGATTAACGTCGAGATGCTTCTGGAAATCCGCTACCGATTGTAGGGCTTCGCTCGAGCGTAAAGTCAGGTTTCCTGTTCGATATTTAATCTGTTCGAGTATTCGCTGCTGGGCGAGGTCATGCCTTTTTAGAGAAAGAACCTGATCATCGTTATATTCATTGCCGATACCTTCTAATGCAAGTAAGTGATCAAGGTCTTCTCCATACTCAAGCTCAAGCTCACTACCCTCGTCCAGCTCTAGCCAGGCCAAGATTGTGTGTTGGACTTGATATAAGAGCCCATGAAAAAGGGCATATGCATTTTGGTTGCGACCCGGGATGAAATCAGAGTTCATGATTAAGTTACCTATTTCAACATTGATTGCATTATAGTTTTCAAATGTTATTTAGAGTTTATAGAACATCATGCGCTTTTTGTCTTTGCTTTACCCCTCCCCCCCAAGCTCCGCACTCGTCAGCACTTCCTCGACCACGTCGCCCACAACACCGCCAACCTTTCCTCCATCGAGCGAGTCCTGTTGCAGGCCGCCCCCATCCCCGGCCACTAACGCTCAACCTTCACCGTCACGCGGCCGGTCAACATGCGGTGGTCGGAGCAGAGCTCGTTGTTCCCGGCGCCGCAATTGCGGTTCAGGGCGCGTGCGGAGGCAGTGTACGGCGTGTTTGCGCTCCACACCACGCGGTTGGCGCGCACAAAGATGTAATCGATCTTTCGCCCTTGGCCGCACGCGCCGCCGCTCGCGTACTGGCCGGTCGCCTCGCCGTAGCCACGGCAGTGGGCCGCATCGTTGTCGTCGAGCTCACGATACTTGCCGCGATTGTTGCGATTGTTCGGCGTATCGACGCCCGGCGCGTACACCGAATCCATGCTGGCTGCGTTTGGTTCTGTGTTGAAATCCCCGGTGATAAGGACGGTATCGCCGCGTTCGTAATAGTTCTCCAGCGTGTCGAAAACCTTGTTCAACTGCCGCCGATTGTGGCCGTCCGCAATTTTGGGCGTGAGGTGCGTGGTGCAAAACCGCAGATGGTTCAACGTGGTGATCGGTGCGCAGAGCAGGTAGCGCGATTCGCGCGTACCGTCGGAGGGCAGCTCCACGCGCGTGGCCGTGCCGAGCGGCAGCTTGCTAAAAATCGCGTTTCCGAAGGCGCCGCAACGCGATGGCATGCCACTGGCCGGGATACTGGCGGCAAAGCGTGCAAAACGCTGCGCATTCTGTGGCCAGCCGCGCCGCTCAAGCCGCGCCTTGATTTCGTCGAACTGCGAGCGACAGATTTCGTTCAGCCCGACAAAATGCGCGTTGTGACTGTCGATAAAACGGATCAACTCCGGAATCATGCCGGTGTTGGTCCGGGCCTGATTGACCTTATTGCCCGCGACATTCCAGTGCAGGATCCGATACGTTCGAGTGAGCGGTCCGGTGGATGGATCGGGTTCAACAGGTTCTTCAGGTTCTTCGGGATCTTCGGGGTCTTCGGGGTCTTCGGGATCTTCAGGATCTTCAGGGGCTTCGATTTCATCGGGTGGCTCCGATGCATCCGGTTCAACGTCCTCAACGTCATCGACTGGCTCAACATCCTCGGGCCAGCCCGTGTCGTGAGGCGATTGCAGCGCATCCGAAAACTCCGCGTCGTCTTGCTGGCCCGGCGAGCTGGCAAAATGGGCGTTGTCGGCACAACTCCAGCTGAAGAGCGCAACCGCGCTGATCAGACAGACAGTCGACCAATATCGTTGCAGCCAATCATTCATGGATTCCAATCTCCGCCTGGGACACGCGCACGCATCCGATATGTTCGTTTGTTCGGGCCGGGGCATTCTACCCATAACAAAATGGGAACACCCACGAAAATGAGTGTTCCCATCGTTTATCTCCTACCGTTTATCTTCCAACTTCACAGCGGCCCATCACTCTCGCTGAAGGCTCCGAAACGGTGCCAGAAACCGTAGGGCGAGCAGGCCCAGGACGATCAACAAGAGCGGCATCCCCGGTACGGGGCCATCTGCTGCAGAACATCCGGTCGAGGTAATTGTGGGATTGGAGCCCGGAGCATTGGAGCCAGGGTCGTTCGAGTTCGGATCATTGGAGCCCGGATTAGCAACCGGATCTGGTTCATTGGAGCCCGGAGCCGGTTCGTTTGCGCCCGGATCATTGGAGCCCGGATCGGCAACCGGATCTGGTTCATTCGACCCCGGAGCAGGCGAGCCTGGCTGCGGCGTGGCAACACAGGGATCGAGCGTCGCGCCGCCAATCTCTGTCCAGGGCTGCCAGCCGGTTGCGGGGTCGCGATGGCTGCGGATGAACTTTCCGTTCGCATCAACCGCAAAGAGAAGGGCTACGCCGTCGCCACGGATCCAGGCGAATGGATCAGAGGACAATTCACGGCCCGATAAATTCGCGGGCATCGTGCGGAATTCTGTCCATCCGCTGGTGTCCATGTGTACTTCAAGCAGACGATTGTTCATGTCTCGCACAAAAACCTGGGCGCCCACCGGACCACCATTGCCGCGCGGATTGACGATTGCCGAAGGCTCGCCCTGAATCCTGGTATTCTTTACCGAGTGGAGCGGCCGAAGCGGATTCCATCCACTTCCGCTCTCGATCCAGGCATGGTGCAGCAGACCATCTTCGCCGCGAGCAAAGATTTCGACGCTACCGTCATCCCAGCGCACTGGCACCGGACGCGAGGCGATTTTGCTGCCGGGAAACACCGACCAATCACTCCAGCCGGTTTCGTCGGTTTCCCACCAGCGATGCCGGACCTGCCCGTCATAACCGGTTGCAAAAAGCTCGGGACGACCGTCGCCCCAGGTGATCGGCGAAACGCCCGTTTTCAGCTCTCCACCCAGGCTGTACCAGTTCGACCAGCCCGCCGTATTCGAAAGCCAGAAACGATGGTGAAGCTCACCAGAATCATGCAACGCGAAGACTTCGAGTTTGCCCGTCGGCCAGGCAAGCGTTGAAATTTCCGAGAGTCCATCGCCACCGAAATCATGCGGGCCCTGCCAGCTGTTTTTGTGCCAGACGCTTTGTGTCGAACCGTCGGCCATGGGCATGATGACTTCCGGGTAGCCTTGCTCAGTCGGCCAGAAACCGGCCGCGAATCCACACGTGGCGCCTTCGGCCTGACGGACCAGCGTGGACCAGTTATTACCTCCGGTGGACCAGGCGCGGTATAGCGCACCGTCGGTCGAGCGAACCCAGACCTCGACATGATCTTTATCGTTCCAGTTGACCGCCGTGATCGCGCCATTGCCGGTGAGCTGCGCCGGCAGTGCGGGTGGTTTGGGAGCGGGAGGCGTCGCCGGTTCACATTCCCGGATTCCATTGAGGCGAATCGCAACATAGCCGTTATTGATCAAATCCGAACGGTTGTACTCACTGCGATACGCATGCGTCCCGCAGGTACTCGTCTCATAGGTCCAGACGCGTGTTTTGGCGTCATTCATCCAACCGCCAAAAAGACGAATATGCCCGGTGCCCGTATTTGGATTTCCCGCAAAGTTGAGCGCGTCGCCCGGGCGCAAGTCGTTGTAGTTAATGATATGCGAGGAACCGTCACTCCACGGCCCACCGGCAAAACTATAGGTCGTATTTCCTGGTGCCGGACGCCTCCACACCGCCGAAACATAACCCGAGCAGTCCGGGCGATAGTTCTTGCCAACGTGAGGGTCATAATAATAAGAGCCCCGGCAATAACCGCCGTGGGGCCCCTGCGAATAATATACTTTGTTATCGATCCACTGTTTGGCGTGCGCCATCACCTCGCACCGCGTCGGCGCCTGCGCTTCGGCCTGCGATGCGGTGAATGTAAAGGCCGCAAAAAACATCGATCCCGTCAACATTATCGAGCCGAACGATCTCAATAAAACACTCAAATTCATTGCCTCACGCATTCTTCACGCTCCTAGTCTGCCTTACGCTGGTTCGTTTTTCTGGGCGAGTAATACAATTCTCAAGGTTTAATTTCCGACGCCGGTCACCATACAGAAATCATTTCGTGCGTCAAACGCGCGCCAAATATTTGACACCTATGCAGCAGCTTTCGCTCGAACGAACCAAGGCCCAAAACAAAGGCCCGGCCCCTGTCTCAGAGACGGGAGCCGGGCCAGCAGCGGTGCGGGTTTCAGGGTGAATTCAGTACAAATTCAACGCAGGTCAAACAGCAACAAATCTGCGTCGGATTTGCCGGTAATTTGCAGCGCCGTCTGGTTGGAAATCGCCGCGCCATCACCCTCGACCAGTTCTTTGCCCTCGATTTCGACGCTGCCGCTGACCACCTGAATCCAGGCGTGGCGGCCCGGCTCCAGCTCAAAGCGAAGCTCTTTGCCGGCCTCGAGTTTCGCACCGTACAGGCACGCATCCTGGCGGATTTCCAGGGAACCGTCGCGGCCATCGGGCGAAAAAAGCAGCTCCAGCTCATTTTTGCGCTCACGGGAGCGCGCCATCTGCGCATAACGCGGCTTGAAACCTGCCTGCGACGGCGGCAGCCAGATTTGTAAAAAACGCACCGGCTCGCTCTGCGAAGCATTGAATTCACTGTGCGTAATGCCCGTCCCGGCCGACAAAAGCTGCACGTCGCCAGCGTTGATCACCGAACCATTGCCCATGCTGTCGCGGTGCTGCAACGCGCCTTCGACAACATACGAAATGATCTCCATATCGCGGTGCGGATGCTCGCCAAAACCCATGCCCGGCTTCACGCGGTCGTCGTTGATGACGCGCAATCCGCGAAATCCCAGATGCTTCGGATCGTAATAGCTTCCAAACGAGAAAGAATGCCGGCTGTCCAACCAGCCCGTGCGCGAAATGCCTCGGTCACTTGCCTTTCTGATTTCCATCATGGTTTTCTCCTTACTATCTCGTTTATATCTCGTGAAGTTCGCCTTTTATCGTCTCGGAGTTACACAACCTGGCTCAAAGGTTTTTGCGCACCCAGCGCTCGAAAGCGGCCATGTAATTCTTGAGAAAATCACGCGTTCCTTCATTGATAAGCTCTCCCGCTTCATCAAAGAGCTCGCCAGTATTTCCAATATAAGCCTCGGGCTGAGCCATGGCCGGAACATCCAGAAACACCAGCGCCTGCCGCAGATGATGATTGGCCCCGAACGCGGCCAGCGCACCCATCGAGGAACTGATCACCGCGCCGGGCTTGCCACTCCAGGCACTCTGCCCGTAGGGACGCGAGCCAACATCGAGCGCGTTCTTGAGCGCACCGGACATGGACCGGTTGTACTCCGGCGTCAAAAACAGCAATCCATCGGCCTGCCGAACCTTCTCCCGAAATTCTCGCCAGGCCGCCGGCGCATCCTCGCCGTCCAGATCGGAGTTATACAAAGGCAGATTTCCGATCTCGATGATTTCCAGCTCCAGATTCTCCGACGCCAGCTTCGCCGCCGCATGTGCCAGCTTGCGGTTGTACGAATCCTTGCGCAGGCTTCCGACCAGAACTCCGATTTTCAATGCTTTTTGTGTATTCGTCATCTCTTCCTCCTCTTGTTTTGTAGGTTGATGAGCCATCTGCTCGTCACGGTTGATAGAATAACCGCTTCTAATTATGAAACAATCCGCTATCATACGAACACACTGTTTCCATTTGGAAACAATCTCTAGCATCCGGGAGCCAGATCATGAACAAACCATCGGCGATGGCGATCTTTGTCGAAGTCGTCCGCGAGGAGGGATTCACAGCGGCGGCGCGCAAACTCAACATGTCCAAATCCCACGTGAGCAAACAAATCGACCGCCTCGAAGAACACCTCGGCGTGCGCCTGCTCGACCGCACCACCCGCAACGTTTCCCCCACGGAACTCGGCGGCATCTATTTTGATCACTGCCTGCGCATTCTGGCCGACATCGACGAAGCCGAGCGCGCCGTCACCGACCTGCAGGCTTCCCCGAGCGGGCTTTTGCGCCTGAGCGCGCCGCTTACCTTCGGCATGCAATATCTCAACGAAGCCGTGCTGGATTTCCTGGAACAATGGCCCGACCTCGACGTCGATATCCACTACAGCGACGCCCGCGTCGACCTGATCGAAGACGGCTTCGATCTGGTCGTGCGCATCGGCGCGCTGGAAGACTCAAACCTTTTTGCGCGCCGCCTGGCCCCGATCCAACTCGGCCTGGTCGCAAGCCCGGCCTATCTGGAACGCTTTGGCCAGCCCGAACACCCTCGCGAACTGCGCCAGCACTCCTGCCTGCTCTACCGCTACCAGGCCACCGGCACAAACTGGCGGCTGCAAGGCCCCGACGGCGAAACCATCGTGCGCGTCGAAGGCCGCATCGCCGCCAACAACGGCCAGGCACTCGTCGACGCCGCGCGCCGCGGCCTGGGCATCGCACTGGCCCCGGACTTCATCGCCTTCGAAGCCATCCACACCGGCGAACTCGAATTCGTCCTGCCCGACTGGTCCGCCGGCCACCTCGATCTCTGGGCCGTCTACCCCCACCGCCGCTACCTCTCCCAGAAAGTCCGTCTTTTCATCGATTTTCTGGTGGAACGCTACGGCGAAGCACCGCCCTGGGCGTGTATGGATGCCCCCTAAATTTCGCCCAAAAGCCCAAAACAACCTGCCGAAGTGCCCGGCACGCTCCAAAACACACCCAACCTCCCTGCCGGACTGCCCGGAAGCCTTCCCGGCAATGTCACCAACTCCACCGGACTGCCCGGAAGCCTTCCAAGCCATGTCACCAACCTCACCGGGCTGCCCGGCAACCTTGCCAGCGATGTCACCAACCCCACCGGACTGCCCGGAAGCCTTCCCGGCAATGGCACCAACCTCACCGGACTGCCCGGCAGGTATCCAGCACTTCTCAACACCCTTTCCGAAGTGCCCGGAAGGGATTTTTCATTTCGTAAAACCCTTTCCGAAGCGCATAAAATAAGGAGATCAAGCAAATTAATCGTTGGCTGACTCCCTCGAGCTCCAGACCGCCTTCTCTCCCCGTAAGCCTGTCTTTTCGTCGGCATTCCAATGGAGCGCAGCTGTGGGCGAGTGCGTCAAAAACTGTTCCATTCAAAATTCAATACATAAGCGATTGACTGGCCATCCATACATCTGTTAAGTTTTGTGCAACTTCCCGAAAGGAAGGGGGCTAAAACAAACGGATTTCCCAGAAGAACTACGCAAATCTTGCTTTCAATCGATTGCAAATTTCTCTTTTGGACAGTCCATCAACACCATCCGTTGAACCAGATGAGTGCGGCCACCGCACTGTCTAACCCTGGAGAAACGCCATGCTTATGAAAAGAACCGTCGGAACTGTCATGCTTCCCCGTCGCCGCGCCCAAACCGTCGTCATTCCAGCAAATATCTCAGTACTCGGCAGCGCTGCTATTGGGACCTTTGTTGGTACCGCTATCGGTGGCCCGGTTGGAGCTGCCGTCGGCGCAATGATTGGTGCTACCGTTGGCGCAATCTCAGCTCTTATTTCATCCGGCAAAGTCAAAGAACTGCGCGTAATCCTCGAGAGAACCGGCACCGTTAGCCTTGTCATACGCACGTAATGATTCAGCTCCCAATATCCGCGTCACAAAAACCTCATTCTTGCGTACTGATTAAAAAATTCTGACCAAACCCGGACAATACAAACAACTCTTCGTTTTCTAAGTATCAACAACGTTACCGCTCGTTGAACAAAATAATTACGACAACCAATCACTACAGATCATGGAGAAGCACCATGCAACAAGTCTTCATCAAAGCATTCGAAATCGGCGTTAAACAGTCCCTCAAAATGTTCCAACGGGGCAGAATTTCGCCTGGAGAACTGGCCAAAAACGCAGAACAAGTCATGAAGGCCACCGAGAAAGTCGCTAAAGCTGCAGCCAGAGCTAAAAAATAGCATCCTTTCAGGCAGCCAACCTTTATTCACAATCCATTCAAAATGAGGGAGGAACGATGTCGAATAAAACCGCAGCAGCACACGGAATCATCCACACCGCATCGGCTTCAGCTGCCGCAATCGGAGCAGGTCTGGCCCAGGTACCTGGTTCTGACAACACCTTCATCACGCCGATTCAGATCACGATGCTCATCTCGCTTGCCGCCCTCTATGGAGTGACCCTGACGAAAGGAGCGGCCGCAGCGAAATTGAGTGCTTTCGCAGCCGGAACGATCGGACGCGCAACATCCCAGGCATTCATCGGTTGGATTCCAGGCTATGGAAACGTCATCAATGCAACCACTGCTGCCACGCTTACTGAAACCATCGGCTGGTCTGCCTATGCTTATTTCAAAGGACAAGCAAATGCCTGAAAACAATCAAAAACTACTCCCCGGCAACAACCCATTAACCGTGATAGCTCACTCCAGCCTTGTCGCCTGCGGCGGCGTCACCGGAGGCGTCGGAGGCGCAGGGCTCGGCACTGCCATTGGTATGGTCGCAGCCGGGCCACCCGGTGCGGCCGTCGGCTACATGGCCGGCACCCTCGGCGGCTTTCTGGCCGGGGGCGTCGCGTCCCACAAAGCAGCCAACCTCGCCAAAAAACACATGAAATAATCATTTCCTCTTTAATGAAGTCATTTTTTTCCATTCGCCAGTGGACGCCGAAACTAAAACAATCGGCGTCCTTTTACCGTCTTGATAGCCCTTGTTGCTGCCTTCGCGGCAATTTGCGCCTTCGCGCTCAACCCACCATACACCCCGCGCAACCTCTCTTCTCCGACCGCGCAATTCACCTGTCTGCATCTTTTGCCCTTCCCCAAAACCGTGCTATAGACCGGCTACGAATTGCCTACGATTTGCCTGCATCTCAATCGTCACCCGGAGAAAACCATGCCCGCTGCCCTCAAATATCTGTTCATCCTCACGATTTGTGCCTTTGCCGCAGTCGGCTGCAAGTCCAACGCCGACGACATCGCCGCGTTCGAAAAAGCCCAGCAAACCACGCCGGCCGAGCGCGAAGCTGCCGCCAACGCTGAAGCGCAGGCCGACGAAAAAGCCGAAAAAGCCGACGAAAAAAGCGACGACCTCGGCGACAAACCCGCCGAAGGTGTCAAAGAAGGCGAACAGGCCGCAGATCTGGCGCCGGGCGAACAGCGCCATTTTGGCGCGCCCTTTGCGCTCGAAACCGAACCGATGACGCTCGCTGCAGCGCTGGAAGCCTCGAAAAACTCCGAAGGCCCTTACAAAGTCGAAGCCACCGTCGAAAAAGTCTGCCAGGTCAAAGGCTGCTGGTTTACGCTGTCGGCCGATGATGTCGAAATCCCGATCCGCGTGCGCATGAAAGATTATGCGTTCTTCGTTTCGAAAAATGCCGACGGCGCAAAAGCCGTTCTCGAAGGCACGCTCACCCGCAAAGTCATCGAACAAAAACTCGCCCAGCACTTTGCCGAAGACGAGGCCAAAGCCAGTGGCGAAGCCGTGCGCGAAGTCTCCGGCGACGAGGAAACCTTTGAATTCATGGCCAGCGGCCTTGAGCTCACCAAACTTCCTTCCTGAATCACTCCCAACCAGGGGTCAGGCACACCGCAAAGCGCAAAGCTGATTGCGGTGTGAAGCGCCTTCTGTTAGGTACAAAATGTTTGGATAGTGCAATCCCCGTTTCAATGACGTGCCAGGATTTTGATGAATATGGATAATCAACCTCGTGCTACCCGCAAACTTTATACGTCGATAGTTTTTGGTCTGATGGCGATCGTGTTCAGCGTCGGTTGCGGACCGATTCAGTCGACCAGTCGTATCAGTGATGCTGAAGTTTCCCTGGAACGCGCCCGCGTGGCCGAAGCCGAAACGCGCGCACCCTACGAATTTTTCAGCGCCTATCATTATCTTTATAAAGCCAAAGAAGAATGGGGTTACTCGGATTTCGAAGCCGCCTATGACTACGCAACGCTTGCGCGGCGAGCGGCGGATGATGCGCTTCGTAAGGCGAAGGAAGATCCGTGGACAGGCCATCCGGCGGATCCGAACTATCCGCTCAAAGATCCGGCAGCCCGCAAAACGCGCTGATTTTTTGCATTCTGCGGTAGTATTTGTGCAGCCTTCCGAACCAAGAAGGCAAAAGTTAATCGTGGAGTCACGAGGTTGTGCTCAATGAGCCAGTTCATTGTTAAATTTCGACATTTTCCATATTTCTTTGTTTTGTTGGCACTCCTGATTTTTAGCACGGGCTGCACCACCGGCGCAAAAATGCGCGGGCAGGCGCTGGAGCTTCAGGAACTCAATCAGTCGCTTTATCCGCGCGCGTATCGCTGCGCGCCGCGTGAAATTGCGCTCTCCCAGGCACACGTTGAATTTGGCCTGTACGAGCTCAAGCGGGGCGATTTTGTGCGCGCCGGACAACATCTTCGACTGGCCGAAGACAACGCCAAACGCGCAGAAGAACTCTCCGGCTACGACGCATGCCTGGATCAGGATATCGAACTGCAGATCGAAGTAGCCAAACCGGTCGAAGTCAAGCGCACCGCCATCGCCTTTAATTACGATTCCGACGGCGACGGCATCCCCGATCACCTGGACAAATGCCCGTTTGAAGCCGAAGACTTCGACGGATTCCAGGACGATGACGGCTGCCCGGATCTCGACAACGATCAGGACGGCACGCCGGATAGCCGCGACGCATGCCCGAACATCGCCGCCAACGTCGACGGATTCCCCGGCAAAGACGGCTGCCCGATGCTCGACATCGATGGCGACGGCATCATGAACATCAACGACCAGTGCCCGAACGTTCCGGTGGAATTCATCGGCTACCGCGACGAAACCGGCTGCCCGATCGAGGACATCGATGGCGACGACATCGCCAACGTCCTGGACGAGTGCCCGTTTGAAGCCGGCCCGCTCGAAAACGCTGGCTGCCCGGTCACCGAACCCAAACTGGCCGAGATCGAAGGCGATCAGATCCGCCTCAACCAGAAAGTACACTTTGCCACGGCCAAATCCGACATTCTGCCGCAGAGCTATCCGCTGCTGAATGAAGTCGCCAAAGTTCTCCAGCAGCATCCGAACCTGACCATTCGTATCGAAGGTCACACCGACAGCCGCGGAAAAGCTGCCTACAACAAAACGCTCAGCCAGCAACGTGCCGAAAGCGTCCGCCAGTTCCTGATCGGTCGCGGAATCGACGCGATGCGCATGGAATCTGTCGGCTTTGGTCTGGAGCGTCCCATCGATGACAACGCCACGGAAGAAGGCCGCGCCAACAACCGCCGCGTTGAGATCCACATTACGAGCCGCTGATGAGATCCATGTCACACATACTTATTCGCACCGCTTTCCTGGCCGCGCTTTCCAGCGCGGCCACCGCAGCCATCACCACCGCGATTGTCAGCGTGCCTGCGCCGGCCTTCGCGCAGCACATCGATGCGCGCCTGGAAACCATGCTCACCGAAGCGGCCGATGACTACGACATGCTCATGCTCGATGAGGCCGAGGCCAAACTCGAGGAAGCCGTCCGCATCGGCCGCCAGCAAAACGGCTCCGTCCGCGTACTTTCACGCATTTATGTCTTGCTCGGCGTAGTGCGCTTTGCCAGCACGCGCGACGAAAGCCTGGTCGAAGACGCCTTTGTCCAGGCGCTCGAAATCGAGCCGCGCTCCACCCTGGACCGTGTCTACCAGACGCCGGTACTCAACCAGATTTTTGAGCGCGCCCAACAACGCGCTCAGACAAACACGGCTCCCGCACAACCTCAGCAGCCAACGCCCCAACCCGTCGCCGCCGAAGGCCAGCTCGAGCACACGCCCGTGCGCCGCGCCACGGCCGGCCAGAGCCTGCTCATCGAAGCCTACGTCCCCGAAACCATGCCGGTTTTCCGCATCTACGTCTTCCATCGTAAATTCGGCGAAGATGCCTACCTGCAGGCGGAAATGCTGCCGACCAGCACCACCCGGTTTGCGCTTTCCATCGACGCCAAAGACGTCCGAAGCAGCCAGCTAGAATACTACATCGAAGCCGTCGACCGCGCCGGCAACGTCCTTGCAAACTCCGGCCGCTCACAAAGCCCGCATGCCGTCACCGTCATCGGCTCCGGCGCATCAGAGCCCGCCCAGGACCAGCTCATCAGCACGACCGCGCCGGGTTCCTCCTCGATTCCCGCCGAACCCGAAGAACCCTCCGAAGGCGTCGGCTTCTACGCCCTGCTCGCGGCCGGCTCCGACATCGGATTTTTGCCCGGCAACAGCACCCCTCCCACCGCCAACCGCAACCGCGAAGTATCCGCCGGACTCGCCCCGGCTTTTGGCCAGGCACTGCTCGACCTGGGCGTCATGATCACGCCCTCCGCCCACCTTGGCCTGTACTTCCGCTGGCAATTCTCGCCCGCCCAGAATTTCAGCCAGCTGCCCGAAGGCTCCATCGATCCGGGCTCCGGCTTCTGGGATACCCAGGAAGAATGCCTCGGACTCGGACTTCCCGGCGACTGCCTGCTCGGTGTGAAATACCGCTGGGTCTTCTCCACCGGCATGCCCGAGTTCTACTCCAGCGTCGGCGCCGGCGTCGGCCGCGTCCGCAACTGGCTCCGCCTCAAAGAACTCGCCAACCAACCCGCCTGCGCCGGCAAGGAAATCATTGCCAATGGCGATTACTGCTACCTGCGCGACACCGTGCGCACCGGCTGGGCACACTTTGGCGTCGGCGGCGGACTCAACGTACCGCTCACCGACCACCTGGATTTTACCACCGACGCGTACCTGATGTTCTTCGTGCCCGACACCTCGATCAACCTCGATCTCAACCTCGGTCTGCGCTTTAACATCGGCTCGTAACGCGATCGTAATAAGGCGGCTGATAATTTTACCGATAAATTTGACGCCCCTGCAGTGCCTGCTAATCTCACCGCGTATTGCGAATGATTTTTTGTCGCCAGCTTACATCGAGAGGAACAGCACGTGGTTACCGAACGTCTCACAAAAACTGCACAAATACTGCTTCTTGCCGTTTTCATGATCACACCGATCCTGATCACGGCAATTCCCGCGCCAGCAGCCGCATTTTTGGGATCCATTCGCGGAATCGACTTACATACCGTCCTCACGCTGCACGATCACAGCCGTAAAATGCAGTTCCTGAACGCGCAGAACCCCAGAGATCCCCACGTTCTGCCGCCGCAGCTCACGCAAAACAATCTGCAGTCCATCCGCACCATCGTCATCGATGCCGGACACGGCGGCGACAACAGCGGCGCCATCGGCATTGCCGGCATCCGCGAAAAACACCTCACCCTCGATCTGGCCTACGAACTGCGCGCCATGCTCCAGGAGCGCTACCCGCAAGCCCGCGTGATTTTGACCCGCTACTGGGACGCCAGCCTCGAACTCCACGAGCGCGTCCACATGGCTAACATGGCCCAGGCCGATATCTTCCTCTCCCTTCATTATAATGCAGCCGTTCACAACCGCGCCGTCGGCTACGAAACCTACTTCCTCCACGCCGACGCCATGACTCCCGGCAAAGAAGAAGTCCAGGGCCTGCCCATCGCCACCGCCGATCACAACCACACCGGCATCGAGCGCAACATGCTCAACACCACCCCGGTCGGCCTGCACAACGACAACATCATCGACATCCAACAAGACCTCATCCGCGCGCGCCTCCACGCCGACAGCGGCCTGCTCGCCCAGACCGTCCAGGCCGGCATGAGCCGCCACCTGCAATCCGTAAACCGCGGCGTAAAACAGGCCAACTTCGGCGTCCTGCGCGGTGCCCACATGCCCGCCGTTGTCGTCGAAGCCGCCTTCCTCACGCACCCCACCGAAGGCAAAGCCCTCATCCTCAGCGAACACCGCCGCAAGGTCGCCACCGCCCTGGTCGAAGCCATCGAGGAATTTGACCAGACCATCAGCGCCCGCCAGGATTAACCCCAGACACCACCCAAAACCTTTACCCACCCGCGAGCCGGGTGAAACCCGTGCGCAGCGCAGCATCCGTGCTAACCCCCGGTGAAACCGGGGGCGTGACACCGCACACCACCCAATACCTATACCCACCCGCGAAACCGGGGCCGTGACACCGCACACCACCCAAAACCTCTACCCACCCGCGAAGCCGGGTGAAACCCGTGCGCAGCGCAGCATCCGTGCTAACCCCCGGTGAAACCGGGGGCGTGACACCGCACACCACCCAACCCTCCAAACCCCAGGACCAATCCCATGACCACCCGCTTTGACGGCCGCGCCATCGACCAACTCCGCACCCTCAAAATCGAAACCGATTTCACCGAAGTTCCCGACGCCTCCGTCCTCATCCGCATGGGCAAAACCATCGTCATGTGCACCGCCAGCGTCGACAACTCTGTGCCGCGCTGGATGGACGACCGCGAAAACCCCAGGGGCTGGGTCACCGCCGAATACTCCATGCTCCCCGGCGCCACCCGCCCGCGCTCCGGACGTGAATCCACACGCGGCAAAGTCGGCGGCCGCACCCACGAAATCCAGCGCCTGATCGGCCGCAGCCTGCGCGCCGTCACCGACTTAAAAGCACTCGGCGCGCGCACCATCAACCTGGACTGCGACGTGCTCCAGGCCGACGGCGGCACACGCACCGCGTCCATCACCGGCGCCTACGTAGCCCTGGCCCTGGCCTGCGAACGCCTTGTCTCCAATGGCACCATCGCCCAGATGCCCCTGCTCGACACCGTCGCCGCCATTTCCTGCGGCATCGTCGACGGCCGCGCCCTGCTCGACCTGCCCTACGTCGAAGACGTCGCCGCCGACGTCGACATGAACGTCGTCATGACCGGCTCCGGCAAATTCATCGAAATCCAGGGTACCGGCGAAGAAGCCACCTTCGACGAAGACCAACTCGCCCAACTCCTCAAACTTGCCAAAAAAGGCATCGCCGAGCTCCACACAGCCCAGCTCAGCGCCCTGCCCGACTCTCCGGCCTTTGCACACTTGCGCTCCCAACGCTGACGGTAAATACTCGCGACGACTTGCGGAACCAAAATCCGTGCGCATCACTTTGCCCGTTCTTTTTATCCGCATTGAAAACCCTGAATGGCACCTCCTTTCAGCCATTCATCCCAACAAGGAGCCGGAGCATGCAAGATCGCAACCTCGCACTTGAACTCGTCCGCGTCACCGAAGCCGCCGCCATCGCCAGCGCCCGTTCCATGGGCCACGGAAACCCCAACGAAAGCGACGCACTCGCCGTCAGCGCCATGCGCGCTGCCTTCGATGCGATCGCAATCTCCGGCACCGTCGTCATCGGCGAAGGCGAACGCGACGAAGCTCCCATGCTCTACATCGGCGAATGCGTCGGCCGCCGCCAGAACGGCGACGTTGAAATGGACATCGCCCTCGATCCGCTCGAAGGCACCAACCTCTGCGCCTACGGTCGCCCCGGCGCGCTGTCTGTCATCGCCATGGCCCCGGCCGGATGCTTTTTACACGCACCCGATATCTACATGAACAAAATCGCCGTCGGCCCCATCGGCCGCGGCCTGATCGACATCAACAAATCCGCCACCGAAAACCTGCACACACTGGCACGTGCCAAAAACCTGTCCGTCAAAGACCTCACCGCCATCGTGTTGGATAGGCCGCGCCACGAAGCCCTCATCCACGAAATCCGCGAAGCCGGCGCCCGCATCCGACTCATCGAAGATGGCGACGTCGCTGCCTCCATCGCCACCTGCAAACCCGAAACCGGCATCGACATCCTCTTTGGCATCGGCGGCGCACCCGAAGGCGTCCTCTCCGCCGCAGCCCTGCAATGCCTGGGCGGAGACATCCAGGGGCGCCTCATGTACTACAACGACTCCGAGCGCGAACGCGCCCGCAAACTCATGGGCGACTGCGACCTCGAAGCCGTCCTCACCATGAACGATCTGGCCCGCGGAGACATCCTCTTCGCCGCCACCGGCATCACCTCCGGAGACCTCCTCCAGGGCGTGCGCTTTTTCGCCGACGGCTGCGAAACCGATTCCCTCGTCATGCGCGCCAAATCCGGCACCATCCGCACCATTTCCGCCGTCCACGACTTCCGGCGCAAGCCCTCCTACACCAAGGACGGCCGCCACGAACGCATGAAAGAAGTCTGATCCAACCCTTTCCCCAGAAGTACATACCGTGTCCAGCAAAGCCACAACCGCGCACAAACTCTATCCCCCCGAGCTCTACCGCCTCATCCACACCGGCAACGAAGGTGACGTCGAGTTTTATACCAACGCCTGCCGCGACGCCGACACCATCCTCGAACTCGGCTGCGGCTTCGGACGCATCCTGGCCCCGCTCGCCCGCGCCGGTCACACCCTGACCGGCGTCGACCTGCACCCTGGACTGCTGGCCGAAGCCGCCAAAAACACCCGCAGCTTCGCAAGCGCAAAAACCAAAAAGAACACCGTCGAACTCATCCAGGCCGACATGTGCACGCTCGACCTGGGCAAAAAATTCGACCGCGTTCTGCTCGCCTACAACGCCCTGTTCTGCCTGGAAGACGACGACCAGGTCCGCGCCTGCTTCCAGTCCGTCGCCCGCCACTTGAACGAAGACGGCCTCTTCATTTTCGACGTCTACCCCACCATCAGCCTCTTTGAAGACATCGAAGAAATCGGCGACGAATCCGTCGAGGAAGACGCCGAACTCTACACCTCCCTCGACCAGGGCGATCACACCATCGACATCTACGAAAGCAGCGTCTGGACACCCTCCCAACAACGCTACATCGCCACCTACCACTACGTCTTCACCGACAAAATCACCGATGCTGGCGCCGACTCCGACGAAGATTCCGAAGAAGCCCCGGAACCCGACAGCTTCGTCGAAACCCACTCCATCCACCACCGCTACCTGACCCTCGACCAGATCCGCGACCTGCTCACCGAATCCGGCCTGCGCATCGACCTCGTCGCCGGCGACTTCGACGGCAGCACCTGGGACGACGAAGAAAGCGAACACCTCATCGTCGTCGCCTCCCTCGCTTGATTTCCCAACAATCGCACCCGCGACCACTCGCGAACCCGTTTTTTATTTAAAAAACGCACCCGCGACCGCCCGCACCCCCGATCTGCAAACTCCAGATCAAGCCCGCGAGCCTTGCGAACATGGTTTTTCATCCAAAACCACACCCGCAAGCCTCGCGCACGCGACCGAACCCGTCGCAGTCGTCCCCGCAAGCGTCGCGGACGCGATTTTCGTTTTTCAAAAAACGTCGGATCGCATCCGCGACCCTCGCGAACCCGTTTTTTATTTAAAAAACGCACCCGCGACCGCTCGCGCCCCTGTTTTTCAAACAAAACACCCACCCGCGCAGCGGGGCCTCTGGCCCCTGCGGAGCGCGTCGGCGTTGTGCTAGCCCTGGGCCTCTGGCCCTGGGATCATTGCACACCCCCCAATTCTCCGATCACCACCACACCGCAAACCACCCAACCACAAACACCCCACAAACACCCACCCGCGCAGCGGGGCCTCTGGCCCCTGCGGAGCGCGTCGGCGTTGTGCTAGCCCTGGGCCTCTGGCCCTGGGATCATTGCACACCCCCCAATTCTCCGATCACCACCACACCGCAAACCACCCGACTGCGGCGCCGCACCCAGGCCAGAGCACCGGCCAATCCCAGCAAGCCCCAGATCGAAGCCGAACCGCCCGCAGCTCCCACCGAAACCGCACTACAAGACGATGTCGACGTAACCTGCCTGCTCTGCTCACGCACGACATCCTCACTCTCCGGATCGAGCGACGGATCGTAGTCAGGATCATAGTCCGGATCGTTGTCGTTTTTGGGCTCTTCGCTACCAGAACCCGCATCCGGCTCCGGCTCAGGCTCCTCTACGCCCACATCCGGCTCCGGCTCTTCCACGCCTACATCCGGTTCCGGCTCCACCACATGCGGCGTCACCGGACTCAACCGAATCGCATCCGCCATCAGCGGCAACTGCGCGCTCAGCGACTCACCGGTGTTGTCATACAACTCCAGCCACTGATCCTTTCCGGCCGCAAAATCAAACTCGCCGAGCGAGCGCCAGCCTGCACCGGCCGACTGATCCAGACGCACTTCCTTCTGCGAGCCCTTGTGACGCACCACATAGCGCGCCTTTTTACTCTTGCCGTGCGCCGCCACGATATGCGCTTCCAGCTTGTATTTGCCCGCCGCCGTCAGATCCAGATTCCAGCGCGCAATCCCGTCCGGATTCGCCCCGTCATACGCATACGTCCAGCGCAGGCTGCCGCCCTGACCGGCCGTCGTCACATTACGCCAGGTCGCAGCATTGCCACGAAGCTCAAAACAATGCCCCTCGTTATCGACCACGCCACCGGCCGCCGGCACTTTCGGACACGGCGGCGGCACATACGTCAACCGAATCGCATCGGCCATGAGCGGCAACTGCGCGCTCAACGGCTCACCGGTATTGTCATACAACTCCACCCACTGATCTTTGCCGGCCGCAAACTCAAACTCGCCGAGCGAACGCCAGCCTGCCCCGGCCGACTGATCCAGCCGCACTTCCTTCTGCGCCCCCTTGTGACGCACCACATAACGCGCCTTTTTACTCTTGCCGTGCGCAGCCACGATATGCGCTTCCACCTTGTACTTGCCGGCCCGCGTCATATCCAGATTCCAGCGCGCAATCCCATCCGGTTTGGCGCCGTCATACGCATACGTCCAACGCAGGCTGCCGCCCTGGCCGGCCGTCGTCACATTGCGCCAGGTCGTCACATTACCGCGAAGCTCAAAACAACTTTTTTCGTTATCGACTACGCCGCCCGCCGCCGGCACCTTTGCACACGGCGTCGCCGGCTGACCGATCAACGCCTCATACGAGCGCACCAGCGACATATACGTCGGCACATGCACCGAACCCACATTGCTCACGGTCTGCCGCAGATCGTAATGCAGATGAATCGTCGTCGGCGTGTTGCCCATGTTGTTCGAAACCAGCCCCAGCCGCTGCCCGCGCGTCACTTTCTGCCCGACCTTCACCAGCAAATTGCTGTGATTCATGTGCATATAGCGATGCAGCGTCCCGCCGGACTGAATATTGACCGAGTACGTCGAAATCGATGTCACCGTGCCCGCTTCCGCCGCCACCACATAATGTTTGTTCTTCGTACACGTCGCCGGACGAATATCCTGGCCCTGATGCCCCTTACCCGCCGGGCAAAGCGGCATGCCCCAGCTGCGCGTCTCACAATAATTGTCATACCAGGGATACGAATAGTTCGGCGCATCGCACTGACCACCGCCGCCGCCATTCATCCCGCCCCGTCCCCAGACCTGCGAGTTCGCATACGCCGGCGCCGATTCCAGCGGAAACCGCATCCCCGGCACATAAACCTTGGTATCCTTGCGCCCCGTTCCGCTACCCGCCTTCAACTGCCCGGCCGGCTTATACGTAAACTGCGCAAACACACTTTCCGGAACCATCACCAGACCCATCACCAGAAACAGCGTCGCCGGAAGCAGCTTCATCCACCATGAATTTTTCATCGCTTACCTCCCGCAACCACCGCCAGCGATTCCGCCAGATCCATCACATACGCATCTTCCGTGCACCGAACGTCCTCAAACGGCCGCGCACACGCCACTTCAATAAAATACGACGCCCCGAACCACTGAAACGACAGATTCACAATCCCCGATTCACGCGTCAAAACATGATCGTTCGCCCCCTCAATTGTTTCCTTTTGCATGTCCGAAACGCCCGGCACAAAATAAAACATCCGCGTGCCCGTGATCGAAACATCATGCTCCTCAAAGCCTATCGCCGCCGCAAACCAGTGCTCATCGTACATCGTGATTGCCCGCTCGATATACGCGTCCTTATCCGGCAACAACGCCGGAACCGGCGCCCCATCCACGGCCTCCAACTGCTCCGCACGCAATCGCTCCCGCCCAATCTGACGATGCGCATCCGCCTCCTCCCACCGCATGACCTGAATCTCCGGCACCACAACTTCTTCGCCCGTGCCCTCAAACTCCCGATCCCGGTCCTGCCCGAATTCCGGCTCCCACCCGCCCATCGTCAATTCCTGCGCCGCCGACACTGTCTCCTCCCCACCCGGCGCATTCGAGGATTCACTACATCCCGCCGTAAGTAGCCCCGCCCACAAAAGCACCAACAGCCTTCGCCCAACCACACACGATTTCATGCAATCCTCCATAGCCAAATCCATGCAACAACCCGCCACCAACCAACGTGGCTCCCACCATAAATGCAAACCCCACAAACTACCACCGCCTCCCTTCCTCGACCTTTCTTCGCCCTTGCCCTATTTCGCGTCACGGCGATCGGAAAACCGGGTTTCGCGTCACGGCGATCGGAAAACCTGGCGGTTCGCAACGATCCCCGGGCCAGAGGCCCGGGGCTAGCACAACCCACGCGCTCCGCTGGGGCCAGAGGCCCCGCTACGCAGATGCACGACTTTTTACCTTTTTGCCTTTCCCTTCCTTTCCTTCGCGAAATTCGCGCCTTCGCGCCTTCGCGTGCGCCTTTTGCCTTTGCTGTGCTTTTCTCCTACATGCGCCTTTCACTCATACGCACATCGAAACCCCACATCCGTTCGCCGGTCCGCCGCCCGAATCCGCAGCCGGCCCGTCGCCCGCAAATCAAACGGATTCGAAATCCACGACCCGCCCCGCGCATACCCCACCAGCGGATCATCCGACTGAATCCACTCCGCCACATTCCCCGCCATATCCAGCACACCATACGGGCTCTTGCCCGCCGGATAATGCCCCGGCGCCGCAATCCACTCAAAACCATCCAACTTGCCCACCGCCGACGTACGCAAAATATCCAGCTCACCCCAGTTCGCCAGATCACTGGCCCACATATCGCCCCACGGAAACAGCCCGCCTTCCACACCGCGCGCCGCCTTTTCCCACTGATTGTGCGAAGGCAGCGTCCCACCCGCAAACGCGCAATACGCCATCGCCTCGGCACGCGTCACACAGCTCACCGAAACCGCCGGCTCCTGCAATGACTTCGGCACACGCAGCGAAATCTGCAGCCCCTGCGGCGTCCACACACTGCACTCCCGATACGGAATCTCCGCGCACGCACCGGCCTTCACGCACGCCTGATACTGTGCGTTCGTCACCTCTTTAGAATCGATCCAGAACGAATCCAGCTCCACCGTCCGCTCCGGATACTCGCCAGGCATCAACTTATCCTGCTCACATTGCTCATCCGGATCGTCATAAAACCGCCGACAACTCTGCAAGATAAACGACCGCGTCTCCTCGCTCAGACCGCTACGAAACGGCCCCTCCTCAATCAAAATTTTCTCCGGCGCCGCGTCCACACTCGCCTTCACATCGGCCGGCAACACTCCCTGCGACCGCTGATTGGCCCGCTGCTCCACCACAAAAAACACCAGCAACAGTCCCAGCAATGTCCCGCCCACCCACAGCGCGCCAAACATCCCGAACCGCGCACGCTCCACGCCCGCAGATTCCGAAGGACGCACCCGCTCATCTTTCACAACTGACTTCGTAGCCGTAATCGGCTGTGCTTGCACCACAGACGTCACAGGCCGCTCCCCCGACCTGTCCGCCTCTACACGCTCCGAAGAAACGACCTTCAACCCCTCCACAACCGTACTCGGTCCATCCTCCCTGTCCCGGGCAATCTCCCTGGCCGCTTTCGTCGCACGATGGCCCTGCAAAACAGCATCCAAACCGTCCGTCGACTCCAGAACCGTCGCACGCTCAACCGCAACTTCTTGGGACGACACGCCATCACGACGCTTTTCCGCCCCACGCTTTTTCTCAGAAACCTGCCCCGAAACCTGCCCGCCATTTTGCAAATACTCCGCCAGCATCGCATCGCTCAGCGGCTGAACACCCTCGCGCAACGTCTCCGCACGACGAATCCGATACCCACAATTCGTGCAAAACGGCGCTTCCTCAGACTGTTCTGTCTGACACTCCGGACATCTCTGCATGGTCTTGATTTCGTCCGCAAACAAACGCCCTTGCACGCGATCTCAGGACGCTCTAGGGTGGTAAATCTTTTGGCCGCCCGGGCCCGGGCCTTGACATTCCCATCAACAACCGCCAAAACGCGGTCTGTCTGGCGATTCAATTTCTTCGCTCTATCCAAACCACGAATCGCCATTTTTCACAAGCTCCACCCCTGCTTTTATCGAGCTCAAAACCTGCTGGTTCGCTGTTTATACCCTTCTCAAAGCGCACACTTCCCAACGGAGATCTTCATGAAAAAACTCGCCGTTTCCGCCGCCGTCGCCCTGCTCGCACTCGCCCTTGTTGCCGGTTGCGATAAATCCAACGAAGCCGTCGAAGCCGCTCAGCAGCGCGTTGCAGAACTCGACAAAGCCACCGAACAGGCCAACGAAGAAAAGGCTCAAGCCGAAGCCGAAGAAAAAGAAGAAGCCGAAGACTCCGACAGCCAGTGGGTCAAAAGCTCCGATTACGGCGTACGCTTCCGCGTTCCCGCAGACTGGAGCGTCACCGATGCCGAAGGCGGCGTCTCCGCAACCTCGCCCGACGGAACCACCACCGCCGTACTCGTCGGCACCGAATCCGAAAGCATGCTGGAATCCGCCATCAATGAGCTTAAATCCAAGATCGAACTCAAAGACATGAAGTTCGAAAAAGGCGGCCTCACCACCATCAACGGAATGCCCGGCACACGCGGAAGCGGGTCCGCAGTCCTCGTCGAACCCGACGGCGACCAGGAAATCCAGTTCATCGCCTACGTTCTTCGCGCCGGACAACACAACATTACCCTCATGATCTTCAGTCAGGCCGAAATGTACGAAGCCCAAAAAGACATCATCGACGGCATCGCACAAACGCTTGTAAAATCCTGATTCACCTACAATCTACAACCCCACGGAGCCCTTTTATGGCGACGATTCTCGACCAGATTCAAGCTGACACCAAAGACGCAATGCGCGCACGCGACACCGAAAGCACCACCGCACTGCGCATGCTCGCTTCCAGCATCAAAAACCGCGAAATCGAACTGCGCCGTCCTCTCACCGACGACGACATCACAAGCCTGCTTAGCACCGAAGCCAAAAAACGCCGCGAAGCCGCCCAGGCCTACCGCACCGGCGAACGCATCGAGCTGGCCGAAAAAGAAGAACGCGAACTGGCCATCATCCAAAAATACCTGCCCGCGCAACTCTCCGACGAAGAAGCTGCCGAAATCGTCGCCCAGACCATTGCCGAAGTCGGCGCAGAATCCAAAAAAGACATGGCCCGCGTCATGGGCGCCGTCATGCCCAAACTCAAAGGCGTCTACGACGGCTCCAAAGTCAAAGACCTCGTCATGCAAAAACTCTCCTGAAACACCCCTTGCTCTGAGCAGTCATGATTGCACCTCCCACCGACGAGCCCCGGGACGCGAAACTCAGCGTCCTGGAGCGCTATCTCGGCGTCTTCCAGTACAGCGGCCAGGCCCTCAAACTCGTCTGGTCCACAAGCTGGCAACTCACCATCGCCCTTGGACTGCTCACCCTCATCGCCGGCGTTCTACCCGCTGCCGTGGCCTACGTCGGCAAACTCATCGTCGACCAGGTCCTCCAGGCCGCCAACTCCGGCCTGGGCGCTGACCGCGCCACCGTCTTCTGGTACGTCCTGCTCGAAGCCGCGCTGGTCATCGCAATCGCCGCCGCCCAGCGCGGCCTCACCGTCTGCCAGTCCCTGCTTCGCGCCCAGCTCGGACACCGCGTCAACACGCTCATCCTCGAAAAATCCCTCACCTTGAGCCTGGCACAATTCGAAGACAGCGAGTTCTACGACAAACTCACCCGCGCACGCCGCGAAGCCTCCTCACGACCACTCAGCCTGGTCAACCGCACCTTTTCCCTCATCCAGAACGCCATCACCCTGGCCGGCGCCGCCGCCCTGCTCTGGCAATTCTCCGTCTGGGCCGTCGTCATCCTCATTCTGGCCGGCCTGCCCGCGTTCCTCGTCGAAGCCCGCTTTTCCGGCGAAGCCTTCCGCCTCTTTCGCTGGCGCTCGCCAGAAACCCGCAAGCAAATGTACCTGGAAACCGTCCTGGCCCGCGAAGACTACGCCAAAGAAGTCAAACTCCTTGGCCTTGGCCCCATGTTGCTCGGACGCTACCGCGACATCTTCACCCTGCTCTACACCGAGGACCGCAACCTGACGATCCGCCGCGGCATGTGGGGCTTTTTACTCGGACTCGTCAGCACCGCCGCTTTCTACGGCGCCTACGCCTGGGTCGTCTACGCCACCGCCATCACCAGCATCACGCTCGGCTCCATGACCATGTACCTGCTGCTCTTCAAACAGGGACAGTCCGCCACCGCCGCAAGCCTGGCCTCCATCGGCGGCATGTACGAAGACAACCTCTACCTCTCCACCCTCTACGAACTGCTCGACGAACCCGTGCTCGAAGACGAAGAAGGCGTCGAGCACGGCGCTATCCCCGGCGACGGCCTGCGCTTCGAAGACGTCTGGTTCCAGTACCCCGACCAGGACCACTTCGCCATCCAGGGCATCAACCTGCACCTGCCCCCCGGCCAAAAACTCGCCCTGGTCGGCGAAAACGGCTCCGGCAAAACCACCCTCATCAAACTCCTCACCCGCCTCTACCACCCCACCCGCGGCCGCATTCTGTTGGACGGAACCGACCTGCGCGAATGGCAACTCAACCGCCTGCGCCAGCGCATCGGCGTCATCTTCCAGGATTTCGTCCGCTACCAGTTCTCCGTCGGCGAAAACATCGGCGTGGGCGACGTCGCCCAGGTCAACAACGAAGAACTCTGGGCCCACGCCGGCCAACTCGGCATGGCCGACGCATTCATCGAATCCATGCCCGCCGGCTACCACACCCAGCTCGGCAAATGGTTCAAAGACGGCCGCGAACTCAGCGGCGGCCAGTGGCAAAAAATCGCCCTCTCCCGCGCCTTCATGCGCCAGGACAGCGACATCCTCGTCTTCGACGAACCAACCTCCGCCATGGACGCCAGCGCCGAAGCCGAAGTCTTCGACCGCATCAAAACCCTCACCAACAACCAGATCGCAATCCTCATCTCCCACCGCTTCTCCACCGTCCGCATGGCCGACCGCATCGCCGTCTTAGAACTCGGCAAAATCATCGAACTCGGCTCCCACACCGAACTCCTCGCGCAAGACGGCACCTACGCACGCCTCTTTAACCTTCAGGCCGAAGGCTACCGCTAACAACTCCCCTCTGCCCCCTCCCCGGCATGATCCTGGAACTCCCCCAGATCCTCCTCCTGCTCGCGGCCGCATTCTTCGGCGGCCTGCTCAACGCCATCGCCGGCGGCGGCAGCTTCCTCACCCTGCCCGCCCTCATGCTCGCCGGCGCACCCGCCATCACCGCCAACGCCACCGGAACCGTCGCGCTGCTCCCCGGCTACATCGCCAGCGCCTGGGGCTTTCGCAAAACCCTGCGCCACGCAAGCCCCCTCTCCCTTACCGCCCTCACCATCCTCTCCCTGCTCGGCGGCGCCGCCGGAGCCCTCCTGTTGCTCCTCACCAGCAACGAAACCTTCCAAAAACTCGTCCCCTGGCTCCTCCTCTTCGCTACCGCCATCTTCGCCTTCGCCCCCAGACTCCTCAACAAATCCTCTCCCACCCCGGATACCCCAAACGCCGAAACCATCGCCCCACGCCCCCTCTACATCCTCGGCATCCTCATCGTCAGCATCTACGGCGGCTACTTCAACGGCGGCCTCGGCATCATGCTCCTCGCCACACTCGCCCTGCTCGGCCACCAGAACCTGCTCGCCATGAACTCCCTCAAAAACCTCCTCCTCACCACCATCACCCTGCTCGCTGTCGCCCTCTACGCCACCGGCCAGCTCGTCGACTGGACAGCCGCCCTCCTCATGACCCCCGCCGCCATCACCGGCGGCTTCGCCGGCGCCTGGATCGGCCACCGCGTCCCCGCCCACTACATCCGCGCCATCGCCATCGCCACCGGCCTCATCATCGCCCTCCTCTTTTTCATCCTCTAATAAGGCGTTACCGCACCTTCCGACGCTCAATGACGACGAAAAAGTGCTCCAACGCACTTTCCGACGCTCAACGAGCACGAAAACATGCTCCAACGCACTTTCCGACGCTCAACGAGCACGAAAACATGCTCCAACGCACTTTCCGACGCTCAATGAGGTCCGACCGGGGGCGAGCCGCCCGGTCTCGTGCCGAAGCCTTGCTCCGCTGGGGCCGAGAGCCCCGCTGCGCCTACATGAAAACGTGGTTGGGTGGGGTCTGCCAGGGCTTGCCCTGAAGGCAGACCGAAGGTTTTGGCACGAGCCCGGGGGGATTTTCCTCATCCTTCAACACATCTCTGCAAACCCATTAGATATCCCGTGTGGAGC
>JBEBUW010000048.1:0-31299 GCA_040393065.1 Lujinxingia vulgaris | reverse complement strand
GCTGTCGGGTTGGTTTGGATGGTGTTCTAAGGGGGCAAAAAATGAGGAATCGGTGTTTGGGGTGGGGTTGAGAAAGGTGCCGATCACCCCTGATCGATGATCGGTGTCTTTATGAAAGACGTTTGGAGAGCGTGCGGGGGTTGGCGGACGGGATGGAGGGCGGCTGAAAGAAGGGGCTGAGGTAGGGAGGACGGGGGGGGTAGGTGGGTTTGGGGGCGGGGCAAGCCGAATGGGTGGGGGGAGGAGCGTCATAGGCCGGCGCGATGCAGGATGCAGGCGACGTCCATGGTGAAGCCGACGGCGAAGTGGAGCAGCGCGCCGGGGAGGAAGGACTTGCTTTTGATGGCGCAGTAACCGAGCAGGATGCCGGCGATGATGGACCCCAGGGTTTCGGGCATGGGTTTGCCGAAGTGAATCAGGCAGTAGGGGATCGTCATGATGAGGATGGAGTAGTAGCCGAAACGCTTGAAGAGGGCGAAGACGATGAAGCCGCGGAAGAAGGCTTCGAGGGCAAAGAACTGGGTGCCGTAGGCAAACTGGTAGACGAAAAAGTGAAAGAGGGATTCGCCGGCGCCGTCGTAGAAGGGGTATTTGTCCTGGAAGCTGGGTAAGAAGCTGGCGGCGGTGAGCAGCGGGAGCATGGCCAGGTACATCAGGAGGTAGATTTTTCCGTGGCCTTTTTCCCAGCGGCGAAATCCGTAGTCGCGCGGGGATTCTTTGAACCACCAGACGATAAGCGCCAGAGGGATGGCGACGCGGATGAGGGTGCTGGAGAAGGCCCAGTAGGCGTAGCGGAGCAGGTCGCGGTGGGGGCTGTCGGTCATGCCGAGCCACGCGGCGACGGCGGGGTCGAAGTTGTTCTGAAAGAAGCCGGGGCGGCCGTAATAGTAGTACACGGTGAGAAGCACGCAGCTTACGACGATGGTGAGTGTGGTGCGTGCGTCAAAGGGGATGCCGCTGCCGCCATTGTCGGCCAGATCTTCGCGAAGTTCTGTCAGGATCGCGGAGATTCTGGCGAACAGCCTGGGGGAAAGTTTTTGGAGCATGTTGGATGAATTTTGAGCGGGGGAAATTGAGCGGGGGATTTAGCGTTGTTGCCAGATGTCGGCGCGTCCATCACCGGTGTGATCGCGGCCCAGACGTGTGAGAACGCCTTCTTCGTAATACTCCCAGTAGTCGACTTTGCCGTCGCCGTTGGTGTCTTTTTCGACTCGCAGGAGCTGGCCACGCAGGTAGTAGCGGGTGGCTTCCACGCGGTTGTCTTTGATGTTCAGGAGTTCTTTACGGGTCAGGGCGCCGCCGTCGTAGTAATTGATGGTTTCGATTTTGCCGTCGAGATTGGCGTCGAGTTCTTCGCGGATGACATTGCCGAAGTCGTCGTAGAACCGGCGGATGTCGACGTTGCCGTCGGCGTTGGCGTCGATTTCGACTTTGCGCAAAAAGCGTTTGGTAACGGCGGCGTTGTACGGGTCGGGAGCTTCTTGAAAGTATTTGATGACGTCGGGTTGGTTGTCGCCGTTGGAGTCGAATTTGTGCACGATCAAGCCTTCGTCGTCGACGCTGGCACTGAAGTTTGAGGCCGGAATCATGGAGGATGTCGGGCGAGAGACGCTTTCATCGCTGCTGCAACCGGTAGCCAACAGCAGCAATCCGACCAGTCCGATCGTTGTGAGCGGAAGGGTGCGTGACCGGGGGCCTGTTTTCAAATGGCGCGAAGTGATTTGCGACAAGGAAGCGGGCTTGAACATGAAAGCTCTCGTGAGGGTAGACAGAGAAATATCGACAGCAACAACAAACTTTACAGACGCCGGGATGGTACACAGGTTGCGTGGAAAGTGAAACCACGTCGTTCGTTTCACAAGTGTGGACAGCAGGTCAAGGCGATGCAAGGCCGGTGAAATATCCGTACGACGGGCGTGTAGGTGTGCTTGCCAGCTTGTACGCCTTCCTATATGTATCCGCGGGCCGAAGTTGTCAGGAAGAACGTGTTATTATGTGTTGTTCCATTGGCAATGCGTGCTCCGGGGTGGCTTCGATCGAAAGAAGATGTTTTGATAGGAGGTACATTTCCAGAGCATGCGGGCAGTTTACTATTTCTGCGATGTAAAGATTTTCGGGTGATTCCATTCGGTTAGATTACGTACATGACCAAACGCGCTATTGATCAGACAAAGATTCGCAATTTTTCCATCATTGCTCATATCGACCACGGCAAATCGACGCTAGCCGACCGTATTCTGGAAGAGACGGGTGCGGTTACGGACCGCGAACAAAAGGCCCAGTTCCTGGATAATATGGATCTGGAGCGTGAGCGCGGCATTACGATTAAGGCGCAGACGGTTCGCCTGAATTACACGGCGGACGACGGCGAGCAATACATCATCAATTTGATCGACACGCCGGGGCACGTGGACTTTAGCTACGAGGTATCGCGAAGCCTTGCGTGTTGCGAGGGCGCGGTGCTGGTCGTGGATGCGGCGCAGGGCGTGGAAGCGCAGACGATGGCCAACGTGTATCTGGCGCTGGACAACGATCTGGAGATTGTGCCGGTTTTGAACAAGATCGATTTGCCGCAGGCCGATCCGGACCGGGTGAAGCAGGATATTGAGGACACAATCGGGCTGGATGCGTCGGATGCGGTGTTGTGCAGCGCGAAATCGGGCGTGGGCGTGCGTGATATTCTGGAAGCGATTGTGCATCTGGTGCCGCCGCCGGAGGGTACGTTTGATGCGCCGTTGAAGGCGCTGGTTTTTGATAGCTGGTTTGATCCGTATCGCGGCGTCATCAATATGATTCGCGTGATCGACGGAGAAATTAAACCGAAGACGAAGATCCGCTGGATGGCGACGGGCGCCGCCAGTGAGGTCACGGAGCTGGGCGTGTATGGGCCGTTTGCGCGGCCGGTAAAATCGCTCGGGCCGGGAGAGGTAGGTTTTGTCGTCTCGATGATCAAGGATGTGTCGCTGGCACGAGTGGGCGACACGATTACGACGGTTGAGGACGGTGCGCAGGAGGCATTGCCGGGCTTTAAGGATGTAAAGCCGATGGTTTTCTGCGGGATTTTCCCGACGGAATCGCATGATTACGAGGAACTGCGTGATGCGCTGGAGAAGCTGGTGTTGAACGATGCCAGTCTGACGTATGAGCCGGAGACCAGCCAGGCGCTGGGCTTTGGGTTCCGGTGTGGTTTCCTGGGGCTTTTGCACATGGAGATCATTCAGGAGCGTCTGGAGCGCGAGTATGATCTGGATTTGATCACGACGGCACCTTCGGTGGTGTATCAGGTGGTTAAGAATAGCGGCGAAACGCTGATGGTGGATAATCCGAGTCATCTGCCGCCGGTGAATTTAATTTCGCATATTGAAGAGCCGTATATTCAGGCGACGATTCATGTGTCGCCGGAGTTTATCGGGCCAGTCATCGGGTTGTGTGAGGAGCGTCGCGGGATTCAGAAGGATCTGAGTTATGCGGGCACCAATCGTATTATTTTGAAGTACGAAATCCCGATGAACGAGGTGGTTTTTGATTTCTTCGATCGCTTAAAATCCGTGTCGCGTGGGTACGCGAGTTTAGATTACGAGATGCTGGGCTATCGTCCGGGCGATCTTGTAAAGCTCGACGTGCTGGTGAACGATGAAGCGGTCGACGCGTTGAGCATTATTGTTCACCGTGATTTTGCTTACGAACGAGGCAAGGCGCTGGTGAAAAAGCTGCGTGAAGTGATTCCTCGTCAGCAATTTGAGGTGGCATTGCAGGCTGCGATTGGTACGCGGATTATTTCGCGTGAGACGATCAAGGCCTTCCGTAAAAACGTTACGGCGCGATGCTATGGTGGTGATATTTCGCGGAAGCGGAAGTTGCTCGAGAAGCAAAAAGAAGGCAAAAAGCGTATGAAGCAGGTTGGCAATATTGAGATTCCTCAAGAAGCGTTTCTGGCTGTATTGCGCACTGATCAGTGAGGCAGGATGTGGAAGAATCGTCCCGGTCGAAGGATAAGGCACTGCAAGAGATCCGTGCGTTTATAAAATCGACACAACAAGACCTCAAGCGCGCGCGTGGTTTGAATGAAGAAGTGCGCGTGAGTTTGCAGGCGAAGCTCAATGAACTTCGTCAGTTGGTGGAGGAGGGCGACGTCGTCGAGGCCGGCGAAAAGATGGAAGAGGTGCAGCAGTATGTTGCCACTCATCTGCCTGACAATGGCAAGGGTGCCTGGCGCGAGTATTTTGAGAGCATTGCGCTGGCGGTTTTGTGCGCGCTATTGCTGCGCGGCTTTGTTGTGGAAGCGTTTAAGATTCCGACGGGCAGTATGATTCCGACGCTTCTGGTCGGGGATCATCTGTTCGTGAACAAGTTTGTGTATGGAATCCGCGTACCATTTACGAAGAAATATCTGGTTGAGTTCAGCAAGCCGGAAAAAGGCGAGGTGGTTGTCTTTAGTTTTCCGGCCGCGAGTGCGCGGGAGCATATTGCGAAGCAGCCGGCTTCGCGTCGCAACTGCATTGATCAGGGCAGTCTGAATAGTGAAAAAGACTTCATCAAGCGTATCGTCGGGGTGGAAGGTGATACGGTTGAGGTGCGTGACAATCAGTTGTTTGTGAATAACGTTCCCACCGAACGGACGTTTTTGCGCAAAGAGGCGACGGGAGAATTTCTGTATCCTCATGAGATGCATGAGCAAGAGACGTTGAACGGGTATCGCTACACGATTCACTTTAAGGGAAGTGATGAGAATTTCGGCCCAATTACGGTGGAGCCGGGACATTTTTTTGTAATGGGCGATAATCGCGACCAGAGTTCGGATAGTCGCTGCTGGGGCCAGGTTCCGGTGGAGAATATCAAGGGGCGCGCGATGATCATCTGGTGGTCGATAGGGCCGGACGCGATGCGTTGGGATCGAATCGGGCGATTTATTCACTGATTGTGTTTTTTTAAGCAGACGAGGCATTCATGCAGCACCTGATTGGGCTTGAGCATCTGAACGCCGACAAATTGAATGCCTATCTGGACAGGGCGGAGTTATTTCTGGATGAGAGGGGGCGTGTTTGTACGCCGGCCGGGATGCGTAACGTTTTGTCGGACTCGAGTGTTGTACTGCTGTTTTTGGAGCCGAGTACTCGAACGCGCGTGAGTTTTGAGCTGGCAGCGCATCGTCTGGGCATTTCATCGGTCGTCTACCTGAGTTCGGATGGCAGCAGCCTGAAAAAGGGCGAGAGCGTTCTGGATACGTGTCGTAATCTGGAAGCGATGGGTGTGGGAGCGTTTATCGTGCGGCATCATCAGCGCGAGCTGGTGCATTTGCTGACGGAAGTGCTGGATACGCCGATTATCAATGCGGGCAATGGAAGTGGTGAGCATCCTACGCAGGGGCTTGTGGATGCGCTTACATTGCGTCGTCATTTTGGGAGTCTTCGAGGGCTGCGCGTGTCGATTCTGGGCGATATCGTGCACAGTCGCGTGGCGCGCAGCAATGTTTTTGCGCTGCGCACGCTCGGCGCGGAGGTTACGCTGGCTGGCCCGCCGCGGTTGCTGCCGCGGGACGATACCTGGGGGCCGCTGCGCACGGTGGGAACGCGGCGGGAAGCATTGCAGGATGCGGACGCTGTGATCATTTTGCGCGTTCAGCGTGAGCGGATTGAAGGGCCTCCGGTGGAGATGGATGCGTATATCCAGGAGTGGGGCATTGATGAGCTGGTTGTGGAGCAGGAAATGAAGCCTGACACAGTGCTTTTGCATCCTGGGCCGGTGATTCGGGGCGTGGAATTGCAAGATACAGTGGCGGATGGGCCGCGGAGCTTGATTTTGCGGCAGGCAGCCAATGGCGTTGCGGTTCGGCAGGCGGTGCTGGCGGAGATTCTGGCCGGTACAGGTTTTTAGGGCGTACTTTGTGGCGGTAACGTGGGTTTGTTTTTGAGAGTTTGCATTGATGTCGACAGGTGATTTTCCGGCTTACCTTGTGCTTGAGGATGGTCAGGTTTTTGAAGGACTTGCGGCAGGAGCGGCCGGTCTTGCTGTGGGAATGCTCCGGGTTGATACCAGTATGACCGGCTATGAGAAGAGCCTGGTGGATGCGGACAACGTCGGAGCGTTACTTGTATTTACCACGCCACATATCGGAAATTGCGGGCGGACGGTCGGTGAGGCCGAAGCATCGGTGCAGATCACGGCCAGTGGGGTAATTGTGCGGGATCTGGCGCGTCGCCCCAGTAATTATCAGGCCAAGCAAAGTCTGGGTGAATGGCTGGCCGAGCAAGGAACGGTCGGAATCCGCGAGGTCGATACGCGTGCGTTGACGCGACATTTGCGAAAGCATGGAGCGATGCGCGGTGCGATTGTCCATGGGAGCGATGCGCAGAATTTTGGCGCAAATGGTTCTGATGCGAATAAATCCAGAGAAACTTGCCTTGAAAAAGCCATGGTTGCGCTCGGATTGAGCGGTAATCAAGAGAAGTAGCATTGTTTGAATCGTCGTAAAATTGATACCTGCCCTGGTGGCGGCTGCAAGAACCAAGACCTTTTCAAAGCATTGAATCCCATGAGTGAACATGTACCGCCGGAACTTGATCGCGACGTACCCACCAAAACTGGACAGGATGAGGCATTAAGAGCGTACGCAGAAGACAGCATATTTGAGGGAAAAGAAAAGGCAGAGCAGTCGAAAACAAAGCTTGCACGAATACGTCGGTTGATGGTGCCGATTATGATGTTCGTGCTGCTTGTTGTCGTTTTGATTACGTTTCGAACGGTTTTGTTGCCGTTTATTTTCGCGCTGATCATTGTCTATTTGATGGAGCCGATCGTCAGTCGGATGTCGGAGCCAGCGGAGGGGAAGCGCAGCCTGCCGCGCTGGGTGGCGGTGGTGCTTGTGTATCTCGGGTTTTTGACGGTCGTGAGTACTTCGGCGGTCTTCATGGTGCCGCGTTTTCTGACGGAAATTGTGCGGTTTATCGAGACGACGCCCGAGGCAGTGCAGGAGTTTCGGAATGAGAAATTACCGGGGATCAATCGTGATTTGCAGTCGTATCTGCGCAGCCATGTAACGCAGACTCCGGAAGTTCTGGATCTGAATACGGTAAAAAGCAGTGTTCGGGAGGCGCGCGAGCATGCTGCGAATGTTGCGGCGGCCATGGCGCGGGCTCAGGCCGAGGTGGCGGTAGCGTCGCAGGTGAAGATTCACTGGGATTTGATCGGTGCGCCTGGGGATTTGCAGCGACGTTATATCGGGCGTGTGCCGCCGGAGTTATCGAAGGCGCTTTCGGTCGATGATTCGGAGAACCGGCATGGCAGTTGGAGTGTGAACAGGGCTAGAGAAACGCCCTTGTTTCGCATGATTCCGGATGAGCAGGGTGGGTTTTCTTTTTATCTGGAAGGGGATGCGCTTGAGCTGGTTTCGCACCAGGATAATGTCTGGACGCTACGGCGCGAGGATACCAATCCGCTGAGCATTGATGAGGCTCAAAAAGATCTGGACGTGCATCGTATGCTCGATCTGGAGCGCACCTTTGATGATTTTGTCGAGGGATTTACAACGATCACCAGTGCGCGCATCAGTTCGGTTGTAGCATTTGCGCAGACATTTTTACTGGGCATCGTGGAGTTTCTGGTTGCGATCATGCTCACTCTGATGGTTGCGGCGTTTATCTCGATCGATTTGCCTCGAACCAAGGGGTTTGTTCGTGCAGCAGTGCCGCATGGATACCGAGACTCTTATGATGTTTTGTTAAAGCGTCTGGATGTTCGTCTGGGTGGTGTTGTACGCGGGCAGTTGATGATTTGTGTGGTAAATGGCTTGCTCACTTACGTGGGGCTTGTCATACTCGGCATAAAGTACAGCACGCTTCTGGCTGTAGTTGCGACGGTTCTTTCGATTATTCCGGTATTTGGAGCGATTTTATCATCGATTCCAATCATTGCGATTGGGTTGACGCAAAGTTTCACGGTGGGCTTGCTGGCCCTGGGATGGATTTTGCTGGTCCACTTTGTGGAAGCCAACTTTTTGAATCCCAAAATTATTGGCACGACGGCTCAGATTCACCCTGCTTTTGTAATATTTGCACTTCTTGCCGGTCAGAGTACCTTTGGGCTGGTAGGTGCGATTTTGGCGATACCGGTAGCATCGATCGTGCTGACGATCCTTGGATTTATACGTGATTCTTATATGAAAGATACCGTGGAGTCGGAGATAGATGGTGAAGTCAGTGAAGAAATCCAGGTGGCCGCAGAGTAAACCGGATTGAGCGAATGTCTGCATGAATTTTCCGAGTAGAATTGCTTATTTATAACAGTCAGGCAGGAGCAAGGCATGCAACTTGAGTTCTGGGCGGCGACCAATGTGGGTCGTGCCCGAGAACATAACGAGGATAACTTCCTCGTCGATAAGCGATTACAGCTTTTCGTTGTTTGTGATGGCATGGGTGGCCATGCAGCGGGTGAGGTTGCGAGTGCCGTGTGCGTGCGCACGGTGCGTGATGTCGTGTTTGCACATCGTGATATTCTCGAGAAACTGGAGCGCGAGCCCGATGAGCTGGTTCATCGCGAGGCGGTTCTGGCATTGCTGGAACGTGCGATTAAGACCGCCTGCCAGCGAATTTACGAGATGGCGCAAGAGGATTCCGGGCGGCGCGGGATGGGCACGACCTGTGTGATGATGCTGATCAGCGGAGATCGTGCGTTTATTGGTCACGTGGGTGATTCTCGCCTTTATATTGTGCGCGAAGAGCAGGTGACCCAGATTACTACGGATCACTCGCTGCTAAACGAAATGATCCGGCAAGGGAAGATCAAGGCCGGTGATGACACGGATTTTCCTCATAAGAACGCTGTAACGCGTGCGGTCGGTGTTAAAGAAACGGTTGAAGTTGATACGCTTGAGATAGAGCTGGAAGATCGCGATCGCTTTATGCTGTGTAGCGACGGTCTGAGCGGATATTTTTTAAGCGATGATGATATTTTAGATCTGATTTATGGCGATGATCTCAAGGAGCTCACGCAGCGATGCATCCGTTTTGCGAATGAGGCTGGCGGCAAGGACAATATTACGGTCATTTTGATCGATACGCTGCTTGAGTCGCATCAATCGGTTATGGGGGATGAAGGGGAGCTTGTTATAGAGCTTCTTAAGGATACGCCTTATTTTCATTATTTGAGTCAGGCAGAGTTACAGCAGATTCTAGCGATTGCAGAACGCCACGAATATGAGGCGAACAGTTTATCGCTTGGGCCGACAGAAACGGCCGAACGGCTGAATATTTTGGTGGAAGGCTCACTTGCTCTGTTTTTACATGGCCGGCAAATCGGTGTGTTAGCGCCGGGTGATCATTTTGGTGAGTTGTCGTTTATCGATGAAAAACCGGAAATGATTACGGTACGTGCGCTGGAAAAGACTGTTGTGATCAGTATCGGTCGGGCGCAGTTCATGGCGTTGCTTCGAAATGATCCGCAGCTTGCGATTAAGTTGTTGTGGAACTTTTTGCAGGTGTTTGCGAGCAAGCTGCGTCAGGTTCCTTATGACTTTTTGCGTGAGCCTGATCTGTGGTGGGCACGGCTGGCCGAGGATGAAGAGAATGCAACACCACCAAGTGGTCGTCTTACCTTTTTGGAGGATGCTCGCCCTGATGATGAGTGGCAGGAGGAAGCGACACGTCCGCTCAGCAATCAAGTAATCCATGCGATCTCTGAAAGAAATGCGGGGGCAGGCGCGCATCCGAAGTCCGGGCAGGGGGCTGCGTCACAAGGAATGCGCATGCCTGTGCATGGAGGGCGCAATGACGCTGCTGAGGAGTATGGCGGGGTCGAAGATTTGCGAAAAACCGTCCAGATGGACTGGGGACAAATTTCGACGAAAATGCCTATGGCAAAGGCTGCTGGTTTGTCAGAAACGGAGGCGGCAGTTCCCCCTAAGCCGCCAGAGCCTGTGGTGGATCGTTCGCCGAGCAAGGCGATCAGCGGGACTTCTGTGGTTGCCTCCAAGTCTGTGTCGTCTGAAAATGTAGGAGGGCGTGAACCGACGCATCTTCGCGATGCCTATGATTATGGTTCAACCATTCCCGACTCAATCATCGAGATTCCTGATGATATGCTTATCGATATCGACGATGAAGCAGCGACCATCACACGAGCGCGTATGAATATACAGATGCCTAACGCGCGTCCTAATCGTAAAGATCATGATTCCTGAAAAGTTTTCGTTTAAGTCGCGGTCGCGCTACACGATCTGGGGCAGTTTGTCTTATGTGGTGCTGCTGATTGTGGCGCTGGGATTGATTGCCAACTGCAAAAGTCGCGAAGTTAGCTCTGTGCCGCCGACGCCTGGATTGCAGGGTGGTACGCTTTTGTTTGAAGATGATTTTGCGCGAACTGAGCTGGGAGATTCCTGGCACCGGGGAACCGGTGAGGGTGGAAAAGGTCAGTGGGTGATCAAGGAAGGGGGCGTTGAAGGCAGTGCGATTCGAAATGATCCGCTCTGGTTGACGATGCCTCTGCCGGAGGCTGTTCGTGTGGAGTTTGAGGCGCAGGCGCTGACGGAAGTGGGCGATTTGAAAGTCGAGATTTTTGGCGACGGCGAAACGCATGCTTCGGGTTATGTGCTGATTTACGGCGGCTGGAACAATCAGCTCGATGTGATTGCGCGGCTTGATGAGCATGGCAGCGACAGAAAAGAGGGGAAAACTCGTGGCGTTGAGCCGCACCGGAATTATAAAATGGCCGTCGTGCGTACAGCCGATGGTGTGTTACGGTGGTATGTAGATGGCGAGGTCTTCATGACCTATGAGGACGACGCGCCGCTGAAGGGCGATGGATATCGTCATTTTGCGCTGGCCAACTGGAATGCTCCGGTAAGGTTTTCTAATGTTCGGGTCTATTCTCTGGAAGAAAACTAAGTCGGGTGTTCTGTCTGGATCAGGTAGATACTTGTTTTTCGGTCTTGCTGCAGCGTTGCGCGGCTTGCAACGGGTTCGTGTACTTTTAATTTTGATATGGATTAGTGCCTGATGGATACCCGGCGGATATTACAAATTGTACTTGGTTTTATCGTTGTACTGGTTGTGATTCTGGGGGCTGTGACCATTTACCAGCTTACGCGTGAAGCGGAGACGGTGGTGATCAAACGGGTAGAGCGCGCGACTGCTGAGCAGATTGAAGCGGTCAATCCATGGGCAAACCAGGGCGAAGCGGCGATTGCGCTGGTCAAGCGTGTGCGTGTGACGCCGCCTCCAGCAGCGCCGGCGACTGCGCGCGGACGTCGTGGTGCGCCGGAGCCTGAACCGGTTGTTACAACGGTCGGTGAGATTCTCGAAGATGAAGAGTTTTTGCGCGAGAAGCTGAAAATCGGCTCGGCCAAAAAGCTGGGCTGGCAGGCTGACTGGTGGGGCGAAACCAAGTACGGGCCGTCTTTTTTCCTGGTTCGGTTTGCGTTTCAGGATGAAAATATCACAATCGGGCCGGCCTGGTTGGTAGATATTCGTTCTCAGAAGGTCGTTGCGAAGAATATTCTTGCCGAGGTGACCGCGGATCCGCATAAGGGCGTTTCGTCGGATTATTATGACAAGGCGAGTCAGGTTGTATCGGCGATTACGAACCATCGTTTTGAAAATAAAATGAATCTGGCGGGCGCGTTGTTGCTGTATTTTGAGCAGCGCGACGAAACGGACGACGACGATACGATTCTGGGTTGGACGATCGATCATGATCGCGGCAAGTTATTTCGCGCGTATTTTCAGTGGATTGAAAATGGCGAGCGGACGTATGCCGAATTTGAATTTGATTATGATGCAAAGGCGTTGAAGGCGATCAATCTTCAGGCTGCGCAGATTATGCGTGTTGGTGAGGAGTTTGAAGTTGAGAGTCGGGTAAGCATTGTGCCGCAGCAGTATGACCCGAGTGAAACCAGGCCGGCGAATCGTTGGTTGGGAGCGAATCGTCAGGCTTGTCAGACGCCGCGACATCGCGATGGTTGCCGTGCGCTTGCGATGTTGCTTGATCAGTCGGAATTGATCGAGACGCTGGAGTGGTTGTTGACGGCGCGTGCGAATACGGCCGCGGAATTTGAAGAGTGCAAGGAGCGGCGTAATTGTAGCTGGGTTCCAGAGGCAAAAGATCCCAAGAATTATATTGTCCACTACAATTACGATCTGGGTGAGTCGAAGCAGACGATTACCTGGGAAGTTTCCCTCGACAAGGGCGTTGTTGTTCCGGCGGATCGTGTAAGCCAACTCGCCTTTCGTGCGATTCATCCACGAAAATAAAATTTTCGGATAGAACCTAGAAATCAGACAGAATCAGGCTGATAGAAGTCGGTGGTTCGTCGAATGTGGGAAGATATTGTCTATTCAAAACGAACATGCGCTCAAGTTGCAGCAAATGTTTTTGAAAAATCTGGTTCAGGATTCACCCAGCTCCAATGACAGTCTGACGGTACGTACGTTTGGTGATATCCAAGCGGAGACGGTTCGGTTTTATCTGTATCAGGACGTTTTAGAAGAGCTGGCTTTTGCCTCGTATTATCGTGAAGAGCCGTGTTTTGCGATTTTGTGCGGGCATTTTTCGATGGATGATGAAGGGGCGTTTATCGAAATCAGTGGTTTTGATGGTCTGGAGTATATTTCTGATATCGGTGAAATGTACAAAGACGTGCGCGATGCGGTTGAACAGAGCAGGCGTGATATTTCTCGAGGGCAGATGGAAGCAGGGCAACATGTGGTTGGCCTGTTTGTTGGAAATCCGGGCGGTGATGCCTTGCTGGATACCGAGATTGCACGCGTACATTTGAGTTTGTTTAATCGGCCGTTTCAGCTTGCGCTGGTGATTGATCCAGACGCGCAGAAAATTGGTGTGTACACGCGGTCCCCGCACGCCCGGTTTCATAGCGCTGCGTTTTGTGTGGTTCAGCACAACGAAGCGACGGAAACGGCTGTTGCAGAAGATGCGGAAGAGAAGACAGAGAATCGAGAGGTCGCAGAAGAATCTGAGGGGCATCAAGAAGTTAGCGACCTGGTCCGTTGAAGTACGAAAGTCAGAAATTGTGTAAGAATGCTTTTATTGATGGTTAACGTAAGGAATGGAAAATGACAGAGATTATTGAAATTATTGCACGCGAAATTCTCGATAGTCGTGGCAATCCGACGGTGGAATGTGACGTTATTTTGTCGAGCGGCGTTGTGGGTCGCGCTGCTGTTCCGAGCGGTGCTTCGACTGGCGAGTATGAGGCCGTTGAGCTTCGAGACGGTGATGCCAAGCGTTATGGCGGCAAGGGTGTTGACCGTGCGGTGGCCAATATTCACGAGATTATTGGGCCGGAGTTGATTGGCGAAGATGCGACCAATCAGACGTTGATCGATCAAATTATGATGGCGCTGGACGGCTCGCCGAACAAAGGCGTGCTGGGTGCGAATGCGATTCTGGCTGTGAGTATGGCGGTTGCGCATGCAGCGGCTTCGGCGCTGGAAATGCCGTTGTATCGTTATCTTGGTGGCGTACGGGCCAATACGTTGCCGGTTCCGATGATGAATATCATCAATGGTGGCTCACATGCAGATAATACGGTCGATATTCAGGAATTTATGATTATGCCGGTCGGCGCATCGTCGATTGCAGAGGCTGTGCGCTGCGGTGCGGAGATTTTTCATGCGCTGAAGAGCGTGTTGCAGTCCAAGGGTTACAGCACGTCGGTGGGCGATGAAGGTGGTTTTGCGCCGAATCTGAAGTCAAACCGCGAAGCGCTCGATCTGATTATGGAAGCGGTTGGTAAAGCAGGTTATGCGCCGGGTACGGACGTTGTACTGGCGCTGGATGCGGCAGCCAGTGAGTTTTACGATAAGGAAACGGGTAAGTATACGCTTGAGGGCGAGGGGCGTTCGTTTACTTCCAGTGAGCTGACGGATTATTACGAAGAATTGTGCAACGCATATCCGATTGTCAGCATCGAAGACGGTCATGATGAGAACGACTGGGATGGCTGGAAAGAAATGACAGATCGTCTGGGCGACCGCCTGCAGATTGTGGGCGACGATCTGTTTGTGACGAACACCGAACGGCTGCGCCAGGGCGTTGAGTCTGGTACGGCCAACTCGATTTTGATCAAGGTCAATCAGATTGGAACGCTGACGGAAACGCTTGAAGCCATTGATTTGGCGCATCGCAATGGATACACGACGGTGATCAGCCACCGCTCCGGGGAGACGGAAGATACGACGATTGCGCATCTTGCTGTGGCTGTTGGCAGCGGGCAAATCAAAACAGGTAGTCTTTCGCGCTCTGACAGGGTTGCAAAGTACAATGAGCTGATTCGGATTGCGGAAGAGCTGGAAGGAACGGCCGATTATCCGGGTATGGATGCGCTTCGGGTTCGTCGTTCATGAAAGTGCATCAGAGTGTTGTTTTCTAATAAGAGCTTGAAATCATTGTGAATCAAGCGTTGTTGGAAGAAGGAATGTGCCGGGCCGGTTTTGTCGTGAGTTAACAAGGTCTCATTGACATCGCCGGCCCGGCCGCGCTAGATAGCACGGCGTTTACGTGGTTGAAAAAGCTGTGGAGACGCGGCTGAACGTAGTGTGAAAACGAAGTAAGAATGGAGACAAACGCGATGATGATCGAAGAACTGCCCTCAACGATACGAGAATTGCAAGAGCGTCTGGTCGAGCTCGGGAGGTTTCTTTGACCTCGAACAACTGCGTGCCCGGGTAGAGGAAATAGAAGCGATCAGTCAGGACCCGAATTTTTGGAATGACTCGGAAAATGCACTGGGCCTGATGAAAGAGCGTGGTGATATTCTCGACCTTCTTGGAGTGGTCGAGGGGCAAAACAATGCGCTTGAAGAAGCGTTGATGTTTCTCGAAATGTCAGAAGAAACCGGTGGCGACGAGCAGGCTTTAGCGGAAGCGGTTGCGCTGGTTGAGTCTGCGAAGAAATCGATTCAGAGCATGGAGACGCGGCGGATGCTGGGTGGCGAGCATGATTCGCTCAATGCAATTGTCACGATTCATGCAGGGGCCGGTGGAACGGAAAGTCAGGATTGGGCGTCGATTTTGTTTCGAATGTACATGAGGTATTTCGAAATCAAAGGTTGGACGGCTGAAATTACGGACTATCAGGAAGGGGAAGAAGCCGGCCTCAAGAGCGTGGATATTCGTGTTTCTGGCGGCGAATTTGCTTACGGGCATCTCAAAGCGGAAGCCGGTGTGCACAGGCTTGTGCGGATCAGCCCGTTTGACAGTGCGAAGCGTCGGCATACGAGTTTTGCTGCGGTTTCGGTCTTTCCAGAAGTTGATGATGATATTGATATCGAAATTAACGAATCGGATTTGCGTGTGGATACGTATCGCGCGTCGGGCGCTGGTGGTCAGCACGTTAACCGTACGGACTCGGCAGTGCGCTTAACGCATATTCCGACGGGAATTGTGGTTGCGTGTCAGCTGGAGCGCTCGCAGCACAAGAACCGGTCGACGGCAATGAAATTGCTTCGGTCCAGGTTGTATGAGCGTGAACTCAAGGCGCGGCAGGAGAAGGCGTCGGAAGATCATGCTGTGCAGAAGGATGTAGCATTTGGTAGCCAGATTCGTTCTTACGTCTTGCATCCGTATAAGCAGATCAAGGATTTGCGCACGGGCCAGGTGGAGAACAATGTCGATAAGGTGCTCGATGGTCAGCTTGATCCGTTTGTCGAAGCGTTTCTGCTGATGGATGGAAATAACAAAAGCTCGGGTGCTGATGCATGACGCGGTTTTGTTTTTTCCTTTGTGAAGGTGCGGGCATCATTCATTCTGGTGATCATCACAGTGACGCAACTGGACTATGGAAGCGGTTGCGTCGAGATGCCGTTCCACGAACTCTGGCGATGGAAATGATTTCGATTGCCAGCGTGAAATCAGCTTAAAATGCCCTACGAAACTTTCATCGGGCTTCGCTATTTGATGGCAAAACAGCGAAGCCGCGTGCTTTCTATCATAACTCTGATCTCAGTTTCGGGTGTCGCGTTGGGTGTAACGGCTTTGATCGTTGTGCTCAGTGTGATGGGAGGTTTTAAGAAAGACCTGACCGATAAGATTCTCGGAGCCAAGGCGCATATCGTTATACAGGCGCCCGATTATGGCGTGCTTGACGGCGCCGAACAGCTCGCCGATGACACGATGGATTTTCCGGGTGTTGTGGGGGCGTCGCCGTTTGTTGAGAGTGAGGTGATGATTTCTAGCCCGACGAATCTGAGCGGCGTGATTTTGCGTGGCGTGGATATCGACCGGGTAGGGCAGGTCAGCGATCTAATCAATGAAATTACCGAGGGAAAACTCGAGTATCTTCGTGATCCGGAGCCGATGCTCAAAGAGCTGGCAGCAAAACGGGATGCCGAACTGGACGAGTTGCTGGGGCGTTTGAATCAGGAGCGCCGCGAACTCGAGAAAGAAATCGAAAAGAAACGCGGTACGGCTGCGTCTGAAAAGCCGGACGTGTCGGGCGTGGCGAACGACGCGGAAGGATTTATGCCGCCGATGTTCGAGGATGATGTTGCCGAGGAAGAAGAGGATGGCGGTATGCCATCGATCTTTGATGAGGAGGCAGAAGAGCCTGCCAAGCAGCGGCTTCCGGGGTTGATCATCGGACCAGAACTTGCGAAGTCGTTGCAGGTAAAGCTGGGTGATGAGGTCAATGTGATTACGCCGCGCGGTGATATGGGGCCGATGGGGCCGCTGCCGCGTAGTCGTCCGTTTCGGATTGTCGCGATTTTCTATAGCGGCATGTATGAGTACGATGCGAATTTTGCGTATACGGCGCTGGATGATGCGGCTGATTTCCTCAGTCTGGAAGGGGCAACCGGAATCGAGTTGAAAACGGTCGACGTGAATATTTCGGTGGGTATTGCCGCCGAACTTCAGGACAAGTTCGGGCCGTCGGTTCAGGTTTTGGACTGGCAGGAGATGAATCAGAGTTTGTTTTTTGCGCTGAAGCTGGAAAAAATCGCGATGTTTGTCGTGCTCACGTTCATCATTCTGGTGGCGAGTTTTAGCATCGTAGCGATGTTGATCATGATTGTGATCGAGAAGGGGCGTGAAATCGCGATTTTGAAGAGTATGGGCGCAAGCAATGGCGGGATTATGCGTACTTTTATGTTTCAGGGTACGGTCATCGGTGTTGTGGGCGCTTTGCTGGGGCTGATTCTGGGGTTGGGGATTTGTTATTTTCTGAAAACAGTAGGGATGCCGCTGGATTCGGAGGTGTACTACATCTCTACGCTTCCGGTAGAAGTCAATCCGCTTGAGGTCGTGGTGATTCTCGTCAGCACGATAATTATCAGCCTGCTGGCTACCTTGTATCCGTCTTACCAGGCAGCGCGGCTTCGTCCCGTTGAAGGATTGCGTTATGACTAAGGAAAAGTATCCGCTGATCGAGATTCAAAGGCTGACGAAGAAGTTTTCGATGCGCGGCAAAGAACTGACGGTTTTGCGTGAAATCGATCTGACGATCTATGCCGGTGATCGGATTGCGATCATGGGAGCGAGCGGGGCGGGCAAAAGTACGTTTTTGCAGATTCTTGGAACGCTTGATACGCCGACAAGCGGGCAAGTTTTGTTTGATGGCCGGAATGTGTTTCAGCGGTCATCGGCGCAGCTGGCGGAGTTTCGTAATCGAGAAATTGGCTTCGTTTTTCAGTTTCATCATTTGTTGCCAGAGTTTACGGCTCTTGAGAACGTGATGATGCCGGGCTTAATCGGGCGTAAAAGCCGTACGGAGTCGGAGCTTCGTGCGTCCGAGCTGTTGGAGCTGGTAGGGCTGTCGAGTCGGCGCCATCATCAGCCGGGGGAATTGTCGGGTGGTGAGCAGCAGCGTGTTGCCATCGCGCGTGCGTTGTTTATGAAACCACGTGTACTTCTGACGGATGAACCGACAGGCAATCTTGACCTGAAGACAGGGGCCGGGATACATGCAGTGCTTCGCGACCTCAATGAGCAAACCGGGGTCACGGTTATTGTCGTGACGCATGATCCGCGGCTTGCTGATGAGATGCCGATTCGTCTTCTGGTTGATAACGGTAAGCTGGTTCCCTTTGAGCGAGGCGAGTCGAGAATTGATTTTCGCGAAAATGAAGTACGTTTAGCGCAGGAATTTGGCGAGTAACGTACGACGTAAAGTGTGGTAGAGAGCAAGCGAAAGCTCGTGTGAATGCGAGAAATGAGAAATAACAACGCGCAGGGTTTCTGCTGAGAATGGTCATTTTTGTCACGGATTGGCTGAAATGATGTAGGTTTGGGAAACTTGCGCGGTTTTGGATGGCGCTGTCTGTATAATTGCCAAGGAATGATGTGAAACATTCTCGACCTCATGCCGGAAATTACCGGATGATTGAAAACATCGCGGTAAGTAACGTGAAGGCAGGGCCGATGCTCCGGCTGGTGATATGGATGCTTGTCGGGCTGGCCGCGATGTTGGTGGTTGTGCCCGAAGTGCTGGCGCAGTCTTCGATTCAGGAGCCGATGCAGCAAGAGGAGCGAGGGCTCGACCAGACTGTAGCACCGGAGGCTCCGCTTCAGGAGCCTGCTCAGCTGCCGGTGGGGCGGGCAGCGCGTGCAAATGAAGCTGTGGATGTGATTCAGGTGCGCGGCAACCGCCGGGTAGAAAGCGAAACGGTTTTGCGTCAGGTAAAAACCAGGATTGGTGAGCCGCTTAATGCCGAGGTGCTCAGCCAGGATATTCAGGCGATTTATCTGCTCGGTTATTTTGATGATATTCAGGTCGATAGCACCGTCACAGCGTCCGGGCAGCACATTGTAACGTATATTGTGGAAGAAAAGCCGGCGATCGATGAGATTCGTTTTGTCGGCAACGATGAAATTAGCCAGGAAGATATCGAGGCGGTTGTCGATATCAAGCGATTTGGCATTTTGAACACGGCGCAGGTTGCAGCGAACGCAGAGAAAATTCGGGATTTGTATACGGAGAAAGGATTTTTTCTGGCGGAGGTGTCGTACAATATCAGCGCGCAGCCGAACCGGCCGGATCTGGCGATCGTGACGTTTGAGATTCGAGAATATGCCAAGGTTCTGGTCAAGCAGATTACGTTCCTGGGCAACGCATCGATTCCGAGCGATGAGCTTCGCAATATTATGCAAACGCGGGAGGAGCACTTTCTGTCGTTTATGAGCGGATTTGGCAATTTCCGCGAACGCGATTTTGAGACCGATCTGCAGCGCATCACGGCGTATTATTACGATAAGGGGTTTGTGCAGGTTTCGGTAAATATGCCGCATATTCGTTTGTCGAAAGACAAGCGCTATCTGTATATCAGCGTGCAGATTGATGAAGGTGAGCGTTTCTCGACGGCTTCGCTGGATGTGCAGGGCGATATGCTGCTCGACCGTGAAGAATTGCTGGCGATGACGACGCTGAAGGCCGGCGAGGTTTTTAGCTACGGCACAATGCGTCGCGATATGGAAGCGCTGCGGGTTTTGTATCAGGATGCCGGTTATGCGTATGTGAATGTGAATCCGCTGACCAGGCTTGATCCGACGACCAAGACCGTTGCAGTGATGTACGACATCGAGCAGGGGAAAAAGGTTCAGATCGGGCGGATTGAAATGGTCGGCAACACGCGTACGCGGGATCGTGTGCTGCGACGTGAGATGTTGATTCAGGAAGGCGACCAGTATTCGATTACGAAGGTAGAAACATCGCGTGCGCGAATTGAGCGGCTTGGTTTCTTTGAAGGCGTGACGATTACCAGCCAGCGCGGTCAGCGTGATGATGTGATTGATTTGCGGGTTGAGATTCGGGAGCGTTCGACCGGAACTTTCCAGGTCGGGGCGGGGATTTCGAGTCAGGAAAACTTTATTTTCAACGCGCAGATTTCGGAGAATAACTTTCTGGGGCGCGGGCAGTCGCTCGGATTTAACGTGCAGGCATCCAGCATTCGGACATTGTTCAATCTGCAGTTTTCGGAGCCATGGCTGTTTGATACGCGCTGGCAGTTCAGTGCGGATTTGTACAATTTCGATTTTGCTTATCAGGATTTCTCCCGGCTTTCGCGTGGTGGAAACTTGACGTTCGGGTATCCGATTTCGCAGCGCTTTAACCTGGGGATCCCGGGAGATTTGAGTGTTGCGCTGACGTATAAACTGGAAACGGTCGAAGTAACGCCGGGTGGAACGGGCGGAACAGTGATTCAGCAGGCGCCGGATTTGTTTTCGGGTGGCATTACGAGCAGTGTGCGGCTGGGAACCTATTACGATACGCGGAACAACCGTTTGTTTCCGACCTCGGGACAGTTTCATTCGTTCCGTGTAGAGGCGGCGGACCGGAATCTGACCTTGAGTGAGAATGAGTTTTTGAAATACGAGGCAGAGACGCGGTTGTATTTCCCGGTTTTCTGGGAGTTCGTGCTGCGGTTGAATGCGAACCTGGGCTATATCGTCAGTATGTCTGAAGATCGGCCGGTGCCGATTTTTGAGCGGTTCTTTGCAGGTGGTCCGACGACGGTTCGTGGATTTGATCGTTTTTCACTCGGGCCCACACGTCGTGTTCCGGCAGCGGGCGGCGATCCGGCTTTCTCGGGCAATGAGATGCAGATCGGCGGTAACAAGCGGTTGACGTTGACGGCTGAAGTGGAGTTTCCGATTTTTGCGGCAGCCAATATCAAAGGCGTTGTCTTTTTGGATGCAGGGAATGCATTTGGTGAGGGGCAGTCTTTAACTCTGGTACCGGATATGTTCCGTGATGCTGAAAATGGTTATCACGATGCACTTCGAACTTCGGTCGGTACGGGAATTCGCTGGTTCAGTCCGATGGGGCCGTTGCGTTTTGAGTGGGGTATTCCGCTGCAGCGGTTGCCGGGTGAGAAGTCGTACGTCTTTGATTTCAGTATTTCGAATGCATTTTAGTGATGCAGAATCAGAATCTTGTAAGGAGATTTTCATGAACACACAGTATCTGGATATCCGATTTGCACCTGCGATGCGTCTGTTGGCAGGTCTGGTCATGGTCGTTGGCCTATTCTTCGCCAGCTCGCCGGCGTTTGCACAGATGGCGGTGCCGAAACTTGGCTATGTGGATCTGCAGAAGGCTCTGAACGAGATCGAAGAAGGTAAGAAAATTAAGGCGCAGCTTGAAAAAGATTTCAAAGCCAAGCAGACGCAGTTGGACGCGAAGCAAAAGGAAGTTGTGAAGCTGAAAGAGCAGTTTGAGGCGCAGGCTGCGATGCTTTCCGAGGATGCACGTCGTCAAAAAGGCGCGGAGTTTCAGCAGAAAATGTATGAGCTTCAGCAGCTGTATGTTTCTTTGCAGGGTGAGCTGGCGCAGAAAGAAGGCGAGGCGACGAAAAAGATTTTTGAAAAAATGCGTAAAATTATCGAAGGCATTGGCAAAGAGCAGGGCTATACGATGATTTTTGAGCGGACAGAATCATCGGTTCTGTATGCTCAGGACGGTATGGATCTGACGGCGGAGCTGATCAAACGATACAATGCCGGTAAGTAAGTTGCATGTGGGACTGTTGGTTAGTGCGTTAAGATAGTATGAATCGGGCGACTGCAATCGCGCAGTCGCCTGTTTGTTTTTCCCTCCTAGAGCTGAGCTGTTCATGCCAGATGCGCGCCGAATTATTCTGGGCTCGCTGCTCCTTTTGCTAGCTATATCGGGCTGTGATTGTGAGGCACGAGTACGCCAATTGGTTTCGAAAAAGTCGAATGAAGACGAGCGTATTGCTGCACGTACGGAAGTTGTGCAGCAGGAGCAGGCGCGGGAGATTGAACCCAACGACGGGCCTGAGAGTGCGACGTCGATTATTCTGCGGCGAGAACTGCGGCCTGTGTACGGGGCGTTGTCGTCGGCGCAGGATATCGACTGGTTTTCGGTTGCGACGGAGGAGGAGTCCGAGGATCTTTTTGAGTTGATCGTGACTCCGCTGGATAGCTCGCTGGATGTTGCGTTGTATCTGGAAGTTCCGGGTGCGCCGGATGCGCCGCCGCTTTTGTATGATGTGGCGCGGGCCGGGCAGGCGGAGTCGGTGCCGATTTTGTCGGTCGGTTCGCTGACGGGGGGCAAAGAGCCTTTGCGGTTTTTTGTGGCGGTGTCGGGTTCTGCGGAGTCCGTTCGTGCGGAGAATAGCGAGTATAAGGTGGAGTTTCGCCGGCGTTTGTCGGGCGGGATGGTGGAAAGCGAGCCGAATGATCAGGCGCATCTTGCGACAAAACTCAAAGTTCCGGGAGAAATTCAGGGATTTTATGATCGGCCGCGCGACCAGGATATTTATTATGTCGCGGCCGAGGATTTAAGCGGATCGGTGTATCGCCTGGAAGTGTCGAATATTGCCGGGCTGACGCAGCGTGTGCGGGTTTTTGCGGATCGTGCTCTGGAAGAGGCATTGTTGCAGTTGACGGTTTCGGCCGGGGCTTCGGCGCAGATTCCCAATTTCTCGGTGCCGGAAGGGGCGCAGGGGCTGTGGATCGTGTTGACGGCCGGTGACGGGTTTGATCGGGAGCGTGGCTACCGTTTGAAAATCATTGAACATGCGCCGGTGACGGGCGTGGTGCTGGAAGGGGAGCCGAATGACACGGCGGAGCGCGCGCAGAGGATTGAGCCGGGTGCGGTGGTGCGTGGTTATTTGCATGATCCATCGGATGTCGATCGTTTTCGGTGGGTTTTGGCTTCGGAAGACGTAGTTCAGGCGGAGGATACGCTTCAGGCGCCGTTAGAAGAGCCGGCGTTGGCCGGAGATGGTGCGCTGGAGGAGGTTGTGCCGGTTGATCCGCTGGCGATGCTGCCGGTGAAGGAAGCGCCGCAGCAGGTGATGCAGGCGCGGCTGGTGCCGCTGGCAGCGGAGCACAGGCTCGGGATGCGCTGGATTTCCGGGCAGTCGGTGCAGGATGTGGTGGCGAACGCGGCCGATGAGGCGCTGGCGTTTTGTAATGTGCAGGTTGAGGAGGGAACGTTTGATTTGGAAGTGCGCTCGGTGGAAATGATCGAGGCGGAGCGGCCTGTGGGCGGTGCTGTGGCCGCGCGTGGTTTTGATTATGAATTGCGCGTTGAGAATATCGCCGGAACGCCGGGGCTGGAGGTAGAGCCGAACGATCGGGCGGAGATAGCAGATCGGTTGGAGCCGGGGCAGACGCGTATCGGGTATATATCGCGGGCAGGTGATGTCGATGTGTTCGGGTTTGCGGTGACGGCGCCGCAGGCGGCTGCGGGGAGCGTGCCAAAAATTGTAATGCAGGCAGATGGTTTGCCGGGGTTGGAAGTTGAGGAGGGCGAGCAGCCGGCGGGTAATGATGGCGCCGATGCTGAGGATGCGTTGTATAAAGTGACGGTGCATCTGGGGGCGAATCCGTTGAACCTTGAATTTTCGTTGTTTGATGATGAGGGCGGGCAGATTGCGCATGTCAATCGGGCGGGGCCGGGAGCGGATGAGAATCTGGTCATGGAGCTGCCGGCAGGCGTGTATTTTGTGGTGGTAAAGGCAGAGCGCGGGGCCGGGTGCGAGCCGTATCGGTTGACTGTGCGTTGGAACTGAATTCGGCGCAGGTCTGGTGATTTTTCAGGTTGTTATTTCGTATTGAACAGGAAGTTTCATGGTTGTTGAACGGACGTCGGTATTGGTCGGAATAGCGGGTGGCACGGGCTCGGGAAAAACGACGGTTGTGCGGCGTATTTTGCAGGCATTTGCGTGTGACGTGGTTTGCCTGGATATGGATTCTTACTATCGGGATTTGAGTCATCTGCCGATGGAAGAGCGTCGGAAGTATAATTTTGATCATCCGGATGCATTTGATACGCCGCTTTTTATGGAGCATTTGCGTCGGCTGCAGCACGGTGAAGGGATTGAGAAGCCGGTCTATAGCTTTGCGGAGTTTACGCGTGCAGAGGAGACGGTTTCGATTGCGCCGGCTGCGGTGATTATCGTGGAGGGGATTTTGGTGCTGGCGGATCGCGGCGTGCGGCAGCTTTTGGACACGCGGATTTTTGTGGATGCTGAGGATGATATTCGGTTTATTCGTCGCTTGCAGCGCGATGTGAACGAGCGTGGGCGTACGCAGGAATCGGTGATCAAGCAGTACATGGAGACGGTGCGCCCGATGCATTTGAGCTTTGTGGAGCCGAGCAAGCGCTATGCGGATGTGATCATTCCGCGTGGTGGGAAGAATGATATTGCGATCACGATGGTGATTGCAGATTTGCGAGCGCGGCTGGCGGAGCGTGCGCAGGCCTGATTCCGTGCAGGCGATGTTTTAGCGTTTGGAGAGGAAAGAAAATGAAAAATCGGCATCCAGCCTGGTCTGGTTGCCGATTTTTTTGTGTGGGGAGGGCCGCTTGAATCGGCCGGCGCGCAGGTTGGCGCAGGAGGCTAGAAAGCGCCGAGGAAGTAGGCGGTGAGGGTGGCGGTCGCGACGATGATGAGCGTAACGCCTGCGATGATGAGAAGCAGCCTGGATGAGCCAGGCGGATTTGTTGTGGGAGAGTCTTGGGCTGGTTGCTCGGCGCGGAGCTGTTCACCCCATTCTCTGAGTTGGTGAAGCTGGGGCGCGGGGATTTCAGGAGAAGGTGTCTGCGTGATGTCGGAAATAGGGCTGATGACGGCGGGTGGCGTTTCGCGCAGGCGGTGAAAATCGCCGGTCGTGGCGTCAGAGCCGGGGAAGGAGCGCACGGTTTTGGGGCGCGTCAGTAAAAGTACTTCGTGAGATTCGGGCGGAGGCGTATCGAGGATGGTGAGGATCGACGATGCGGTACTGGCGGGCTGGTAGGCGCGTTCGCGGATGGCTTCTTTGGGATCGAGCGCTTCGATGAAGGGGACGGAGTCGAGCTCGTTTTGGAAGACGAGATCCGGATCGGTGGTGCGCAGCGCATCGTGCGTGGGCGGCGTGAAATCGAAGGACGACGTGGAAGTGGTGTCGGACAAGCTGCTTGTGTAGGGCTCACTGTCCAGGGCTCCGGCGAACATTTCCAGAGTCGGTGGTTCTTCGTCGTAGGAGAATTCTTGTGGGGATTCTTGCAGGGGCGTTGGTTGCGGAATGGGCTGCGTATCTGGTCGGGCCTGCGTAAATTTGTGTGGAGACAGGTCGATTTCCAGAGCGAGTGCGGCCAGGAATTCGCCGGCGTTCTGGTAACGCCGGGATTTGTCTTTGTCGAGCGCTTTGAGAATGATTCTTTCGAGCGGAGAGTTGCGCAGGGCCGGGTCGGTGAATTGCGGGACCGTTTCAAAGAGATGGCTGCGCATGATTTTGACCGGGTTTTCGCCGTAGAAAGGCGGGCGACCGCTGGCCATTTCGTACATGATGATGCCGAGTGCGTAGAGGTCGGAGAGTGCATCGACTTCTTCGCCGGCGGCCTGCTCGGGAGACATGTAGATGGGGGTTCCGACGGTGCTGCCGGACATGGTGAGTTGACGGTTTTTGCGGAAGGGGTTGGTGTCGTCGGGGTTGTTGATAAGCTCGGGTTTGTCCTGGGCTTTGAATTTGGCGATGCCGAAATCGAGGACTTTTACGAAGTCTCGCTCCTGGCCGACGATGGACAGGAAGATGTTTTCGGGTTTGAGGTCGCGGTGAATGATACCGCGGTCGTGTGCCTCGGCCAGGCTTTTGAGGACTTGCGTGGCGACATGGACGATTTTGTCGACAGGCAGCTGATACTCGCGGTGTAAAACGTCCGCCAGATCTTCGCCTTCGAGCAGTTCCATGGCGATGAAGAGGTAGTCGTCGTGGCGACCGTAGTCGTGAATGGTGATGGTGTGGGGGTGGCGCAGGCAGCTGGCGAGTTGGGCTTCGCGGCGGAAGCGTTCGACGACCTCGGTGCTGGTGAGAAATTTGGGCGGTAGAACCTTGACGGCGATGTCGCGGTCGATGTTGAGTTGGCGCGCGCGATAGACCGTGCCGAAACCGCCGTGTCCGATTGGTTCCTGGACCTCGTAGCGTTCGGCCAGAATCGTGCCAGGTGCAATTGTTGTATTGCCGCTCTCGCTCATCGTTGTCATGCCGGCTTAATGAAAAGGTTGAACAATTGGATTTTACCTTTTCGTTTCGATTTGCCTCTCATGCTGTGGGGTATGCGTTTCACCGCATGATATGCAGGATAGTGACAATGCGGGGTGGGGCGCAAGATAAACAGGGAAAGAATTGTCGTATTGTCGTGTCGTGCATATCGGCAGGGGCGGAAAATTCTATCAGGAATGGATTATGGAGCAGGAAGTCGCTCGTCGGTTGACAAGAAAAGCACGGTGGGTTTTGCGTGATGTGTGGGATGAAAAAGCGCCGCAAAAGAGTGTTCAAGTAGCACTTGAGGGGATTGTGGATGGCGAGGTTCTGGAGGCGTGGTTTGCGGCTCTGGACGAAGATGTCTGGGGGGAAGATGTGCAGGAAGGGGGCGTCGTGGTGGAGGGCATGAGCGCAGAGAAGCGGCGTGAGCGGGGGATGTTCATGACGCCGGATGGATTTGCGGAAGCGATGGCGTGTGCGATTGCGGTGGGGGGTGATGGCGGGGTTGGAGACGGGAGGACGGTGCTGGATTTGAGTGCCGGGTGTGGGGCGCTGCTGGCGGCAGCGGTTCGGCGTGATCCGGGATTGCGGGTGGTCGGGGTGGAGGCGGATCGGGGGCTTGCGATTGCTGCAGCGCTGGCGTTGTACGAGGCGCGTGCGGAGGCTGGTTGGGGGGAAGGAACGGAGAAAAGAGGAGAGAATGGCGGGGGACCAGGTGTTTGTGGAGATCGGATCTATGTGGGCGATGGGTTGTCGGCGGATGGGCCGTGGGCGGCGGGTGGGCGTCGGTATGAGGTGGTGATCGGGAATCCACCGTATGTGGGGGAAAAGGGAAATGCGGGGCTGTTCGGGGCTTTGAAGGAGGCGCATCCACATCTGGCGGATTATTTCGGGGCGCGGATTGATCTTTTGTATTTGTTTTTTCATCGAGGGCTGGATTTGCTGGCCGAGGGCGGACGGCTGATTTATCTGACGAGTGAATACTGGCTGACGGCGAGTGGTGCGGGGCTGTTGCGGGCGGATCTGGCGCGGCGTGGGCGTGCGGAATTGTTTGTGACGTTTGGTTCAACGGCGATTTTTGCGGATGCACCGGGTCATCATTCGCTTTTGAGTGTGTTTCGGCGCGTCGGGGAAGATGCTGCGGCCGGGGAAGGGAGCAGGGCGTGGGCGGTGAAGGTGGAGGAGCGTGGCTTGGCGCGGTTTAAGGAAATTCTTGAAGAATTTGGTTCAGGAAATGGTGTGGAGGGGACTCTGGGATGGGAGGGGATTGGGGGAGGGCGTGTGGCTCGGGCGGCGCTGCCAGGTGGGGCCGGGTGGGCGCCGTTTGTGGATGCGGCGACGGCGGAGTGGGGGCAGGTTTTGCGTGGACGGGGGAGTTTGCTGGCGGAGCTTGCGCGGGATCAGCAGGGCGTGGTGAGTGGTGCGGACCGGGTGACGCGTGCGCATGTGCAGCGGTTCGGGTGGGCGGAGCAGGGGATCGGGGTGGGGATGCCGATTTTTATGTTTGAGGAGGACGAGATTCCGGAAGAATTGTGGGCGGAGAGGGGGCGGTTGTTGCGGCCGGTGTTGCGGGGCAGCGCGGTGCGGAAGAATGTGATTTTTGAGCGGGCGCCGGGGCGGGAGTGGATGTTGTATGTGGATGGCGCGCTTTCGGGAGCGGATGAGGCGCTGGTAGTGAAGCATCTGGGGCGGTTTCGGGCGATGCTGGAGTTGCGGCGGGAGGTCAGGACGGGGGCGATACCGTGGTATCGGCTGCACTGGCCGCGTCGTCGGGCGGATTTTGAGGGCCCCAAGCTGGTGGTGGCGCGGCGCGGGCCAAAGCCGTGTTTTGCCCTGGATTTGTCCGGGAGTGTGGTTTCGAGCGATTGCACGTATCTGGTTGCGCCCTGCGATGTGGGGGATCCGGTGCGGTATTTGGCGAGTTTGATGGTGGTGTTGAATGGGGCGGGAGTGGCGCGGTATCTGGCGGCGTTTGGCAAGCGCAAGGGCGCGCAGCTTGAGTTTTATGCGGAGCCGCTGCGTAGTTTGCCGCTGGCGGTCAGGCGGGTTGGCGACGGCCTGGAGGTGATCGAGGGGTTGTGGGAGGGCGGCTCCCAGCGTGCGTTCGAGAAGGAGGTGAACGCACTCTGGGAGCGAGCCTGTATTGGCTAGAAAGGAAAAGCGGTGAGGTCGAGTTCACCAGCGCAGTCGCAGCCCTTGGAGCTAGCGCCCCGGACGATCTGGTGCAGAGAGCCCAGGGATGCCAGGTGCGGCTTGTGGTAGGCAGCTTTTGTGCAAGTGTTCTGGGGGGCGTTGGCCAGTGTGGTCGGCGAGAATTGGCACAGCTCCGAATCCTGGAGGCGTGCATGGGTCTGGGTGAAACGCATTTGATTTGGTTTCATTGTCTATCTCCATCAATTGCCAGCCGTCCCTGTTTTGGTAATGCTCAATATAAAGGCAAGGACAGGAAACTTATCGGAGCGAAGAGCGCTGATGAAGCGAATTGAGCCAGACTTCTGCGGCGATGGTCTGCCAGAGAGCCAGAGAGCCCAGATAGGGTCGTTGGTTATGCAGCGAGGCTTTGCGGTATTGCTGAAACATGTTCATGAAGTTTTGGGCGTTGATGACCTCCATGTTGTGCAGGATTGAGTTTTGGAAGAGCTCTTCGACACGTCCGACTTCTTTTTGGGTCAGTGCAAGTTCCACCAAAGCGTCAAAGCCTCCGTGTTTGCTGCGTTGCACGACGGAAGTGGGCAGTCGCCCGTGCATGGCCTTTCGGAGCAGCGCTTTCTGGCGGCCATTTTTGGCGAGCTGCTGTGGCTCAATTCTTAAACATAGCTCCCACATCGCATCATCAAGCATGGGAAACTCAATATTCACATTATTGCGCCTTGCTTCACGCTGCAGAGTTCGGCAAACGAGCTCCCATTTCCAGGTTCGCAGGCGCTTTAAGCGGACCTGTCCCCAGTTTTCGTCGGGTGTGCTCCATCCGGCAGTATTGGTCGTCGCGCACGGTTCAGGAAAAGAAACCCAGTTCTCCGGCGCTCGCCAGGGAGTCGGGCTGGCAGGCTGGATGGCCTGGCGCAGGGGGGCGAAGAGCTGGCGCAGGGGTTCACGCAGGTGGAGGGATTCGAGGGTCCAGTTGATCATTTCGCGGGCGACCAGGCCGGGGCCGGCCTGGCGCATGGCCTGGATGAATTCGCGGACGTGTAGTTTTTTGGCCAGGTCGCGCAGGTAAAAGGAGGCCGGGCACCACAGGGCGTCGTCGGTTCCGTGGCCGCTGAGGACGTCAACGGGGCCGAATTGCTCGGCGATCCAGCGGTGGTAGGCATCGACGTAGAATTCTTCCGGGTGAAAGTGGGGGCCGGAGTAGAGTTGCCGGTTGTAGAAGCTGATGTTTTGCAGGGGCCATTTGCTTTCGACATCAAAGAGATGGACGTGCAAAGGCAGGTAGGCTTTGACTTCGTTGATGGCGTGAGTTTCGTCGGAGCGTGGGAGTCCGGGGGTGATCATGGAAACGACGTGAAGCGGGCGCTCGGGTGAGTAGCCGCCCCATCGGCTTTCGATGGCGGCCAGTGCGGGCGAATCGAGGCCGCCGCTCATGGCGACGACGCGGGGGCGGGGGACGAGCGAGTCGTAGAATCGGTTTAAGCCGTCGATCAGGCGCTGGGGCAGGTTGCTGGCGGCCTGTTCGGCGGGCAGGGGCGTGGTGTCGGGCTGCCAGTAGTAGGAGCGGGACGGTTCGGTGCGCTCGGGCGTCCAGTGGACGTGTTCGCCGGGGCGGATGCGTTCCATGCCGTGAATGAAGTCTTCGATGCCGGAGTCCACAGAACCGCTTAAAAAGGCGCGCAGCCGTGCGGGGTTGACGTCGGTGGGCGAATCCATCCAGTCGGCGAGCCATTCCGGGTCGGTGGAGAGAGCGAGATTGTGCTGCGATAGGTTTTTGGGTGTGGGGGCGTAGACAAGAGGGGCGAGGCCGATTTTGTCGCGAAAGGCGTGCAGGGTGCCGGTTTGCATGTCCCAGACCACGGCGGTGACGATGCCACGCATGGCCGAGAACGCGGCTGTGGGGCCGAGTTTGTGGTAGGCGTGCGCCATGGTTTCCAGCGCGCCGGTGGTGTAGGAAAGGCCAAACTGGCGGCGCATTTCCGGGAGGTTTCGCCAGGCGCCGACCCAGGCGATGGCGAGTTTGCGGGTGCAGCCATATTCTCCCGGGTAGGGGCGCGGTCCGGGGCGAAATCCGACATGTAGACTGTAGGTAGGGACGTTGGGGGAAATGATGACGGAGGCCGGAAATCGCTTCCAGAGGCCGTGCCGTGCGATTGCGCCGCGTTCTCCGAACAGGAGCAGAAAATCAGCCATGATGGACCTCGGGCGGATCAGGGACAGGTCAAGGTGTAGGAATGTAGCGGAGAAGATCGGTGCCAGGTGGGGCTTTTCAAGGCCGGGGCGCTTTGGGGGAGCCGGGAGGGGATTAGGGGAAAAGGGCGCGTGAGAAGGAATGGCAAAATAAAAGCACGGCAAAGGCGTGTCTCTCGCGAAGCCGCGAAGCCGCGAAGTAAAAAAGTAACGAAAAGCGAAGGCGGGCTGGCACGACGTCTGCGCGCAGCGCCGGGTGGTTGGGAGGCGTTTGAAGTTGTTGTGGATCCTGCGTCGGTCCCGGTTCCGGTATCCCCGGATGTTCAAAAACCTCTACGGAGACTCGTCAGGGTATGCGGCATACCCCGGCGAGGCATTCTTGAGGTTTTTTGAGGTATGCCGGATACCTTTTTGAGGCTCGCTGAGGCATTTTCAAGTATGCCGGATACCTTTTTGAGGCTCGCTGAGACTTTTTCAGGTATGCCGGATACCTTTTTGAGGCTCGCTGAGGCATTTTCAGGTATGCCGGATACCTTTTTTGAGGCTCGCTATGTGGGGGGAGGGTATGGGAGATGTCGGGTGGTCGGCCACGATTCCAGGGGAAGAGCCCATGGGCGGGCACGACCAGCGCGTTCCGCGGAGGGCAGAGCCCTCGCTGCGCGGGTGGGGGCTTATCATCCTTCCATGCATCTTTTGCAAACGAAGGCCCCTGGCACAGGAGTGGGTTCGAGGACGGGTCGGTTTCTCTGCGATTTAGCCGGTCTGGCCAGCTGTTGTGAGTTCTTTGTTCAGGAGTGAGCCGGGCGAAAATTGTGCCGGTCTGGCAGATGTTTTGTATTTGGTGACGTATGCAGGAAAAAATTCCGGCGTGGCAGGAAATGCTAGAAATGTAGAAAAATACAGGACCGGCCGGCCAGGACAGAACAGTTCTTGAAAAGACATGAAATTTATAGAAATTTCTACATTTTCAGAATTTTCTATAATTTTCTGCCAGAATTTTTGCGCACTTGAGCCTCGTCAC
>JBEBUW010000047.1:0-31372 GCA_040393065.1 Lujinxingia vulgaris | reverse complement strand
GCGGACAGGCACTGTCGGATAAAAGGGTTTTGACCGGTGCGTTGCCATTTCCAAGTGTGGCCGCGCAAGGGGTTTCGGGGAGTAGTATCTTCACAGCCGTCCCGAAACTCTGAATGGGTCTTAAAAACCCGGGGCAGACTCGTCCTGCTCTGCCTGGTTGCCAGGCCTATTACGGCAACCAGGCAGGGCAGGCCAAGTCTGCAAAAGAGCAGTAGAAGTAGCAGTGGTCAGACGGCGCGGGGAGGCGCATGAGCAGGCGGCAAAAAAGAAGAAAAATTTTGCAGTGACGAGGCTCAAGTGTGTGAAAATTCAGGCAAAAAATTTCTGAATTTACAGAAATTTCTAGAATTTTCTGTCTTTTCAAGAACTGTTCTGTCCGGGCCGGCCGGTCCTGTATTTTTCTATAAATCCCCCACAAAACATCACGCCCGGACCAGTGTAAATATCGGCAGTTCTGGCCGGCACATTAGCCGCACCGGCAAATTCGTCGTCCCAATGCCGCGGCTCACATATGCACGCCCCAGCATCGTATCGTAATAGCCCGCCACATAATGGCCCGACGTCACCGGACGCCACGATCCGAGCCGTACCTGTCCACCATGCGTATGCCCGGCCAGCACCAGATCAAACGGCATGTCATAAACCTGCTGCGCATAAAAAATCCCGGGCGCATGCGTCAAAAAAATGCGCCCCGGCTCCGTCGATACACCCGCCAGCGTCGCCCCCAGATCTGCATTGCCCGTCGAACCGTCATCCGTCCCAGCAACCTCCAGCCCCGACGCCAGCCGCATCCCTTCGTTGATCAACAGTCGCACGTCGTAATCGTCGTAGATTTCCTGAACTTTCTCGATCAATCCGACCGTGCTGTGCTCCCAATTCCCGAGTGTCGCCACACTCTCCACACCAAGCGGCGCCAACTCCTCCAAAAACTGCACAAACGCATCCAGATCCCGAAAAGACTCAACCATATCGCCGGTCATCACCACCAGATCCGGCTTACAGTCCACCAGCGCCTGGATTACCTGCCCCTCCAGATGTCCGAAGCGATGGATATGCAAATCTGTAAGATGCGCGATCACAAAACCATCCAGATGTACGGGCAATCCAGACACAGAAATTTCATGCCACGTCACTTCCAGCCACCTTGGCTCGATCACGGCTCCATGCAGCGCAAGCAAACCACCCGCCGCAACAGCGCCACTCACCAGAGATCTCATAAAATTTCGACGGGTCATCGATACTTTTTCTCCCCCCGAACACGCCACATCCGGATCATCATTCTTCATGCGTATGCTGGTCATCAAAGGGTACGCGCGGTATAGCCACCGCTGTTAAACGGTTCGGGCTTCCGGATCAAAACTACCCACGCTCACGCGACAGCCATCCCCGATCTCCGTATTTTGAGCAAAGTACACGCTATTGCTATCATTCCGTTCGTCATAAGCCCCCTCAAAACACACGATTGAGCCTTTAACAACATCATCCTATGAAGCCGTTCGCCTCCTTTTACTATCTCCTCTGGATCACAGCTTCAGTCCTTCTAACTGCCTGCGTTGACTCCCCTTTGCCATCCGCTCCAGGCATCAATAACGCAGACGCCGACGCCGGCCAGAACTCCCAGACCTGCACCGATAGCTGCCAGGCCGGCGAGCGCACGTGTCTGGATGATCAAACCACGCTGCTTTGCATGGTCAACGAGCAGGGCTGTCTGGAATTTACCAGTCCGACCGCGTGCCTTGACGACTTGCAATGCTTCAACGGTCTTTGTCTGGCCGAATCCCCCACCTGCAACGACGAATGTTCTCCGGGCGATCCTCCCCGCTGCAACGAAAACGGCCAGCTCGAAAGCTGCGCCGACCATCAGCAAACAGGCTGCCTCACCTACGGTGCTCCCATCGACTGCGAAGCTGGAACCTACTGCGAAACCACCAGCGGACGCTGTGTAGAACCGCAATGCGAAGAAAACTGTCAGGAAGGAGAAACCATTTGCGAGTTGCATCGCATCGCGACTTGCAAAAAAGACGCGCGCGGCTGTTTTAGCTTTGTCGATTCCCGCGAATGCAATCCGGGCCACGCCTGCTCCGACGGACAATGCCGCCCTGTTCAGACCTGCGCCAACGAATGCATCGACTCTGACCTGGTCTGCACCGCCGCCGGCGAAGCTCGCCTGTGCGGCGACTGGAATGACAGCGGCTGCTTTGTATTTTCCGAAGCCATTGACTGCGGTGCGGGACAAACCTGCCGCGGCGATGATTGCGTCGCGGTCGACAGCTGCCAGGACCAGTGTCTGCGCGGAGAAACCGTCTGCATCGGCAACAAAATCGCAACCTGCGACGACCACGACCGGGACGGCTGCGTTGAATTCGATAATCCTGCAGACTGCCCCACTCCGGGCAACACCTGCCAACTTATCGGTACGCAAAGTCTCTGCCGCCCCTCTCCACAATCCGGCGCAGTCCTGATCAACGAAATTTTCTACGACCCACTCGGCGCGGATTTACGCGACCCGCAAGGCAACAAATGCCAGCATGCCTCCCCGGCCTGCACATCCCCGACCTTCATCGAATTGTCCGGCCCTCCAGGTCTGTTGATCGCCGGCTACAAAATCGACATGGTCAACGGAGCTGACGGAAACCCCTACAATTCCGCGACCTTACCCAAAGACGCTCGACTCGACGGCCGAGGTTTCGCCGTCATCGCCATGGAACAGGCCGACAACTTCTTAAGCTATGCCGCCCCTTTCCAAACCAATGTCTACTACGTTCTCAAATCGTATGCCGCAAACGAAGACGCACTCCAAAATGACGCCGAAAGCATCATCCTCTACGACGCCAGCGGCCAGCCCGCCGATGCCGTAGGCTACGGCCATTTCAATGCCGCCCAACTGCCCAACTTCCGCGGCCAGGGCCAGCCTGCCCCCAGAGCCGCCAGCGGACGCAGCATCGGACGCATCCCTGGCCGCGCCAACTCCAACAACAATGCCGCTGATTTCAGCACCTTCTACCCGACCCCCGGCATGCCCAACCAGGATCTTTTCATCAACGAAGTTTATACCAACCAACCCGGCGCCAATGACGGCTCCGAAACCTTCGTCGAACTTGCCGCCCCGATTCTTGGCTGGGAGGATCTCTCTTTGGACGGCTACGTCCTGCGCGCCATCGCCGGCCACAACGGCAAAGATTACATCTTCACCGCCACCACACCCGGCATTTCCCTGAATGGGAAAAAACTCAACGACGCCACCAGTGTCGATGGATACGTCGTCTTATGTCATAATGCCGCAAAGCAGCCCTTGCGCAGCCTGTGCACTGTGCATTATGACGGCTCGCCGTTTTATGCTGGCCCCGACAATTTTATCCTCGAATACCAGCAAAACCCCATCGATTCGATCGGTTACGGAACATTTGCATCTTCCGACACGTTCGTCGGAGAGGGACGCCCTGCTTCTTATACCTCTACGGACTCCGGCCGCTCTCTGGCCCGAGGACAACATTCCGATCCCAACACCATACTCGATACGAACGATAATTCCGTTGATTTTCACCGTGTTTCGCCCACTCCCGGCACCGGCAACGGGCGCCCATGACTACCTTTGCAACACTCTGCTTTCTGGCTTCATAAATAACAGCAACACCGGAGTCCCTCATGGCTACAATCAATTGTTCCATCTGCAACGCAGAAGAAAACGTCCCCTTCACCCCGAAGGCCGGCTCCGTCGTTCTTTGCAAATCCTGTTTTAAAACCCATAAAAAAGCAAAAGCTGGCCCCAAAAAACATATTCCGCGCACCCAGCACGGCACCCGCGTCAGCCTCTTTATCGACTGCAGCGATTGCGGAAAACCCTCCGAACTGGACTACGTTCCCAGAGGAGCTTCGCTGAAAGACGTATTCTGCGCAGAATGCGCCGCGCGCCGCTTCGGCGACAAATCCCAGTGGGCCGAAGTCATCCGCGCCAAAGAAGCGGAAACACGCACCGAATGGGCATTCAATTGCCACGTCTGCGGCCGCGAAGACTATCTCAAATTCGCTCCCGATCCTGCGCGCACCTACGAATGCAATCGCTGCTATTCCGACCAGGTCGAACCCTCCAAAGAACGTCTGCAAAACAAAGCACCGGTCGAAAAAAACGTCTTTATCCGCAAGCGCACAGACAATTGACAAAAAACGTCCAACCGCCCATAACTACCCTTCTTCTGTCCTGGCAAATGGCTTAGTCCGCGCCAATTCTCACGATTTTGCTCCGAGTCGCACATCATGGTTGACCACGCTGCCCATTCCAATCCCGATTCAGACGCTCCGAACACACAGAGTTCGCTGGATAACACAATCGTCGATGCAACGTTTCTGGCCCAAGAAGAAGATCGCCTGAAATTTAGCCTGGCCGACGGCAGCATGGGGTACGTCGAGCGCGAAGAATTCCCGGAAAACCTCCCTTTTAAGCCCGGCCAACCTGTCCGCGTCCTGGTCGAAACCCCGCTCGCGGACGGCTGGAACGCATCGGTTCGAAAAGCCGAAAAACTCGAAATCTGGGACTGGCTTGAACGCCTCCAAGAAAGCAACGAAACCGTATCCGGAACCATTCTCGGCACCAACCAGGGCGGAATGGCCGTCGATATCGGCGTGCGTGCCTTTTTGCCCATGAGTCAGATCGACATCCATTCTGTCAAAGACGGCACGCCCTACATCGGCATGGAAGCAGAGTTTGAAGTCATCAAATTTGACCCCAAACGCGCCAACATCGTCGTCAGCCGACGCAATGCGCTTGAGAAAAACCGCGACAAAAAAATTAAGAAAGTCATTGAAAACATCGCCCCCGGTCAGGAATTCGATGGCACTGTCCGCACCGTCACCAATTTCGGTGCATTCGTCGATATCGGCGGCATCGACGGCCTGCTCCACGTCTCCAATATGAGCTGGGGCCGTATCGATCACCCCTCCGAACTCGTCACACCCGGCGATTCCATTCGCGTCGTCGTCCTCGACTACAAACCCGAAAAGAAACGCCTCAGCCTTGGTCGAAAACAGCTCCTCGAAGATCCCTGGCTCACGCTCGCGTCCGAATTCCAGGAAGGCGCCCGCGTCAGGGGAACAGTCGTCAGCCTGGCCGAATTCGGCGCCTTCATCGAACTTGCCCCCGGACTCGAAGGCCTTGTCCACGTCACAGAACTTGCCTGGACCGGGCGCATCAACCATCCCCGAGAAGTCCTCGCTGTCGATCAGACCGTCGATGTAAAAATTCTCAACATCGACACCGAGAACCGCCGCCTCAGCCTGAGCATCAAACAACTTGAGCCCAGCCCCTGGCTGCAGTTCGAAACCCAACACCCCGACGGCTCACGTCTGGAAGGCACCATCCGCAACATCACCGACTTCGGATTGTTCGTCGAAGTCGCTCCCGGCATCGAAGGCCTCGTCCACGTCAGCGATCTTTCCTGGACGGAAAAAATCGACAACCCGCGTGAACATTACAAAGTTGGCCAGACCGTCGAAGTCGTTGTGCTCGAAACCGACACCGAAGCAGAGCGCGTAGCACTCGGCATCAAACAACTGACCGATGATCCCTGGCAGCGCGCCGCTGAAATCGCCAAACCAGGCCAGAAAATCGACGTCACCATCACAAAACTCGTCGAATTCGGCGCCCTCGCCACCATCATGGAAGGCGTCGAAGGCCTCATCCATATCTCGGAATTGAGCGAAGAACGCGTTGAAAAAGTCTCCGAAGTCGTCCGCCCCGGCCAGGTCCACAAAGCCCTGGTACTCACCTTCGACCGAGCCGCCCAGCGCATCAGCCTCTCCCTCAAACGCGACCAACTCGGCGATGCCGAAGAAGAAGCTCGCGAATACAGCGAAGAAGCCAGCGCCACCGCAACCCTTGGCGATATTCTGCGCGACCGCCTCGGCATTCAATCCAGCGAAGAAATCGCCGAGACCAGCCAGGAAACCACCGCAGATTCATCCGAAACATCCGAATCAAATTCCTGAACGATTGTCGCCACATTCCAACACAAAAAGCCGTCCTTGCCATGGATCCAATACCTGGCGAGGACGGCTTTTTTCGATTTTGCTTACAAAAGGTGTTTAGTCCTGATATTCGGCGCGCAACTCTTCTAAATAGGCGTCATCATCAACACTGGCCGCATCGTCTGCAATATCGGTGTACTCACTGTACGAATCTCGATATCCGTCGTCAGCCGCACCATCCGCACCAGAACGTCTCCGCCGCGCCATCACTGTCACCGCCGTAATCGACAGCCCAAACCCCACGGCAATCGCGCCCAGCAGCTTATAATTATCTTCAGGAGGCGCATCATTCATGCGAAATTCTTCGCCAAAACGGCCGATCAAAGTTTCCTTGATCTCTTCTTTGTCCATTCCGCCGCTGGCCATCACCTGAATTTCCCGGCGCACATCGCCCGCCTGTCCCGACGGGCACATCGCCAGTGTTTTTCCCGGACAATACGGGCTCAGCACTTCCTGACTGATCTCGCGCGTCATCCTACTGACTTCATCGGCCGAACGCGCACTTTCTACCGAATACGCTGGCGAACCAATGCTCAGACACAGCACAAACAACATGCTGAAAACAGCATAAGCCGACAAGTTTTTAAACATGTTCTCTATTTTCATAAGGTTTTTGATGCCTCAGCACGTGCAATTTCTGTGGTTCCAAGCCATCCGCCAAGAAGCGCCAGAGCCTGCTCATCCGCAGTTTCTACACGACAAATCTGATAGCTATCCGGCAAACTCTGTCCCAATATGATTTCACGCTCAAGCAATTGACCGCGCCGGAACACGTGAACGGTCACCGAATCGCCCGGAAGCCGACACTGGATATAAGGCTCAAAGCCGTCCGCTGTAACTTTCCAGCCATCGACCGCTACAAGCTCATCGCCGGCGTATAACCCTGCCTGATGCGCAGGACTTCCCGTGGGAACAAAAAGAATCGAACATCGGCCTTCCCCATAATTCGTCGTCATCCCAACCCAGGCCCTGGGGCGACCACCAACATAGGTAGGCCGCAAACATAAACCAAGCGGCGCCAGAAACTCATCCCAGTCGATTTCTTCTGTGCCGCGCACGAAGCGATCAAAAAAAGTGCCCGCATCCACACCCGTAATTTCGGAAACGATTTGCTCGTAGGCACCCTCTTCATAGCCGACTTGTGGCGAAATCTGATAATCCGTCCACAACTTGCGTAACACATCGTCCAGACTTTTCTCGCCACCGCTGACCGTGCGCATCCACACATCCAGCAACAAGCAGACAAGCTCGCCCTTTAGATAATACGAAACGCTGGAATTATTCGTATGCTCATCGGGCCGGTAAAACTTGATCCATGCGTCAAAACTCGCGTCTTCCAGCGAATGCAATTGCCGCCCCGGCACGTCGTAGTACCTGCGAAGACTCTTGCACACCAGTTCCAGATACTTATTTCCATCGATGACGCCACCACGTAACAGCAGCAACGTATCGTAATAGCTGGTAACGCCTTCGACCGTCCACAGCTCACGCGTGTAGTTTTCCTGTTGATAATCAAACGGTCCGAGCACAGCCGGACGGATTCGCTTCACATTCCAGACATGGAAATGCTCATGCGATACCAGCCGCAAAAACTCCAGATACTGACCATCCTTCCGATCTGTCGGCGAGCGCTGCGGCCAGGAATCAGCAAAACCATGACGGCTGAACAATAAGACTGTCGAATTTCTGTGCTCAAGTCCGCCAAACCCATGATCTGTCAGATGTACAATGAACAGATAATTATCATACGGCAAACCGCCGAACATCCGCGCGTTGGTCGCTACAACCCCGGCCATATCACGCGCCAGCACATCCCGATTGTAATTTCCCTCGCCCCAGATAACGACCCGATGCGGTTTTCCATCGACTTCAAACTCGATAGGATCATGCGGCCCTATCTCAAACGGACAATCGTATAACTCATCAAAATCCGCTGCTCTGAATCGGTTGCTGCTGTGCTCCACCGCCGGCAGGCCACTAAAAACACCCCAGCCCGGCGGCGCCGCTATTTGCACATCGACCGCATCATGGAGTCGATCGACCGGATGCATAAACAACGCGACGCTGTTAAAAAAACCGTGAGTATCATCCAGATGATTCGTGCGCACCGTCAAATCATGCGCAAAAACCTCGTATTCTACGACGATGCGATCCGTGTGCGCACACTCCACGCGCCAGGTTGCTTTATCTTGTTTGCGGACAGAGCGCCGCTCACCGTCCTCCGTAAACGCTCTGACACGCTGCACATGCCGCGCGTACTCGCGCACCAGATAACTGCCAGGGCTCCATGCCGGCAGCCGCAAATCAACATGCGTCGTCTCCGCCAGCCCGTAGATTTCCATGCGCACATGAAACAGATGGCTATTAGGATCAGGAATAGAAACAGTAAATTGAATCGGAGCGACCATCGTGGTCTCCAGCTAGTTAAAGGATAGGCCGACGAGCCTCAGATCAGACAAGCATCGGCGTCGACAACCAGCCTGCATAACCATCGCAGGCGTGTGCATTATTCATAAGGTAGCATCAAAGGCAAACATCTTCCTGATTCCCCAAACAGCAAAACGCCCTGAAATCATCTCGATTTCAGGGCGTTTCCACTCTTACCAAAATACAGATTACGCTGTTCTTACAACGTTATGAACCAGACTCAGTCCTCGAAGTCCTGACGCGTAATCGTGACATTCTGCAGTGCTTCCGGATCATTTTTGATCGTCAGCACACCCGTAAACAGGTCGTCGTTGACTTTCACAGTATCTGTCACTGTGAACACCTCGTCATCGGCCTGGGTCGGGTTCCACTGCAACTCGAGTTTACCGCTATCAAAGCTAGCCGCGATAATTTCGCCATTGCCATCGGCCAGACCTTCAAAACCTACACCCATCAGATAGGTGCCAGACACCTCGTCTTCGCCTTCAACCTGCACCAGGTCAAAGAATGCGATCGGAGTGTCTTCCTCAGCCGTGGCCACACGCCATGTTCCGCTCAAGAATCCCGGAGCGAGACTCTCCGATCCCTCATCAGGACCATGACCGGGCTCCTCCTCATCAGGAACTTCCGGCGTGTGCGAGTTGTCATCGTTATTATCGCTGTTATTGAAGTCGGAATTATTGTTGTTTCGATCACCGATCTGCACAGACTGGCCATCACAGGCGGTGAACGCCATCGCCACGATCATGGCGAGTAGGATCGTTATTTTTCGCATAGGGAACTCTCGATATCTCATAGGAAAACTCCTGTCGTCAGTATCGGAAAACTTACTTAATCGGTGCAAATACGGCCGCGCAAGACGGGTTTCCAGACCGAATTCTTCCGCAATAGTCAGAACATGCGTAGCCATCACCCATCGAGATTTCGATGTGGCCGTGTACCGCATGAGCTCCAAGACAGCTCTTTCCGTATGTGATGATTGCGCCCGCAGGTGCATCTTTGGGTGCAACATTGATTTTCTTCAGTCCAAGCGTGGAGAGAATTGCCGGGTTCGCACTTGCGTTGCAACCAAAGGCATACGCCGATGCGTTGAACTGTGCAGCCGAGCACGGACCTGCGCCGGCCAGCTTGCTGTAGTTAACGCCCGCGCGGGTCAATGCGCGTGCAACATAACGCCAGCAGTATCCGATGGACGAACCACCGCGACCGTTGCTGCAACGCGGTTTGTTAACGCCGTCCCAGCACTTGCCACCTTCTGTTTTGAGCTTGTTTGCAAGTTCTGTGTTCGGCACACCTGTCGGCGGCGGTCCCGGATCGGTTTTGCCACCAGGAATGCTGCCGTCTTTGCTGGTTACAGTGAAACCAACCGAGGTGCGGGCAACTTCATTACCATTGGCATCGTAACCAATCGCGATCGAGTTACGCTGTCCGTAGTACTGATACGGATAAGTCACTCGGAAGCCAGTGCTGCGGTTGGTCGACTCACCAAGCGGCCAGTTGTCTTCTGCGTAGTACTTAACGCGTACAATTTTCGGATCTCCGGCATGAACGGTGAACACCATGTTCGGTGTGTACCACTGACCGGCTTTCGGTGCGGTGAAGGTAAAGGTGCTGCTTCCACCCGGCTCTTCTTCCGGCTGTGCCTTGAAGTGCGCGTCGGTGATTACGATGCTCGAGTTACCCTGAACCGATTTGTTCACGCTCTTCCAGACCTTGCCATCTTCCGAAATCGAAATTCTGGCAGTTCCGCTGGGGCCACAATCGTTCAGAGCACCGCGGTAGAGATGCTGCGTGATATACAACACGTCTTTGTCTTTGAGCGGTTTCGCCAACTCAACGACATAGGTTGCACCAACCGGAACACCGGCTACAGTCGACTTACGATTATCACAGGTGGTGTTGTCGGGCTGACCAATACCGGCGCCAGGATTGCTCACACCGGGGCTACACATCACAGCCTTGGCATAGATGTTTTCCGTCTTGCCGCTTGCTGAGCGCTCGACATGGATAGCATCCACCTCAAAGCCGTCAATCGTATCATTCGAAGCAGTGGGCGATGCATTGGTCGTTACGACGCGAACATAGCGGTACTCGCCGGTTCCATTAGGATTGCTCGGGGTCTGACCGGGGTTTGTGCAGACACTATCAGCTTTGGCCCATTCCAAAATCTTATCAAAACGGTTGAGCACCTGCTTACCCGGGCACAACGTCGCCATACGCTCGCCGTGACCTTTCACGTTGGTACGGTTCAGCGTGATTTTGTACTTCTTGCCAAGATAGCCCACCAACTGTGCCGTAGCTTTAAGCTGAGCATCCGTCGGGGCCGTGTTCTCGTGGTACGTTCCGATCAACACGATTCCAAGGTTACCGGTATTCTGATTCAGAACGTGCGTTCCCAGACGGCTTTCTTCCGAACCACGATAGATTTTACCATCGCGACCTACCAGGAAGTGGTAACCGACGTCGTTCCAGCCGTTGTTGAAGTGCATCTGCTGAATCGCACGAGCCTGAGCTGCAGAATCCGTTGCCGTGTTGCTCGTTACCGAGTGGTGAATCGTGATGCGGTTCGGCGTGTGCTTGCCATAGTAGCCTCGTGGAGCTTTTGCACCCCAGGCACTACGCGGCAAAATGTTGGGGGCCTGACCACCACTCGTGCAGCTCGGTGCCGAGGTAGAAGTGCTTGCAGAGCTAATGCTACAGGCATCTCCACCACCCGGCGTCGGGTTAGGCGTACCTGCGCCACAGGTCGACAGCTGTGTAATCTTGATATCATCGCCGTAGTAATAGCGAGCGATTCGGTCATGCTTCCAGCCATTTTTTGCCCAGCATGCCGAGCCGTTCTGGCTCATTGCACCACGGTTAGCAGGGTTGCTCAGGCTTCCCAGTCGCGTTCCCTGAACCGCAGCGCCGGTGCGGCCCTGGTTATAGGTAACCCATTTTTCGGTCTTCGTCGGGTCACTTCCTGCGCTACAGGTTGCGCCCGAACGCAGCGAACCTGCCACGTAAAAGCTCGCGATCAACTTGTTGTTATGCGTAAAAACCTGTCCGGCCGTTTCGCGAGCTGCCTGAAAGTGAATCGCTTTGGGTGAAGCGTAGCTACATTTATACATCTGGTCGCGCGTGCTCGGTTCCAGCGGACGCCTCTCAGCTTCCGTGACGAACTTCGCATACGTACGCGCTGCAATCGCCTGAAGCTTCAGGGCTTCCAGCGGCGCATTGCCGTTTTCGCAGGCAATCGAGTTGGGGATGTAGTCATTTTCTACATCCACAGCCCCATGGCCTTTCACCTGAACCGTACAAAAATTGCTGAGTTCTTGAATACGCAGGTCAACAGATTCGTCTACAGAATCAAGATCCAGTGCGGAAAAGGGCTGCTCATCTTCGAATCCGCAACCAACAAAAGCGGTACTCAGGATGGCCAGCGCAATGAAGAGGACACCTCGATTGAATATCGAGGCGAGCGAATAAGGTCGGTTTGGTTTTGGGTTCATCATATCCAACACACAAAGGAATGTTTACGCCCGGCAGTTTTCGCACTTTGCCAAAAGCGCGCCATAGAGGTCGAAGCAATCAATATGCATAATTCGTACCGCCTCGCATTATTATCCAAAATTCCCCATTCTTCTAGTCGATCTCCTTTCCAATTCGAGCATTTCAAATCCTATAGAAATCATTTCGGGGTACGTTGTCACCATCCTGCGGCAGACGGGTGTGACAAATCCGCACACCCAGCAAAAACTCCTGTCTTTCTTCAATCCAGATCACGTGCTAGTTCAGAGCGTCGGTAAGAAATTTGCTATGATGATCCGTTTTTTCGGAGTTAAAACCGCTCATGAATTCAATAAAGCACAGCGATCAACGCAATGCACAACCCCTCTCCTCTTCTTCTGCACGAGAAGCAGGCGAAATGCTCTTTACTGGCTTTCCAGGGTTTTTATCGGCACGCCTTGTCCGAGAACTTCTAACCACTCCCAAGGCGGCTCACTATCATTTTCTGGTCTTGCCAGCGCAACGCCTGGACGCCGAAAAGCAACTGCGCGCTCTTGAGCAAATACAACCCGAGCTCCAGGGCCGGTGGAGTGTCCACAGCGGCGACATCACCCATCGCCGTCTTGGTTTTAGCGACGAACTCTACAGTGACCTAACCCGGCGCATTTCCATCGTCTGGCATCTGGCCGCGCTCTACAATCTCGCGGTCGCCGAAGAAATCGCCTACCGCGTCAATGTTTCCGGAACTATCCATATCCTGGATTTTTGCGAAGCCTGCACGAACTTTCGCCGACTCAACTACGTTTCAACTTGCTACGTAGCCGGAACGCGCACAGGAACCATCCTTGAAAGCGAACTCGACCGCGGCCAGGCGCACAAAAACCATTATGAAGCCACAAAATTCTGGGCCGAAGTCGAAGTACAACGACGCAGTGCGCATCTTCCCACAGTGATTTTTCGCCCGAGCATTACCGTGGGCGATTCCCAGACTGGAGAAACCGACAAATACGACGGACCTTATTTTCTGTTCCAGGCACTGGCGCAATTGCCCGACTGGATGCCAATGGTCAACATCGGCCAGGGCGATGCTGTGGTCAATATCGTTCCAGTAGACTTCGTCGTTCGCGCACTAGCCTACCTGGGCTTAAAAGAAGGCGTCGACGGACAAGTTTTTCATATCGCCGACCCCAATCCGATGCGCGCGCGCGACATCATCGACGCAACATTGAAGATTCTAAAGCATGCCCCTGCTATCACTTCTGTTCCAGCCGGCCTGGTGCAAAAACTCTTCAGCCATTCTGCCGTTGAAAAGCTCAGCGGAATTCCGCGCGAGGCCATTGATTATTTCAATCTGGATGCACGCTACGACACCAGCAACACACTCCGCGAGCTTGCCGACTCCGATATTTATTGCCCCTATCTGTCAAGCTATCTGCAGACGCTGCTCGACTACTTCCAGAGTCACCCCCAAAAAAATCCCGCGGCCTGAACAATATCAAGCCGCGGGATTTCTAAGTCCTTGATGCAAACAGCAGCCGGTCTGGTCCACAGATCGGCTGCTGTTTTTTATAGATCCCAGGAAAGATCCGGGGCTGAGCCCGAGCTACCGCCACCACTCAACGGCTGACTCATGCTAATGCCCAAAAGATTCTTATAATGCGGCTGCTTCAACAACGTTTGTTGAACAGCGCCGGTCGTCGTCCCGGCATCGTTATACGGCATCGGTGCGACCAATGTATTAAAATGCACATACATAGGAATATTGATCCCCATAATCGTCGGGTTGATCTCGCCAAGCCCGAAAACCGTCCCATATCGAATCCCGGCCGCTCCTGCCGCTCCACCGTCGCTGACAATCGCACGAGCATACGTAGAAGATCCTACTATTTGTCCCGGATTCGCTGTCACATGAGCATCTACTCTTCTTAATTTCACGTATTCGGAAGCCGGCTGGACACGGTGATAAGACTCACCCCAGTGACCGCCACTTTCCAGCCCGCTGTACGTCGAGCGCTCGAATTTATTGACATTGGAATTGAGCGCATCCATTTCATTGTAAACGCTATGTTCAGCAAGCTGCGATTTCGCTGCCGAACCAGCCCGGGCCGGGTTGGCATGCAGTTGCGAAGAATCAACCGGTACAGTCTGCTGTTCCGAGATCGGCAGTGCTTTGCTCCAGGTGTCCTGATACGCAATCGCCCAGATCTTACTGGATTCCAGCTGAAACTGCCCGAGCCGTACCATCCCGATAAAAATCAAGATAAAGATCGGCAACGTAATCAAAAATTCGGTCATCGTCGTGCCGCGCTCATTTTTATGAAATCTGCGCAACCATCCCCGCGATGAACCACATGAGCAAGACTGAGCGGCCGAATGACGTTCCTGTCGTGAATCAATCATTTTCCAACTCCATCGATCGTCGAATTACCCATGCCGCGTGTGGCACGCTCCATCCACACCATGTCATGGAAGTATTCGTCGGCATGATGCGCACCTTTACTGGTCATCTGAAGACTCAGTGTCAGGAAAGGCATGATGTCATAATACACGGCGTTCAAATTGTACCCGCCATAAACCAACTCATCGGGTAAGGCCACCGGACGCATACGGGCCGTCCAGCGTGCGTGCCACATATCAGGCACCTTGACTCTGCCAGCCGGTACAAAAGAAATCTCACTACGAGCCATCGCCCAGTAGCCTTTAGGCCGGAAAATATCGTCGCTAGCGCCGATTGCATCCAGATCATACTCACTGGCCGGTACGCTGTACTTTTCCCGACGCGCTTCGAAAAGCTCACCACCGTCGTGAAACGTAAAAATAATATTCGATGTCGCTCGTAACCATTTTTCATCCGTATCCAGCCACTCTTGGAAAACGACCGGTCTTGCCCACTGACCGAGAGCTTCAATCGAATTGCCGACATTATACGACGCGTACTTCTGACCATCTGCAATATTTTGATCCAGGGCTGCACCCAGAGCCGAGTTGGATTGATGCAAACTGGCGTAATCAGCTCTTTCTTTAATATAAGCTGGATCCGTTATCCCACCGCTATCAGGTCCCTGTCCCCAGGCCACACGATCACCCGAGTGCTTGACAGGCAGCGACTCCACCGCACTGGAAAGGTTATTATGTCCGACACTTCCAACCCTGGCGATAACGGCATCGGTAATGTCCGGAAAATTCTTGCGAATCGAACCACCCGGCGGAGGATAACTTGCAGCAAAGGTAGCCGTGTTACGCTGCGCACGAACCACCGCCTCGCTCCAGCCCCACCACGGCGTCAAATTCATGATATAATTCTGGTAATTATCAAGCGCTTTGAGATCTTCCTGATAAACGCCTTTCGTATTGCTCTCGAATTTCTTGTAATCGTTATCTCTTTCCTGCCGCCACTGATCGAGCTCCCTCGCCAGTGCCGCGCAGGTGGCCGTATCGCCCGGATTGGCACCACAGGCATCCCACATCTCTGTTAAAAGCCATTCTTCGTAGGCAAAAAACATCCCGGCATACAGTGAGTGAATACCAACGATGCTTCGTTTCGCAATGTTGGTATAGGCGAGCATATTCATCGAGCGCGCTTTGACCGCAGCTTGACTGTAGGCCGCCATATCAGCACTTGCCTGGCTTTCTAGTTTCGTTCGCGTAACCTGTCCGACATCCATCACAGTCCAGGTCAGCAACATCAAAACCAGTATGCCGGCAAGACTGAAGAGCAATATCGCGCCCTCTTCATCCTGATGAAAGCGACGCATCGTGCGCACTCCAAAGCAGCCGTCAGCCTCTACAGACTGTCTGAATCTGCGTCCTTCACTGTCGTGGCTTATTTTCATTGGAATCCAACTGTTTATGAAGGGTAAATTCTCGCTTGATCTCCGCATACCGGCCATTACGTGGACCAACAGTCCCCGACTCGCCAAAGATCATGGATACCACAGGAAACGCACACAATTGCCTGTAGGTGATACGTGCGCCGACCTGTTCGCCACTGTTGATCACCTCAACAGTGGTTGCCAGATATGCAAATGTTACCTTGCGAGCGGTTCGCTTGATAAAAGTTCCTCCATCCAGAGCGCGATGAAACGCACGATCCGGGCCTACATCACCACTCGCCTTTGCAAGCTGTACAGCCTGAATCATTCCCTGGTTCCCCGCGTCCCTGGAAGGCGCTGATACCTGAGCTCCTATCAACGATCCGCGCATTTGCTTGAACAGAGGACTCCCCTCTGAGCCGGTCAACTTAAAATCTCCCGGTGCGGCCGGGGCCATGACAACTGCAGCCTGAATTCGGGCGAGGTCTTGAACGAGAGCTTCCGTAACATTTTGTCGGCTGGACGCGGACTCCGGCTGCCAGAGCCATACGGTGCGCCCCGCCTGGACGGACGCGAGATTGGCCAGAATCCCGGCAATGTTCATCACCGCCAATTGCGCAAGTCCGAACGTCAGCAAAAGTGCGACCGGCATAACAATCAACGTCTCGGTCATGACCGAACCGCGTGTTGCACGAAACCGTCGCGATGCCTTGGCTGCGGAATCTGGCCGCATAAGCTGAACCAGCAACACCAGCAAAATCCACAGGCAGGCCGAAATCGCTATGTGCAATGCACCTTCTTTGCCGATCAAAAATCCGAATCCGCTGAAGCTGGAAACATCCCACATCTGCTGCAATATATCCGCAGTAAAAAATGGAAACGCTACAAGCCCGCTGACAACAGCAACACCTACCAGATGGCCCAGCATCTGCCAGATACCAATTCCAAAAACAGAGCGTTCACGTAGCCGACGCTGACCTGTTGCTGATACTGTATTCTTCATATCGGACATGTTTTTTGAATGTGTTATCTGGCTTGATTGCCCGAACAAAACACTGCCAACCATCTTGCATTGCAAAGATGGAACCAACCGAGCATTAAAAACGTCTCGAAAGCATTTCCATGGAATTCAAGCGCCTTTTTACCCCTCCATGTGCCAAAAAGGCACAGCTTTTGTGGTATGAATGCCTCATTATCGCTGATTCTTTTGATTTCTCGTACGCTGGTTACGCCGATTGGTCTTTTTTGTCGTCTTCTTAACCGGACTTTCCGTTGCAACTGGTTCGGCACTTCCGCCAGCAAGAGCCTGCTTTCTGCGCTGCTCTATCATCTTTGCCCGGGCGCGCTCCTGCGACTTTGTAAGTTTTGGGGTATTGGCAACCGTTGCAAGTTCTGACGCCCAACTTGGTCTTTCAGGCGCCACGGTGCTTGAATCTCCCCTCTCATCAAAAATGCCTTCATACTCCTTCAAAAACGCTGCAGCCGCCGAATCCTCCCAGCGCCCCAACTTTCGCATGCCCAGATCGATTGCCTCGGCAAGTCCTTCGACATTTCTCACCGAAATCGACTGATGAATGATAAAGGAAGCCGACTCCGCTGCCGTACTTCGCGCAGAAACCCGGGCCGACGCACACCATTCATACAACGTGACCGGCTCGGCTTCCCCCTGCGCTGATTGCTCGAGAAATGGCTCGCAGGTATTCATGACCAGATTCACCGTCTCGAAGGTATGAAGTGAGTTTTCTACTTCCAATCCGCACTGCGTTGCCGTAATCCGCGCAAGCTCAGCGGCAAAACGCTCGCGCCGATCACTGGTTGCCACCAGGCTACAACCCAGACGAGCCGTCCAGTGCAACAATGCTGCCGCCGGCCACTGCAAGGAAGCCACGGAGTTCCCATTCTCCAGCAGAGCATCGCCTGGCAGATCGACCGCTCGGGTCAATTCCCCGAACAAAGCCTGACGAACGTCTAAACCCAGCAACTCCGGCCGAACCTCCGGATTCGTTTCGGCTGGAAACTGACGACTCAACGTCTGTGCACAACACTGCGCCATATCCGTTTGCGGCGAAGCCAGCGCACAGTGCAACAGCGTGGGCGCACCCTCCAGCTCGCCAATCCGGGCGACCTTGTCGACCGATTCAGTAATCGAGCAGCCCACCTCCGCCGGAACGCTGGAAGAAAGCACAAGATCTTCATACCAGCTCTCCGTCAGTGCACGCGCAATCGAGTTGGCCGTTGGATAATCGACCGCGGCAACCTTCTCAAGACACTTATCCGCTACCTGAGAACGCACGCGCAATGTCGGCAATATGGCCTCCGGCATCAACGATTCATCCCCGAGCAAACGCACACATGCCTGCACGGAAACTCGCTCCGACCGATCTTTCAACGCCACAAGCAGCGTCGTTCTAGGCAACGACCAGCCGGTTACATAAAAAATCCCACTCCGATAAGCCCCCACATTCCAGGCGATAAACGGAATGCTCAAAAACAACGCGTACACAAGAAACGTGCGCAACACCGTCATATTCTCGACATGACTGCGCCACACCACATAGAGACTGCCCGGCAAGATCACCGCGCCCAGATACACCAACAGCGGCACGTACCAGGAAAACCACTGCAGCAGCGTCAAAATCAACAACGCTACGGCCGCCCCCACACAGCTGATGACTAGCGTATTCATCTGCTCGAAACGATGACGCTGCACACCCGGACGACTTTCCCGATAAATCAGGGTTCTATCTCGGTGAACTTCTTCTTCCGAGTCTGTTTCTCTTGGTAGCTCCGTCATCTTCCTTAGATCCGTCACAGATGGTTGGTTAACAGATAGCTGGCAGTTACAACGCTATCTATTCAATAACAGCCTGCCCGCTTATCTGCCAATGCTACTCTTGCACTTTCTAATTCTGGCGCAACGCTACTGTTGAATTACAACGTCCTCCTCTCTATACTACGCGTTAACGTGCGCGCAGCTTTCTTCGCACTATGAATAAAACTTTCCGATTTATTCATAGATCCTCCTGCCGTACTTGGATGATGTTTGCTGTTTACTTGCGGAAACACAAGAGATTCGGTTACCACCAATGAAAACTACCCTCCATTCTGTATCTTCGACATCGCGCAGGCTCTCCTGGATTGCCGGTTTGCTTTTTCTCACCCTGTCCGCTGCATCGATCACAGCCTGTTCTGATGATTCCGACGTAAACAAATCGGACACCGACATCACGGCCGACGTTAGCAACAACAATGAAGACGACACCGGCGACTCCGACACAGGTTTCACAGATACCGACCCGGAAGATGTCGGCGATGATCCGCAAGATGCGGACCCCGATACCAGTGAACCCGATGATACCGGCGGCGACACAGATGACGTCGAAACCGATGTATCCGACGATGATGCAGATGTTATCGAGCCGCCCGATGATACAGATGCTTCCGATCCACCCGATGTTCCCGCCCCGGTTCTCATCGCGATCGAGGCCATTGAACCCAACCGCGGCAGCGTCGATGGCGGTACTTCGTTCGTAATCAAAGGCAGCGCGCTTTCCGAAGACACCGAAGTCTTCTTCGGTGCGCGACGCGTCCCCGTCGAACTGGTCGATGGCAAGCTCCACGGCGAAACGCCCGGCGCTTCCGGTGTCGGCCCGGTCAACGTCAAACTGCTCGACCCGGTCTCCGGCAGCGACACGCTGGTCGGCGGCTTCACCTACACCGCCCCGCTGGAAATCTTCAGCGTCACGCCGTCCGTTCTCCCAACCGCGGGCGATGTCGAAGTCACCATCCAGGGCTTCGGCTTTACCAACGACACTCGCATCAGCTTCGGCGGCAACACGGCCGCTCGCCACACCCTGATCGACAATACCCTGATGCGCGTCCTCACACCGGCCCACCCCGCCGGCGTGGTCGATGTCCGCGCCAGCAACCCGGAAGGCACCTTCGTACTGCCGCAGGCCGTCACCTACTTCGAAGCTCTCAACATTGCTTCCGTTTCTCCGGCCGCGGGCCCCTCCACCGGCAACCAGACGATTACCCTGACCGGTGCAGGCTTTGAAACCGGCATGACCGTCGATTTCGGCGGCGAACCCGCCACCAACGTCCAGGTCGCCTCCGACGGTACCAGCGCCACCGTCACCACGCCCGCTCATGCGCAAGGTCTGGTCTACGTCCGCGCCGAAACCGCCGACGGCAATGCCGCCCTGCTTCCCGACGCCTTCTACTTCTACGACAACGCCACCACCCTGAACCTCGCGGCGCTCACGCCCCAGCGAGGCCCGCAAAGCGGCGGCATCGACATCAAAATCATCGGCTCCGGTCTGGACGCTGCGGACCTCGTCGTCCTCTTTGGCAACGCACCGGCTGATGTCCTCGAACAACACACCGACCACGCCATCGTCAAAATCCCGGCAGGCGCGAACATCGGCCCGGTCGACGTCACCGTACAATCGGCCGGACAGCCCGACTCCGTCCTCGTCGACGCCTTCACCTACGTGACCGATCTCTGGATCGATGCAGTCACCCCCGACACCGGCAGTGTCGACGGCGGCGATGTCGTAGAAATCCTCGGCGAAGGCTTCACCGGCGCAAGCCGCGTTCTGTTCGGAGGCCTGGCCGCCGAATTCACCATCGAAGACGACGGCACCATCACCGCCATCACCCCGGCCCATTCCGCGGCCACGGTCGATCTCGTCATCGAACGCGACGGCATCCAATCCACCTACTTCGATGCCTTTACATTCGTCGAAGACATGGCCATCTATGGCTTCTTCCCTATGCGCGGCTCCATCGCCGGCAACACCTACATCGAAATCCGCGGCCGCGGATTCTCCGGCACACCCGAAGTCACCTTTGGAACCGAACCCGGCGTCGACGTCCGCGTGCTCGACTCGCAAACCATCACCGTACGCACGCCGCCTCACCGCTCCGGCGCTGTCGATCTGAAAGTTTCCCTGAACAACGACCAGGCCGTTGCCGACTCGCGCTACACCTACTTCAACTCCGGCGCACGCTTTGGCGGCGCCTGGGGCGGTCCCATCGAGGGCGCCGTCAACGTCACCGTGTTCAACACCAATGACGCACCCGTCGTCGGTGCACACGTCATGCTCTCGACCAACGCCGCCACCCCCTACATCGGCATCACCAACGAAGACGGCATGGTTACCCTGTCCGGTCCTGACGTCTACGGCGAGCAAACTGTGACCGCCGTGGCCGCGAAGTACGCAAGCACCACCGTGCAGCGCATCAATGCCGAAAACATCACCATCTTCCTCGAAGGCGGAGATCAAGAACAGGGCGGCGGCGGAACCCCCGTTGCAGGTCCGGCCGACGCAACCTTCACCGGTAAACTCACCGGCCTGAACAAACTCGAAGAACCCAAACAGGGCGAACGACTCGTAGCCTACATCTTCACCACCCAGCGCTCCGCCTGGCAGGACAACCCCGATCCCGGACCCGGCGCCATTGTCACGGCCGATGGAACCTACACCATCAAAAGCCGCCTGGGCGACCTGGCCCTGATCGCCGTCGGTGGTATCTACACCGAAGCCACCCAGAGCTTCCGCCCCATCCGCATGGGCGTCGTCCGCTACCTGTTCGCCGCCGACAGCGAGCGCTACAACGTCAACATCCCGCTCGACATTAACCTCGACCGCACCCTGTCCATGAAATACAACAATATCCCGGCCAACCCCGGCGGAAGTTCCATCAACCACATCCAGCCCTTCCTCGATCTGGGATTTGAAGGACTCTTCCCCATGCTCTCCTCGGCCAGCGGCACCGGCGACATCCTCACCGCCCCGCAAATGGCCCCGCTGAGCGGAAAACTCGCCGACGGACGCTACTTCGTCATCGGCGGAACCTACCGCAATTCCGGCGCACAACTCTTCGACCCTTCCAGCGAAGCGTTCGTTCGCGACATCACCGACATCGACTCCGTACAGCCCATGCCCCCGCTACCCGGTATCGTCAACGTCACCTCCCCAACCAGCGGCGGACAACTCATTGATCGCACCGTTCACTTCACGATCAACTCCACCGTCAAACCCGAATACTTCCGGGCCATGCTTGTCGATCCCCTCTGGGGCGACACCGTCTGGGAAGCCTTTATCCCGGGCGACGCCACAAGCATTCGCTTCCCCGACTTCCCCAGCTTCTCGCACCTGCCCGCTGCCGAGCGCCCCGTTCCCTATCCGGGCGGCACCTACCAGCTCATCTTCTTCGGTCTGCGCGGCCCCAACATGACCTACGAAGGCTTCTCCTACGACGATCTGGCCTACAGCGCGATTGAGTCCGTCTCCGTAGGTTACACCAACATCCGATTCTAATCGGTATCGAACCAACCGGGGCGCGCTCTTCCCAAAGAAGAGCGCGCCCTCACTTTTCCAGACCTTTTTCAAACGCCACTGGAATCCTTTCCACCCCTCGGCTGGTTTGGAATCGCGACACTCACCCGCTTTACCCCTATTCTTTTTTGGAGGGTCTTTCGTGAAAAACTCCTTGCTCACTGCCTGCGCGCTCACCGCGATTTTCTCATTCTGGCTTGGAGCGTGTTCCGACGATCCCGATCCTCAGCAACAACATCATGACGTCGCCAATCCCGCAGCCGATGTCGGCACGGAGGACACCACCCACGATCCGCGCGACACCCACGATCCCTCCGACACCACAACCGATCCCACCGACACCGGCCGGCGCCCACCCGACGGCGGCGGCGACGACTGGGACTGGGACACCGGCCCCGACACACCCGGCGACTTCCAACTTACTGAAATCATCCCGCCCACCGGCCCCACCAGCGGCGACACCCGCTTCCAGCTCACCGGCGTCGGACTCTTGCCGGGCACCCGCGTCTTCTTCGGCAGCCAGGAAGTCCCCGTCCGACTCTCCGGCCTTGCGCTCGTCGGCCGCACACCGCCCGCCCCCGGCCCCGGCCCCGTGCTCGTACGCGCCATCGCGCCCGACGGCACCACCCGGCACCTCACCGACGGCTTTTCCTACCTCACCACCCTTGCCGTCGACACCATAACCCCGCGGCGCCTGCCCACCACCGGCGGCACCGAAATCGAAATCCACGGCAGCGGCTTCACCCACCCGACCGGCGTCAGCTTCTCCGGCCACAACGCCGCCCACGTCCAGGTTGTCAGCGATTCCCTGCTCCGCGTCGTCACGCCCGCACATCCCGCCGGCCCGGCCACAATGCGCCTGACCACCGCCACCGAAAACCTCGAAATCCCCAACGCCGTCACCTTCTACACGCCCCTCAAAATCACCCGCCTCTCGCCCACCAGCGGCCTGCCCGCCGGCGGCCAGACCGTCACCCTCCACGGCCAGGGCTTTGGCAACCTCTCCGTGCAAACCACGCGCATATTCTTCGGCCAAAACCAGGCCACCATCCAGGCCATCGATCCGGCCAACAACACCCTGCGCGTCACCACGCCTGCTGCGACGAGCCCCGGCCTGGTCGATGTCCGCCTCGAGCACGACCACGAAACCCATCTGCTCAAAAACGCCTATCTCTACCGCACCGACAACAGCTTCGCGCTCAGCGCCGCGCACCCGGCCAGCGGCCCCACCACCGGCCAGACCGACGTCTGGCTCGTCGGCCACGGCTTCGACGCCGCAAACCTCAGCATCCTCTTTGGCAGCCAACCGGCCACCATCCTCGAAACCTCCGCCGGCCACGCCCTCGTCCGCACCCCGGCCACAACCACAGCCGGCCCGGTCGACATCATCGCCCGCACCGGCACCACCGAACGCGCACGCCTTAGCGACGGCTTTTTCTACCAGCAAGCCGCCGCCATCACCCACATCACCCCCACCAGCGGCCCCACCGACGGCAACCAGACCGTCACCATCACCGGAGCCGGCCTCTCCCACACCACACAGGTCTTCTTTGGCACACTGCCCGCAGACTTCGAAATCATCTCCGACACCCAGATCCGCGCCACCACGCCTCCCCACGGCGCCGCCCTGGTCGACATCACCCTGCACGCCGCGAACACCACCAACACGCTCACAACCACCGCCCCCGACGCCTACCGCTTCCAGGCTCCCCTCCAAATCTGGGGCTACTCCCCCACCCGCGGCGCACTCGCCGGCGGCACCTTCGTCACCGTCCGCGGCACCGGTTTCTCCTCCCTGGACGACCTCACCATCACGCTCGATGGCCGCCCCGCCACCGACATCCACCCCATCGACGACCACAACCTGACCTTCCGCACGCCCGCACGTCCGCGCACCGGCTCCGTCCCCGTCCTCTTCCGCGGCGACGGCACAACCCTGGAAGCTCCCTATCCCTTCCTCTACTTCAACCCCATCGACACCTTCGGCGGCGCCTCCGGCTCCGAAGTCCAGGGCTCCGTCAACATCTCCGTACTCGCCATGGGCGGCAGCCCCGTCCCCGACGCCTTCGTCATGCTCTCCACCCGCTCCGAAACTCCCTACCAGGGCACCACCGACGCAAACGGCCAGCTCACCCTCTCCGGCCCCGACGTCCTTGGCGCACAAACCGTCACCGCCACCGCGGCCGGCTTCTCCTCCTCCACCGTGCAAGCCGTCGACGCCGAAAACATCACCCTCTTCCTCACCCCGCTCGACGGTGATGGCGGCGGAGGCTTCGTCGATCCTCCCCCCTACGGCACCATCTCCGGCACGATCCGCTCCGTCGGCAAACGCGCCGAAAACGGCGACTTCGACACCACCTTCGACCGCTCCATCGTCCAGACCACCCAGCGCGATCTCTCCAGTCCCGCTGTGTACCCCGGCACCAGTGCCACCGTCGGCGACAACGACCACTACGAAATCCGCTCCCGCGTCGGCGACGTCGCCCTCATCGGTCTGTGCGGCATTTACGACGAACCCACCGACACCTTCAAAGCCGAGTTCATGGCCATCAAACGCTTTTTGAACGTCACGGCCGGCGCCCACTACCACGTCGATCTCGAGTGCGACATCCCCCTCGACCAGACCGCGCGCGTCAAACTCGTCAACCCCATCTACGCGCCCCAGGGCCCCAACAACAACATCGTCAACATCTTCTGGGACTTCGGCTTCGAAGGCGTCTTCCGAAGCCCCACCCGCGCCCGAAGCCTGGACAGCATGCTCGAAATCCCCGGCCAACCCCGCAAAACCGCCGCCATCCACGACATGACCTTCACCCTCAACGGCGGAAGCTACACCAACACCTATTCCCCCTACTCCCAGACCTCCAGAATCGGCGTCCCCGACCTCACCCGCGTCATCGACATGCCCCCGCTGCTCGATGTCCCCCAACTCGTCTCCCCCTACTCCGGCGGCGTCATCACCGACAACACCATCCGCTTCCGCGCCGTAGGCCCCTACGAGCCGGACTTCTACTGGGTCATCTTACGCAACCTGGACAACCTCCCCGTCTGGCAATTCGTCATGCCCGGCAACGAAACCACCGTCACCCTGCCCGAGTTCCCGGACTTCTCCCACCTGTCCGCCGACCAGCGCCCCGACCCACTCTATCCCGGCCCCCTCTACCTGGTCGTCTACGGTGTCCGCATTCCCGGATTCTCCTACGACAGCTTCTCCTACAACGATCTACGCTCCGAACGCTGGGAAGCCTTCTCCGCCGCAAGCTGGATCGTCTACCTCGTCCCCTGACTGAACATTCCAACAGGGATGATCAGCTAAAATCGGGCACCTCCAGCCCGATTTTTGCATTTTCACCCGTTTTTCATCTTCCCACATCCCGATTCCAGCTGTGATCAGCTATTTCTCGTCCTCCCTCATCCCGATTCCAGCTGCGATCAGCCACCCTTCGCCCTCCCGCATCAACCCTCACACCTGAAATCAGCTCTTCCCCGCTCTCCCACATCCCGATTTCAGCTGCGATCAGCCACCCTTTGTCCTCCCTCATCCCGATTTCAGCTGCGATCAGCCACCCTTCGCCCTCCCACACCATCCGCCGTGGCTATACCCCACGACGCCACACAATACGTGAAGGTAACCCACCCCATACATGGCTGCGGTTCGCGACGTCACACAATACGTGACTGCGGTTCGCGACGTCACACAATATGTGACTGCGGTTCGCGACGTCACACAATACGTGGCTGCGGTTCACGACGTCACACAATACGTGGCTGCGGTTCACGACGTCACACCCCGCATTTCATGCGGGGCTAGAAATACGCTGCGCTCCGCTCGCCAAATCCAAAAGACAAGCGTCCAGCTCCACGACCCGATCCATGCCTTTCCTTAAGCCTTTCCCTAAGCCTTTCCTTCGCGGCCTCGCGGCTTCGCGTGCGCCTTTTGCCTTTCCTTAAGCCTTTCCTTAAGCCTTTCCTTCGCGGCCTCGCGGCTTCGCGCGAGACACGCCTTTACCCTGCCTTTCATTCATAACACCCCGATCTTGTGCAATCCCAAAGCCATTGCTATCGTCCGCCGCCTGAACACTTCCGCAGAAACGCAACAAATTCACACCTACGACCTACGGCCCCACCAATGACCAAGAAGTTAACTCCGATGTTGCAACAATATCTGGACGTTAAACAACGCTACCCCGATACCATCCTGTTCTTCCGCCTCGGCGATTTCTACGAAATGTTCTTCGAAGACGCCGTCCTCGTCGCCAAAGAAGTCGGTCTCACCCTCACCTCCCGAAACCGCGGCAGCGACGACGAAGTCCCCATGGCCGGCATGCCCCACCATTCTTCTGCCGGATACGTCAGCCAGCTCATCGCCAAAGGCTACACCGTCGCCATTTGCGACCAGCTCGAAGATCCAAGCGTCGCCAAAGGCATCGTCAAACGCGACGTCGTCCGCATCATCACCCCCGGCGTTGTGCTGGACAGCGACAACCTGGACGCCGCGCGCCCGAACTTCGTCGCCGCCATCGTCGCCCACACCTCCCCCCCAAACACCTCCTTTGGCCTTGCCTGCGTCGACATCTCCACCGGCGATTTCCGCACCACCGAACTCACCGAACTCAGCGAACTGGCCGCCGAACTCAACCGCATCGAAGCCCGCGAAATCCTCGTCATCGACGACCAGAACCACCTCTTCGAAGCCCTGAGCGCACAACTCGAAAAAACCTTCTTCCGCCCCCGGCCCGCCGCCTTTTTCGACTGGAACCAGCTCACCCAAACCGTCCAGAAAGGCGTCCGCCTCCAGGAAGACTTGACCACCGACGGCTACTACCTCCAGACCGACGACGTCGACCAGTTCGCGCAAACCCTCATCGACTACAAGTTCCAGAACACCGACATCGTCCGCCAGGCCGCCGCCGCCGTACTCGGATACCTGGTCGAAACACGCCGCGGCATCCCCGCCAACATCCGCCGCGTCGTCCCCTACCGCGCCACGTCCTTTCTCATCATCGACGAATCCACCCGGGCCAACCTCGAGCTCACCGAAACCCTCATGGGCGGCAAACGCTCCGGCAGCCTGCTCAGCGTCATCGACCGCACCACAACCTCCATGGGCGCCCGCCGCCTGCGCAACTGGCTCAACTACCCGCTTATCGACGTCGCCGCCATCGAACAACGCCTCGATGCCGTCGAAGAACTCGTCAAAGCGCCGGCTCTCCGTCAGGATCTGCGCACCGCTCTGGCCGAAGTCTACGACATCGAACGTCTCTGCGGCCGCATCTCCGCCGCCACCGCCAACGCCCGCGACCTGCGCAGCCTCCAGAGCACGCTGGCCGTCCTCCCCGACGTCAAAGACCTCCTCGCGGAACGCTCCTCCAGCCTGCTTCGCACCCTCGAACAAAGCCTCGATCCCTGCGAAGAACTCTGCACCCTCATCGATCGCGCCCTGGTTGAACACCCACCCACCGCCCTCAACGAAGGCGGCCTCTTCCAGGTCGGATTCAACGCCGAACTCGACGAACTCATCGACCTCTCCACCCACGGCAAAGACTGGATCTTGCAATTCGAAGCCCGCGAGCGCGCAAGCTCCGGCATCAGCAGCCTCAAAGTCAAATACAACCGCGTTTTCGGCTACTACATCGAAATCACCCGCGCCAACCTCGACGCCGTCCCCGAAACCTACATCCGCCAGCAAACACTCGCCAACGCCGAGCGCTTCTACACCCCCGAACTCAAAGAAATGGAAGAGCGCATCCTGGGCGCCGACGACTTACGAAAACAACTCGAATACAAACTCTTCGAAGAACTCCGCCGCGAAGTCAGCACCCACACCTCCCAACTGCTGCAAACCGCCTCAAGCCTTGCCGACATCGACGTCATCACCGGCCTTGCCGAACTCGCCCACCGCAAAGACTACTGCCGCCCCGCCGTCAACAACGACGACACCATCGACATCATCGAAGGCCGCCACCCCGTCGTCGAATCCACGCTGGTCGGCGAACGCTTCATCGGAAACTCCGTCCACTGCAATGGCACCGACAAACGCCTCTCCATCATCACCGGCCCCAACATGGCCGGTAAATCCACCATCATCCGCCAGGTCGCCCTCATCACGCTCCTCACCCAGATGGGGTCTTTTGTCCCCGCCGAATCCGCCACCATCGGCGTCGTCGACAAAATCTTCAGCCGCGTCGGCGCCAGCGACAACCTCGCCCGCGGCCACTCGACCTTCATGGTCGAAATGACCGAAACCGCCCACATCCTCAACAACGCAACCGCCAAAAGCCTGATCATCCTCGACGAAATCGGCCGCGGAACCTCCACCTTCGACGGCCTCTCCATCGCCTGGGCCGTCGCCGAGTTTTTACACGACGAAATCGGTGCCAAAACGCTGTTCGCCACGCACTACCACGAGCTCACCGAACTCGTCCGCACCCTCGAAGGCGCCGTCAACCTGAGCATCGCCGTCAAGGAATGGAACGACGACATCATCTTTTTGCGAAAACTCGTCGAAGGCCAGGCCAACCGCTCCTACGGCATCCAGGTCGGACGCCTGGCCGGCCTGCCCGAAGCCGTGGTCCAGCGCGCCAAAAACGTACTCGACAACCTCGAAGCCGGACAATTCGACGACATGGGGCTGCCCAAACCCGGCCAGCGCCCCGGCCAGCAAAACACTCGCCAGCCCCTGCGCACCAACACACAATACAATCCCAACCAGCTCTCGCTCTTCAACGCCGCAGCCTCCGCCCTTGCCCCCGAAGAAACCGCGGCACTCGCACAACTGCGCGAAATCAATATCAATACCCTCACCCCGATCGAGGCCCTGAACCTGCTCAGTCAACTCACGAAAAGTTTGGAGAAAACATCGTGAAAACCTCCTACAAACGCCTTCGCCCGCTCCCCAAAATCCCGGCCCAGGCACCGTTTGTCGCCCTCGTTCTCGCCTCCACGCTCTTTGCCATCTCCTGCAAAAGCACGCCGTCCATCAATCCCTTCGAAGTCGCCGACCAGTCCGGCTACCGCGCCCGCGGCGACCTGCTCGACGCACCCGTCGATCCCCAACGCCACACCACCACCCGCCGCCCGGCCGCCTCGGACAGCGACGCCCTCTTCATTCCGGCCGCTTCCGCCACCATGTCGCGCACCATCGACGGCGAACCCAACGACTGGGATCTCTCCCGCGCACGCACCTTCAAATCACGCGCCGACATCGAATCCGGCCCCGAATTCTGGACCGATGCCAACGACGCCAGCTTCCGACTCGCCCTTCACGCCGACGAAAACTACCTCTACTTCCTGATCGACGTCATCGACGACAACGTCATCATCCGTTCCCCCGACCAACCCGTAGACGCCGTCCAGATCTGGCTGCGCGATCCCCAGCTCGAACGCCTGCACAGCCGACTCCCCGCTGATTTCCCCCACAAAAACCTGCTCGCGCACGACACCACGCTCACCATCACCCCCGACGGCAACATCCACAGCGCCGCCACCAACTCCGGCACCATCACAACTGCCGCCCAAAAACGCGTCAACGGCTACTCCCTCGAACTCGCCATTCCCATCGAAGCACTCCCCCAGGTCGCCGCCTTTCCCCTGCCCGAAATCGCCTTCCGCGTAGAAGTCCTCGACGGCGACGATCCCAACCGCCCCGGCCCCCAGACCATCCTCAGCATGCTGCCCGACACCGGCGCCGGCACACCCCGCTTCGCCCTCCTCAACACCGAACTTCTGCCCCACCTCCCACTTGCCGAAACCTCCTCCGCTGCCAACACACTCGGCGCCTGGCGCCACAGCAACGGCCAGTGGCAATTCCAACAGCTCGAAGCCGTCTCCAGCTCCTGGCACACCCTCCCGGATTTGCACGCCGTCCAGGCCACTATCCCCACCCACTCCGAGCTATTGCCCGCACTCTGCCGCGAAGCACGCAACGACATCCTGCTCCTCGACGCCTACCAATCCACCAACCGCCAGAACCGCGTCGCCCTGCTACTCTGCGGCCCAAACCCCGCCTCCGGCCAGTGCACCGCCAGCTCCCGCAGCGAAGCCGTCTGGACGCATCTCGTCCCCGAAGGCGACGGCTGGACCATCCGCCGCGCCTTCTCCCTCTTCGAATCACCCCTCACCCAGTGCGGCCTGCAACCCGCCCCCGGTCAGCCCCACCTCACCCAGTTTTCCATGACCCCGCTCTCCGCCATCAGCCCCGCCTTCTGGGCCGTCGGCTGGAAACGCGCCACCCGCCACAGCCACGAACACATCGACCTCACCGGCATCACCCTCATCGACGCCCACACCCAGATCGGCCGCGTCGGCGAACTTCACCCCGAGCGCATCTCCTCCACCGCAAAAGTCCGCACACTGCGCACCAGCCAGATTTACTTCACCAACATCGACGACCAACCCGGACTCGATATCTGCGAAATCGAAGTCACCGAAGACCTGGACTGCACCGGCTTCGACACCGGCTGCCGCGCCCAGCCCAAAGGCAAAAACACCCTCAGCCTCATCAAAACCTGGAACGACCAGACCCGCAAATTCGAACCCTACCTCTTCACCAAACACCCCCGCTGCACACCCACCACCCGCTTCAACCAGATCGACGGCTTCATGCTCCTCCACGTCAACCACCGCTTCGCCCTCCTCCCCGCCCCCAACTAAAACCACCCCCAGATCCCCCAGATCCCGCACAAACACTGGCCCGGCCCCTGTCTCTGAGACGGGAGCCAACCCAACAAAATCCACAAAAAAGCCCCGGCAATGTCTTCCAACATTACCGGGGCCAAGACCTCATCTTCTTCAACACACCTTTGCAAACGCACTCCCCCTCCACAGCCACGTTCTCCCGGGGAAAAATCAATCCCCGGTCGCAAACACTGGCCCGGCCCCTGTCTCTGAGACGGGAGCCAACCCAACAAAATCCACAAAAAAGCCCCGGCAATGTCTTCCAACATTACCGGGGCCAAGACCTCATCTTCTTCAACACACCTTTGCAAACGCACTCCCCCTCCACAGCCACGTTCTCCCGGGGAAAAATCAATCCCCGGTCGAACTGGCAGACCCAGGCAACCATGACTTCGCACAAGCGCAGCGGGGCTTTCGGCCCCAGCGGAGCAAAGCTCTGGCACGAGACCAGGCGGCTCGCCCCCGGTCGGACCCGTTTCATGGGTAGCGCAAGAGATTTATTGAAAAACACACCCAAAAAGCTGCGCCAGCAGCGCTAACCCAACGCCGCCTGCCCCCCAACGAAAACCACCTCCCAATCTCCCAGATCCCGCACAAACACTG
>JBEBUW010000046.1:0-32454 GCA_040393065.1 Lujinxingia vulgaris | reverse complement strand
GAAAATTCTGAATTTACAGAAATTTCTATAAATTTCATGTCTTTTCAAGAACTGTTCTGTCCTGGCCGGCCGGTCCTGTACTTTTCTATATTTCTACGAATTTTAGCCGGGCCAGAATTTTCTGCAGGAAACGTCCAAAGCCCCGGAAACACCGGGAAGACCTGACGGCTCTACGCTCAACCACATTGTTTCCAACCAAACGGCTACGGAATCGAGAAACTACCTGTAACTACCCTCAGACATGCGCCCTACTCCACATAATTCCGTACCACTTTTCCCCAAAACAGAAAAATAGCACCCTAAATACCTCCCCCAGCCATCCAAATCCAGATTTACCGATGTAAATCGCCGGCCGAACGCCCCGATATCTATCCTATCTATAAAGCCCGCTCTCCAACGCCCACTTCAGCCTAAACAACCAAAATTCTTGCGCACTCCCCAAAACGCGTTACAAAACCTATCGCCACGGAGGCACACACGCACAAATACAGGAGTTCATATGCGAAGAATCGTCTGCAATTTCGCCAGCGAGCAGCAGTTTTTCCAGCACCTCAGGCATTCCAACCTGCGGACCTGGAAGCGAGATTCATTGTGTTTTTTAGGAGATTTTGACCTGCGCCCGGGCCAGGATGTGCGCGTTACGGTCTGCATTGAAAACTGTGCCGAACGCTACGATTTGCGCATGACCATCACCAGCTGTCGCGCAAGCAACGCCCGCACTATCAAAACCCTCGGCCCGTTGTACCGCTATCAAGCAACGATCATCACCGAAGACGCCGTCTGGCTGGAGATGTTCATCGCCAAAATGACTACGCGGGCAAACGTCAATTACCGTCGTAACCAAACGTTCGCAGCCGCGTAGTCATCATGCGGCATCAAACTCGCACAGGCGTTTACGCACGCTTGCGACGGTTGTGATCGAGTTCAGCCTTACGAATCCGGATCGATTTCGGAGTAATCTCCACATACTCGTCGGCCGTAATGAACTCGATTGCCTGCTCCAGACTGAAACGGCGCGGCGGCGTCAGCACCACTGCATCGTCCGAGCCCGAGGCACGCATATTGGTCAGCGCCTTTTTCTTGCACGGATTGATCACCAGGTCGTTATCGCGCGAGCACAGCCCGATCACCTGGCCACCATAAACCGATTCCTGCGGCCCGATGAACAGCGCACCTCGCTCCTGCAAACTCGACAACGAATAACCAGTCGCCTCGCCGCGCTCCAGCGCAATCAACGCACCATTACGACGATGGCCCAGCTCGCCACGATACGGCTCATAACCACTCAAAACAGAGTACATTACACCCGTTCCGCGCGTATCCGTCATAAATTCCGACCGATATCCGAACAGTCCGCGCGAAGGCACCAGAAACTCCAGCCGCTGCGTTCCGTCCGCATTGACCTCAAGCTTGGTCATTTCACCCCGACGCTCGCTGAGCTTTTGAATCACGCTGCCGGAATACTCCGCATCGACCTCAACGATCACTTCCTCGATCGGTTCCAGACGCTGGCCGTTCTCATCCTCACGGAAAATCACGCGCGGCTGCGAAACCTGCATCTCAAAACCCTCGCGGCGCATCTCTTCCAACAAAATCCCCAGATGCATTTCGCCGCGGCCCGAAATCACGAAACCTTCGGCCACGTCGCTCGTTTCCACGCGCAACGCCACGTTTTGCTGTAATTCCTTGTCCAGCCGCTCCTTGATCTGGCGCGACGTCAAGAACTTGCCTTCCGTCCCGGCAAACGGGCTGTTGTTGATCATCAAAACCATCGAAACCGTCGGCTCGTCGATTGCAATGACCGGCATCGGCATCGGATTGTCCACCGAACAAATCGTATCGCCCGGCAAAACCTCATCCAGACCGGCAACCGCCACGATATCACCGGCCGCAGCCGTCTGCCGCTCCACTCGATCCAGTCCCTGGAAGCCAAACAGCTTGGTGATCCGCGCGGCGTCTTTTTTGCCATCACGACGACAAATCAAAACGCGATCCCCCACCGACATCGTACCATTGTAAATCCGTCCGATTCCCACGCGTCCCAGGTATTCATCGGCCTTCAGCGTCGCCACCTGCATCTGCAACGGCGCCGCATCGTCGCCAGCCGGTGCCGGCACATGCTCAACCACCGCACGCAGCAGCGGATCCATATTGACGCGCTCATCTTTCAGATCCGTCACCGCAAAACCGCCCAGACCCGATGCATACACAACCGGAAAATCAAGCTGCTCTTCGGTCGCATCCAGATCGCTGAACAGATCAAAGACCATGTTCAACACCGTATCCGGCCGCCCCGTCGGACGATCGATCTTATTGATCACAACAATGGGTTTCAGCCCCAGATCGAGCGATTTACGCAACACAAATTTCGTCTGCGGCATCGGCCCTTCAAAAGAGTCGACCAGCAACAATACCGAGTCGACCATTTTCAATACGCGCTCGACTTCACCACCAAAATCGGCGTGACCCGGCGTATCAATAACGTTGATCCGGTAGCCTTCCCAATCGATAGACGTGCACTTGGCATAGATCGTGATACCACGCTCCTGCTCAAGTGCATTGCTGTCCATCGCGCGATCGGCGAGCTGACGATGCGCGGGCATGGTGCCGGATTGTTCAAGAAGTTGATTTACGAGTGTCGTCTTACCGTGATCGACGTGAGCGACAATGGCGATGTTTCTAATCTTTTTCATGGAATGCACTACAAGAAGGCTAACGAAACACGGCGATCCTCCAGGATCGCGCGCGCGTCATGAGATCTTCTTCTCCGCTCTCAAATCGTGCCATCGCACGATTCAAAGCAGAGGCGGAAAATCCCATGACTGTCACGGAATCAAAACCGCAGACCCGACATTTGATTTCGGGCCAGCACACTGGAGGATGAAATCACCAACGCGCTGGTTAAAGAGAAGTCTGTCAGGCCACGTTTATTCCCAGAAGTGGGCGCAGGGAGAGGTACTGCTCACTGACCGAGTAGTCAACGAGAGATTGCATTCTTTGTTCAACTGTTCGATTGCTGATCGGTTGCGGATCGCGACGCAGGTAGTCTTCACAGACCTTGAGATCATCGCAAAAGATAAATCCTACGCGGTTCGCAGTATCTTCCACCGCCTCCAGCCATGCGCCCAGCTTCACGTCGGTACCATGGGCCGTAACCTTGGCGATCGCACGCACCAGACGCTCAAACTCCGCGCCCTTTACCCGTTTACGGATCTCTCGAAACGCACTGTCCTGCTCCAGCGAACTCGCCAGATCCAGCTCCGGCCTCGTCAATGCAAGCGCGCGCAGGAAAAACCCTTCCAGATCGCCAATCGGCCGAATCGCCGCCAGATAAAACGGCTTCAAAAACAAGAAAAGCTGCTTGGCCACCACGAACGCAATGTGTTTCTCGCGTCCACTGCCCAGCAGCTCATCACCGACGATCAATCCTTCTGGAATCAGCGCGCCGTTGATCAAACCCTGCTGATCTGCCTTGCGCCACAGCTCCGGCAGCTCCTGATAACCAAGCGAAGCCCCGATCGTTTTGAACAAATTATTAAACGCCAGTTGCTCTTCGAGCTTTACCCGATCTTTGCGCCGCAAATTATACTTGGCCCGACTCTCACCGGTCCATTCTTCCAGCGCCGGCTTGAGCAACGTAAACGTATCGCTGATCGCAGTTTCCAGCGCGCTGCTCACCACATATTCCTGCAAAAGATTGCTGGTAAGCGATGTTTTCAGCGGCCGAACAATCGGCGACTCAAAGCGTTTCACAAAGCCAAGCGCGCGCTCATCGAGCTGATGCCCGCTATAAGCCAGCGCCCGAAAAATGCACAACGCGCGGTCCGCCTCTTTCTTGCGCAGATACACGCGCCCGATCCGCTCCAGAACCACGCCGCGATTCTCCGACCGCATCCGCAACGCTTCCAGATGCTGCAACGCCAGATCCAGGTTCTCGGGATCTTCTTCCGTCAGCTCGATCACAGCTTCGTGTAATTCCACATTGTCCGGCATCAGCGCACTGGCCTGATCGTAGGCAAACACCGCATCGCCCACCCGATTCAGATGCAGACGATACAAATCACCCAGCTTTTGCCACAAAACGACCAGCAAATTCGGATCGACGTTCTCCCGCTCCTGATTTGCCCCGATCAACTGAACGTAGGCGACTTCCAGCCCTTCCCAGTCCTGCGTATCGACCAGAATCGACGTCAGCGCCTTGAACGCATCCAGACGACCAGGATCAAGCTCCAACGCTTTCTTAAATCCAATCAGCGCCTTATCCGGCTCCCACAGCTCATCGCGCGCTACAAAGCAAGACTGGATCAGCCAGTCCGCCGCCTTAACCGGATCATCACCCGACAGCTTGCTGAGCGTGAAATAGGCGCGACTTACCCGCCGCCAGTCACTCATTTCACGCGCAACCTCGGCAATCCGCTCAATCGCACGCTGATTCTCCGACCATTCCGCCACAGCCTGCTCATATGTATCCAGCGCACGGCCAGAATCGTTGAACTTGCTGTGCCAGTCATCACCCAGCGCAACCAGTGCCATCGAACGCGCCTGCGCATTATCCAGACTGTTGATCAGCTTCAGCCGCGCCTCGACCACATCGCTCGGATCGCCGATTTGCCCGACCATGCGCAACACGCCGGTCAGTGCCTGCGGATCGCCCGATTGATATTCCAGGGCTTTTTCAAACGCATGACGCGCCTTCTCAAACTCCTCGGACGACTCATACAAAGCGCCGAGCCGACGATAAATCTGGCAAAGTTCTTCGCCCGGCAACTCACTTTTATGATGCAGCAACAACGCCTGCACGACCTGAATGCCCTCGTCCGAGCGTTTCTTGGCGAGCAACAATTCCGACAAAGGCTGCAACACGCGGCGCTGGCGCGGATCGAGTTCATACGCCCGTTCATACGCCGCAAGCGCTTCGTCTTCCTGATCGAAAGCCCGGCACAAATCGCCCAGCTGGCAGAACAACCAGAGACTTTCCTCCAGATCCCGCGTATCGGCAGGCTGCGCAGCGCTTTGCTGCAAACGAGCAATCGCCTCCGAATGCTGACCACCCTCGATCAACTGTTGAATCTCTTTTCGGACAGCCGAAAACTCCGGATAAACGACGACATCTCCGCCACCGTTAAGCTCTCCACCAAACTCACCGTGCTGCGACTCTGTTCGTGCATGTTCTGAATCCGGCATGAATCGTCCTGTCTTCTACTGATTGTTGAATTTCCAGCAGGTCTAAATTCCCTGCCAAATCTATCCAAGATCGCGCATCCTTTATCTTGCGACGAGCTCGACCATTGTATGGGAGCCAGCCTCCACGTCAACGATCTTGCGCACCTTCTCCTGATCCCCTTGCTTTAAAATAAAGGTATGACGCCCCGGCGACAGCCGCAGATCCTGACGAGGAGCATCACTATAAACCCGCCGATTTACCTGCAGCGTTCCCCACGGAATCAAGGTCACACGCACACGTGCCAGCGGCTGCTTTGCTGCCTCCTTCTTGGCCGCCTCAGCCCTGGCCAGAGCCGCCGCCTTCTCCTGTTCCTGCCATGTATCCACTTGCTGTTGAGCCCGCGTTTGCACCCGAAGGCCAAACTCTTGGCCGACCGCTGCCGTTCTTTTCAGCTCCTCGTCGGAAACCACCGGTTTTCCACCCGCCGCCTCAGCCAGTTTCCCGCCGCTGGCTTCATTCACCGCGCTTTCTGCAGTCGAACCACCTGCAATCTGCGCAACATTTTTTACCTCCCCGGCAACTTCGGCCCTTACCACGGCAGGACTTGCCTCCGCTCCGCCCATCGGCAACAGGCGCACCAGAATAACAGCCAGCACCAGCATAAAAACGCACGTCAACGCAATCATCGCACGCAGCAAACTTCTGGGATTCGCCATGGAAGACGTAATTTCCGACAACGCCGTACGGGTCTCCACGGTCACACTTTTCGCCTCCAAATTTTCAGACAAACCATTGTTGGCGTCTTCCTCCGCCGGTACTCCCTCCTGCGCCGAAGCCGGAACGATCACGGCCGGCTCATATTTCTGCGCAACAAACAACGTCGCGCCTGGCTCCTCATCCTGCCAGCCACCCGAACTCTTGGCATCGTCAGCATCTTCAGAACCGTCGTCCTCCCCCGACACATAATCCGAACTCAACTGCGGCGGTGGAACATCATGCGCCTGCAACGCCGAGGGCGTATCCACCAACGTGTTTTCGCCCGAGTAAAACGAATCATCCTCGATCAGAGCCGCCTCGGCGAACGCGTCCACGAATTCAAGCATATTGGAAAACCGACCCGCCGGCTCCTTGGACAACGCCCGCAGCAACACCCGTTCCAGCGCACCTCGATTTCGTAAATCCTTACGATACGTACTGACTGGCATCGGCGTCTCACTCAGTTGCTTCGATGCCACTTCAATCGCCGTCGTCCCCTGAAAGGGCGTACGCCCGACCAGCATCTTATAAATCGTAATCGCCAGCGAATACTGATCCGTCCGCCCATCCAGTGCCCGATCCAGCACCTGCTCCGGCGCCATATAATGAGGCGTACCGATCATCGTGCCATCCTGCGTCAACTGCTGCATCGTCAAGCGCGACGACTCCAACGTCTTGGCAATTCCAAAGTCGATGACCTTCACATAAAAAGGATCCTGCTGACGCTCAATCAGCATGATATTGTGCGGCTTCACATCGCGATGCACCAACCCCTGCGAATGCGCTTCATGCAAACTTCCACCGATCTGGCGAACAATATGTACGCAAGTTTCCAGATCCATCGGCCCTTCCTGCTCAATAAACTGGTTCAGATCTCTGCCTTCCAGAAATTCCATCACCAGATACAGCAACTTCTCAGGCCCCTGCGTTTGCCCAAAATCATACAAAACCACACTGTTCGCATGCACCAGCTGAGAAATCGCCCGTGCTTCCGTCGCAAATCGCCGCGCCGTCGCCTCCTTCTCGCACAGCTCCGGCAACATCACCTTCACCGCGCAGCGCCGCCCTACCGAAAGCTGCACCGCCTCAAATACCGCCCCGTACCCTCCCTGCCCGACCAACCGTTGCAACAAAAATCTTCCGGCGAGCTCTTTGCCTTCCATGCGCTCCAGATTCACTGCCCTCTCCTTATTGATTTCGCTCAGGTAAATAACCGGATTTGCCGCGACAACAGAAGAAACTAGCTCTCCACGCGCCCCATCACTTTCATTTCACAATAAACTGCCGTAACGCCCACACTAGCACGCCTTTTTCGTTCTTCAAATACCCTACGCACTTTTGCAGTGTTCAAAAAAGTATGCTATCGCCAAGCCGACAGAACGCCTGAATCTATGTGGAATCTGTCTCTATTTTTGGTTTAGTTCTGTTTGCTAAGAGTGCTGCGTTGGCCACGTTGAAGTCCGCAATTGAGAGCACCGGCTCCTATCTCATCCTCGCCATTGAGGAATTAGGAGGCATGGCCAAAATGCTGGTCGAAGCCATCCTCTGGGCATTTCGACCGCCCTACCGCGTACGCATTATCTTCCAGGCCTTTGAGTCCGTCGGCGTGGGCAGCCTTTTCATCGTTTTGCTCACCGGCGTGTTCGCCGGCCTGGTGCTCTCCTACCAGTCGGACTACGCATTTCGTCTCTTCAATGCCCAAACCCTGGTCGGCGCAACCGTCGCCGTTTCCCTGCTGCGTGAACTTGGCCCCGTCTTCACAGGCCTGATGGTCGCCGGCCGAACCGGCAGCTCTATGACCACCGAACTGGGCACGATGCGCGTTACCGAACAAATCGACGCCATGGCCGTCATGGCCGTCAACCCCGTGCAATACCTGGTCATGCCGCGTCTGCTGGCCACCATGTTCATGATGCCCGTGCTCAACATGCTCTTCATCTTTGTCGGCATGGCGGCCTCCTACCTGCTCTCGGTCATCTTCATGGAAACCGACCCGGGCATCTTCGTGCACCACATCACCCGCTTTATCACCGTGCAGGATTTCTTCTATACTTCGATCAAATCCTCTGTTTTTGGTATCATCATTGGTCTGGTTGGGTGCTACAAAGGCTTTTACGCATCCGGCGGCGCCAAAGGTGTCGGACAGGCCACGACCTCCTCCGTGGTTACGAGCAGTATCGCTATTTTGTGCAGTGACTATCTCATGACCGTCATGATGTGGTCGCTGTAAGTTGTTTCTACCTTCGTTACTTTGCAGTTTGAGCCAACGCCCGCCCCGGCCCCCCGCAATCGCTCTAGATGGCGCGCTCCACTGGCTCAATTTTGGTACAAAGGCATTATGAAATTAGCTCAGTTCATGACACCGTTTAAGGTGGGCTTGCTTGTAATCGCAGGATTTGCCGCGCTGATCGCCATGGTGATTGCCCTCACCGGCGATTTTCGGATGAACAACACCGAAAGCAACCGCTACTACGCGATGTTCGATGACGTCACCGGACTTGCCATGCGCTCCCGCATTCAGATGGCCGGTATTCCCGTGGGAACCATCGAAAACATCCGCCTGGTCGGCAGCCGCGCACGCATCGACATTCTCGTCCGCAACGACATCGCCCTGCACGAAGGCATCCCCGACGGCCTGCATTTCAAAAACGGCGCAACCATCGCCAAACGCCAGGCCAGTCTCATCGGCGACTATTACCTCGAAATCACTCCTGGCACCGACGGCCGCGTCCTGGACTCCGGCGACGAAATCCACAACGTCATCGTCGCCGTCGGCCCCGAAGAACTCTTTGATCGCCTCAACGAAATCACCCGCGATATACAGGCCGTTACCAACTCCCTGGCCACCGTCTTTGGCAGCGAAGATGCACAAAAAAGCGTCCAACAAATGATGGACGACATGCAAAGCATCCTGGCCACCGTCAACGAACTCGTCGCCACCAACAGCCCAAAACTCGACCAGGTCGTCAACGACGCCGCAGCCATCAGCCGCGATATCGCCACACTCACCCAGCGCAGCTCCGACTCGCTCGAAATCATCCTGCGCGACACCGAAGCCATCGTTCAGGAAGTCCGCTTCATCATCGGCCAGTCCACCAGCGACGTACAGGCCGGCCTGGGAACCCTGCAAGGAACCCTGGGACGCCTGCAACGCACCCTCGATTCGCTTAACTACAGCCTGCAAAACGTCCAGGACATCACCGAAAAAATCAACGAAGGCGAAGGCACCATCGGCGAACTCATCAACAATCCCGCCATCGCCCAGCGCACCGAACAAATCCTCGACGACGCCGGCGACCTGATTGGACGCGTCTCCCGCCTGCGCACCATCGTGGAATTGCGCAGCGAATATCACGCCAACAGCAACCAGCTCAAAAATGTCTTTGGCCTGCGTTTGCAACCCGAGGAAGGAAAATACTACCAGTTCGAGTTTATAGATGACTTCCGGGGCACGACACGCACCGAAATCGAACGTGTCCACACCACCGATGCCGCCGCCGGAGATCCTCTGTTCCAGGAAACCCGCGTGACCACCACCGACGAATTCAAAATCAGCCTCTTCATGGCCCGAGGCTACCGCTTCAACGACTCCCTGATGATGACCGGTCGCGTCGGCATCATCGAAAGCACCGGCGGCTTCGGCCTCCAGCTCGGCCTGCTGCCCGACAACGCCCTCGAAATTCAGACTGACCTCTTCAACTTCGGCCAGGCACCCAACCCCAGACTGCGCAGCTTCGCCGCCTACCAATTCTTTGGCTTTGCCTTCCTCTCCGCCGGTATCGACGACGCACTCAACCCCGAACGCCGCGACTACTTCTTTGGCGCCGGCCTGCGCTTCAACGACGAAGACTTAAAAGCCCTGATCACCACCACCGGAGTCCCCTCCTTCTAACCATTCGTGCTGGTCCTCCAGCACTGACCACCCGAACCGCCATCAACGAGCCTCTCTTTTACGAGCAGCACCGATGAAAAATCGCGCCAGGCATCTCGCATCATCCCCCCGATGGCTCTTATTCCCAGCCCTTTTGGCATGCTCCCAACTCCTGGCCGTCCCGGAAGCGGTCCCACAACAATCCCGGCGAAACGGCGTCATCCTCCACGAGTACATCAACCCCTCCCCGGGCCTTTCCTCCTCCAGCGACGGCGCTGGAACTGCTACAAACGCCGCCGGCGCCTCCGCCCCAAACGCCCCACCCGCACGAACCGCAGCCGCCTCCGCACCACCCCACATCCCCGGCCAGCCCCCCGCCCTGAGCCTGGAAATCAGCGACGACGAACCCATCGTCACCGGCGACGGCCCCCTCTTCGACACGCCTCAAAACCAACCCAATGGCCCCCTCGATCCCCGCGCTGCCGCCAACCAACTCGACGATCTCACCGACCACGTCGACCCGCTCCAGTACTTCCCGCAGTTTGAACCCAGCATCATTCCCTACAAGCGCCAGGTCGTCCAAAACCACGCCACCCGCACGCCCGACGGCTCCTACCTCATCGAACTCCGCAGCCACACCTACATCCCGGTCGAGCTCCCCGACGGCTCCCCCCTGCAAAAACTCCCCACCGAAGACGCATTCTGGGGTTCCTTCATCATCCGCGCCGAAGCCGGAAAATATCATCCCATCCCCAGCGTCGCCCCCTCCCAGCGCGTCCTCCGCATCGAAAGCGAACCCGCCGTCCCGATTTCCATCGTGCGCGACCAGGCCGACAACTTCTACGTCCAGACCACCTACACCGGACTCATCCGCCTCAACATCCAGCTCGCTGCACCCCGCTTTTACTTCGACGGCGAACTCATCCAGTCTGTGCGCTGGAACGACTTTCCCGCTGCCCTCCGCCCCACCCTGGCCCCCGAAATCCAGGCTGCCGCCCGGCGCGTCCTTACCCAACTCGCCATCAGCCGCCAGCAAACACCCCACGAAGCCCTGATGCGCCTGATCGAACACTTCCGCGACTTCGAAAGCCGCGCCCTGCCCTCGTCCGCGCGCACAGGCGACATCTTCGAAACCATCGCGCTCGGCAAAATCGGCGTCTGCCGCCATCGCAGCCACGCATTCGTCATCACCGCGCACGCCCTTGGCATCCCCACCCGCTATATCTACAACGAAACCCACGCCTTCGTAGAAATCTACTGGCCCGCCCAGGGCTGGCGCCGCATCGATCTTGGCGGCGCCGCCGAAAATGTCGATGTCCGCGACCACAACCGGAACCGCCCCCTCCACGACGGAACCCACGTCGATCCCCTTCCCCAACCTCCCGCCTACCTCTCCGAACTCGACCGCATCCTGGGCAACAATGCCGCGTCTGATCAGACATCCGATGCCTCCCAGACTTCCCCAACGCAAGAAGAAACCGGGCACAAACACACATCCACAACCTCCACGCCGCCCCCGCATACCCCGCCCGCCACCGACGCCACCCAGGCTCCCACCCTCGAAATAGCCATCGACGACGAACCAGCCCCGTCCCCACAAACGCAGCCCGCCCAACGCCAAGAAACACGGCAACCCACCAGCCTCATCATCACCGCAGCTTCCCATCAAGTCCTCCGCGGCCAGACCATTTCTCTGCAAGGCCGCCTCACCGCCGCCAACGGTCAGCCTGTCCCCAACCAACCTGTCAAAATCCTCCTCGGCCCCACCGGCGCCACAACCCCCGAATCCACCACCCTGCTCGGCACCACGCAAACCAACACCACCGGCCACTTCAACGGCCAATTCCCCATCGCCCCCAACCTCGCCATCGGCCGCTGGACCCTCACCGCCACCTTCGAAGGCACCCCCGATCTCCAACCCGCCTCTAGCAACTAGTTGCCCGCCCCCAGACACTCCGAAAAAGCCCCAAAACCCCGAAAACACCTCTTGCCCTGGTGATCACGCTCCAAAAAATCTGCAACACCCCCAATCACCAGGACATCACGTACCTTTCATTTTGAAAGCCGCACGATCACCAGCCCATCACGCTTGCCGCACCTGCAGCAAACCGTCCGAACAGGCCATCACGCACCTTTCATTGTGCATGACCCACGAGCACCAGCCCTTCACGCTTGCCGCACCTGCAACGACCCGTGATCGCGTGGTGATCACTAACTTTTCATTTTGAAACATTCGCGATCATCCAATGTTTATGCGGGGATCACCGTTACCAACGCCACGCACACCACCCACCCGAGCAACACTTTTTAACGAAGACTAAACAGCAGAGTAACCTTCACACTACTCCACCCCCGCAAATCCGCCGGCGGTTTACGAATCGCCCGCACCCGCTCGACAATACAGCTCGAAACATCATCGATCTGCAACGTATCGAGCAGCACTTCCGCCATCGCCTGCCCGACTTCCGAGGTAGACATCCGCATCACAAACGCCCCCTGCAAATGTCCGTTTCTGGCCAGACCACGCTGGTAGCAAGGATACGCCGCGGCCTCGATGGCGCTGCGCCACCACGCATCCAGGCTTGCTGCGGAATCCTCCGCCCCTTCCTCGCTTTTCGACTCGGCAACAGCCTCCGTGGCGCCACCCGTCCACGCCAACGACGTTACTTCGACACGCGGAACCCGGCCTGCCGACTGCCCGCCAGCGGCCTGCGACGCTCTGCGCAAAAGCAAACGGTGCCCCAGTTCCGTGTGATACGTCGAAATGACTTTTTCTTCCGTATCGACCAGCCGGGCATACAAAAGATCGCTCAACAAAATCTGTCGCGACGTCTCCACGCCAGCAACGCCACCCTCCGCACTGTCGGCTTCCACCGTCTCGTTCTGACAAAACGGCCGTTCATAATTGTCATGGGCATTCAACAAAAAACCGACCTTGAGCCAGGCGCCGCCCATCCGAACGCGCGCCGTCCAGGTGCGTGCCTGCTCCTCGCTCAGCTCAAAGTGCATCGCGCAGCCTTCCCGAAACCGCAGATAATGCTTCCCGGAAAACAGCGGATAGTCACGAAATCCGCTCACAGACAACAGCCCCGTAATGTGGTCGTAGCCGATCAAAGTCAGATGTTCTGCCGGAATCGTAACCTCAAGAACTTCCTGCGCCATTTTGCGCCGCGTCGCCTGATACTGCGGATCCGCACCAGCTCCCACAGAACCGGCCTCGTCTCCCTGGACATTGCTACGCGGATCGCTGAAGCGACAAATTCCATCAATATCTTCTGAGCTTTCCAGCGATTGCAACGCAAACGCCGTAGCAAAACTGCCAAACACAACGGCGAGTAGCGCCAGAGTTGCTGGAAATATACGATTCCAATTCATTGATTTCTGCCTACATAACACGAACTGTAAAGCCGCAAACGCGCGACAAACATGCAGTTTTCACGGCAAAGCGCACTGGCTTTGCGAGTTGAATAAGACGTGCGCGCCTGCTGATTATTTCATGGCGATGATTCATCGTCGCAGATCCTCGTCCGCGTCGTGCCCGACACGCACCCGAACCCTTGCCTCATCCAGCCCCGGACTACAGCAGCGATTCAATAATCTGTTTGACCTCGGGCCGGGTCCAATCATACTCGCCGACAAAGCGCGCCACGATTTGCCCGGAACGATCGATGATATACGTCTCAGGAATCAGCTCCGTACCGTAAGCACGCGCCGTTTCTCCCTGCGCGTCGAGCAAAACCGTCATCGCGCTGTGCTGACCCGGCAAAAACTCGCGCATAAAACGCTCCGCATCCGCCATTTCCGCATCCAGACTGATCGCCAGCATCACCATGCCCTGGCTGGTGTATTGCCGCACAAGCCGCTCCATGCTCGGCATTTCACGCCGACACGGCTCACAAAAACTCGCCCAGAAATTTAGAAAAATGACCTGCCCGCGATAATCATTCAGTGTTCGCGTCCGCCCGATTCGGTCCGGCAGCGAAAACTGCGGCGCCGGGCGATCGACCCACTGCCCGTCCAGAGAATTCACCGCATCCACCAAATTGCGATCCGCATGTGCCCCCCAGGGCATCACCAGCATCGCGACAAATACAAAAACACTCAGGCCCAGCAACACACGTTGTATCAAAACGACACTCCTGCTCTGTAACTTCTTCTACCTGCTTTTCTAGCTTTACCAACGATTGCGAAGCTCTCGCACACAACGAAACACCGCCTCGCCTTCCGATTGAGAAGCCGCGCTGGCCGCCTCGTATTCCTCCGCATGTCGCGCCTTGAGGGCGGCGAGCAGGTCAGGATCGTTAAAACGAAAAAACGGATTGTACAACCGCTCCTGCCCGAGCGTTGTCAGCATCGGCCGACCTTCCGCCCGCGCCTGCTCCGCTTGTGCCAGCATTCGCTGCGCTTCGGCATGCTCTGGCTCCAGCATCAAGATAAATTCGGTATTGCGAAACGCGTAATCATGTCCGGGATAAAACATTGTGGCATCGGGAAGCGCAGACAATACATCGCGAAATGTCGCATACAAAACACCCGCATCACCGCCAGCTCTGCAATGTCCGCAGCCGCCCACAAACAAAGTATCCCCACTCAACAAATGCCCCGGCCCGTACAAACTGATGTGGCCCGCGGTGTGCCCCGGCGTATCCAGAACATCCAACCGAAGCTGCCCCACCGAAAAGCTCGTGCCTCCGGCCAGGTGCTGTTCCACTCCACGCACACCCGCCGAGGCCATCTGCTTGTCGATAAGCTCCACATCACCTTCGCCCACCACCAGCTGGGCCGTCGGAAACGCCCGCAAAACCTCGCCATTTCCCCCGATATGATCAAAATGATGATGCGTATTAACCACGTATTTGAGCTGATAGCCGGCGTTTCGAACGTACTCAATCGCCGTGGCCGCATCGATAGGATCGATCAAAGCCGCCACACCATCTTCGTCCGCCACCAGATAAAAATAATTATCACTGATCTGGCTCTGAATGACCTCTACCTGCATCCTTGCCTCCTGAGTTCCTGAATTCGTCGCTTGATTGGCTGCATAGCCCGATGATTTCACGCTCGACCTATTGCACAACCTGGATGCAATCGACAACCACGACGCGTAAGACCATGGAGCAAACGAGTTTTCTGCCGCTCACTCATATCTTCCGTGCGCACGATCAATTTCGCCGGCCGACACAGACGCTCCAACAGCACAAGCCAGGCGACCAACTCGTTGATGTGAAACGGCGCCGAAGCCAGCCCAGAACATATCCACGCATCAACCGGCAACCGTCTGGCACGCGCAAATCGCACAACTTTCACCACTTCCTCCAGTGAATACACGCCCGTCAGCGCCGCTTCCGCCCCCACGCCAAGCCCCTCACATTCTGCCCCCAGCGCAATATGCACCAACACGCCGTCCACCGAAGTATCCAGATAAATCCCGAAACTTTCTTCCTGCTCCTCCCTTTCCCCGAACCATTCCATCCACCGCTTCATCCACCCCGGTGCCCATGACTTTTGTACAAACATCGCATCCTCCCTTTCGAAATTTCTTTCCCTCCCGATCCATCCCATCTGGACCCCGCTTGATCTGTTATCGAAAACTCTGCGGATTTGTTGCCTACGATTTCACTTATCTCCGTAATCTCGTGCCGCCGTTGTCACGCGACTCCACCGCAAACTAAGCGTTCCGCGTTGCAAATCACACAAAAAAAATGCTACCGTGAAAACGTAATGTAGTGAGTATTCTCAATTTACTCAGGTTGCTCCGCTTAAATAAAATGGATGTCAGGTGAACATTTATAATCGCGCCCCTCGTACACTGTTGCAGGCCCCGGTAACGATTCCAGCAAAGATTGCGACTGTATTTCTTCTTTTGTCGTTTCTCGGCGCAGGATGTTCTCTAGATTTTGAAGAATTCAACGCCGGAAAAACTCCCCAGGCCGATTCCGACACAAGCACAGATAGCAGCTCGGAAGCCGATGGCGACAAGGAACAGGATTCTTCCGAAACAGATACAGAAAACGACGTCGATTTACCGACTGACCTGCCACTTGGCGGCGCCTGTGTCGAAGACAGCCAGTGCGGAGAAGGCGGCCTGTGCATGGACAGCTATTGCACACACGCTTGCGACCCAAGCGCCGACTCCTGCGAGCCGGGAAGCTCCTGCAAAAAACTCGGCGAACTTTCGGTATGTGTTCTGGACTGCGACACCAATCTTTCCTGCGCCGGCATGGCATCCCGCTCCGATTTAGGCTGCGTCGACCTGGTTGAATTCAATCCCGCCGGTAGAACCCTGACTTCCGAGCGCGCCTGCCTGCCCGACGCCGATCAAGACCGCGTATTTGACGCGCACGACAACTGCCCGGACGTCACAAACGCAGACCAGCGTGACTCCGATGGCGACGGCATCGGCGACGCCTGCGACCCGGATATCTACTGCCACCCGGACGCCACCGACGGTTATCTTGAATACCCGATCATCGATTTTGAGTACGCGAACTTCAGCGTACCCGAATTCATCGAAGGCACATGGCTCCCGATTCTGGGCGGCCGCTTTGAAGACGACGTCAACCCGGAAGTTTTCGTCCTCGACCGGACCACCGCAAGCTGGAAACCATATGCCCTGCCCTACGCAGCCACCGGTTACGCGATTGCACCGCTCCGTGACGGAAACTTCCTGATCACCCCCGGTGAAACCCTGCCCGATGTTGCCCAGACCGGCCCGATGTTTGTTTTGAAAGCCAACGGCCAGACGGAATCCTCCTTCACCTTCCCTGCCAATAGCTTTTTACCCACGCTGGCCACCACCTCACTGGGCATTCCTCTTTTCCACACGTATTCAGCCACACCCGCGCTGAGCTGGACGCTTCGTTCCTACAATGCCCAGAGCAATACCTTCTTATCACTTCGCAACTGGACAGATGCTGCACGCCGCGCCTGGTATTCTAGCCGTGATCTGCAAGGCAATGCCTATTTCTACAGTGGCATAGACTTTATCTCCGTTTCACCGCAGGGCACCTCTCCGACAGTCTCGACCCTGACGTTTCCAGCGCTTCCGGACTCCTCCTCGCTCGATCCTTTCATTCTGTCCGCTCCCGGCGAACAATTCTACGCCTGGGATCGTCGTAGCGGCCAGGCTGTCCGCTTCTCGCCCGCGGCAGCCAAAGTCACAGAAGCATCGGACAAAGGCTTCACACTTCCTGTCGCCATGCCCGAGCTCAACATCGATCTGAGAAACCTGCGCGACATCAACATCGTCGCCATGCCCGACGCCACCGGCCTGCTCGTTGTCGCACGCCACACCGCGGCCTCCAAACTCGTAGTTCGCGAATACAACTTCGCCTGCCGCGCAACCGATGAATGGACCGACTCCGACGAAGACGGCATTCCAGACATCATCGACAACTGCCCCTTTGACGCCAACCCCGACCAATCCGATCTCGACGGCGACCGCATCGGCGATGCATGTGATCCCGATATCGATGGCGATGGAATCCCCAACGTCGACGAAATTTTTACCACGCCGGCCGATCCGGAAGACGAATCTGGCGAACCGGAAATCATTGATTTTTCGCGTGACTCCGACAACGACGGCGTTCCCAACGACGAAGACGACGATATCGACGGCGACGGGATCCCCAATGCGCAGGACCGTTTCCCCCTCGACTCTGACAATGACGGGATTCCCAACCACTTGACGGCTGACGCCGACGGCGACGGATTCTCGGACGCAACCGAACGCACAAACGGCACCAACCCCTACAATCCTCTAAGTTTCCCAGGCTCCGGAACCGTTATCTACATCAACCAAGGCGACGACAAGCGCATCATCCAAACCTCACCGCTGGCCGATTTCCAACAGGCTGCCGAAACCATCGACACACCCGATGATATCACGCCGCACTGGCCGCAAATGACCGGCGATTACCTTGCAACGCTCTATTTGACCGATGCTCCCGGACAAACCACCAAGATCGCAGTGGTAACGCCTCCGACCACCATCATCGATGAAGAAACGCAAGAACCCGTAGAACTTGATGCCGTAACCACCATCTACGATACCGAACACACGCTCCGCTCGTTCCAGTTGATGAACCAGGACGCGGAAAATCTCTCTCTGCTGGTTACCTACAAAAACTCTCAAGTCCCCAACCTGTGGCAGGTTGCTCCGCTCACATTTGATGAAGAAAACCTCACGCAATTCGGCATTCCGCTGTCCACCAGCGTTCCCTACATCGCCGACGGCTTTCTCGTGGGTGCCCAGTTCTATTTTCTGGGCGGACAGGGCGATTGCCCATCCTGCCTGAACTTTTACACAACATCGATGCTCGCCACCACGCCGGCCTCAACCCTGCTCCCGGCCCCGGTGCTTGTATCTCCAAGACTTCAGCCCGCTATCAACGCCATGTACCTGATCGGCCCTGCGACTGCCGGCACGCAAGATGTTGTCTATAAAATCACGCTGACCGGCTCCAACGCCCAGAAAGTCGCGCTGCCCGTAGGCGTTACAAAGGTAAACTCCATAAAACCCATCACAGGCACCAATCACGTGCTCCTTTCCGGCGCCGGAAAGGATGGCATCCACGGCCTGTGGTTTTTCAACAGTATCCGAAATCAATGGCACCGAGTCAGCCATCCGACCGACGATATTCTCGAGATTAGCTGGATACCTTGACGGGGTAAGTGTATTCTTGACATCATCCCGAAGGTCCCCGTCGGGAGCCAGATTTCCGGCTTCTTCCTTGATAAACGGGATAGAGTATAAGGCTTAAGTCCTCGTAGTTTGTGATGACAACGCGTCATCACAAACATTTCGGCACCTAATCAGCTTCCGACCCAGCAATTTTATGTCGAATTCTTTTCCCCAGCGCTTCGGCCCCTACACCCTCCACGAGCTTGTCGCGCGCGGCGGTATGGCCGAGATCTACCGGGCAACCATGCCTGGAATCGGTGGCTTCGAAAAAACCGTCGCCATCAAAAAAATCCTGCCCCACCTTGCCGAAAACGAAGAATTCATCACGATGCTCATCGATGAAGCACGAATCATCGTCAGCATCAACCACTTTAATATTGCCCAGGTCTACGATCTCGGCTGCATCGACGGCACCTATTACATTGCCATGGAATTCATCCACGGCATTGACCTGGCAGGCATGATCAAAATCCTTGCCCGCCAGAATCGCTACGTCCCCGCAGAACACGCCACCTACATCGGTTCGGGAATTTGCGCCGGCCTGCACGTCGCCCACAGCAAAGCCGACGACCAGGGCCGCCCGCTCAAAATCGTTCACCGCGACGTCAGCCCCCACAACGTCTTGATCAGTTATGCCGGCGACGTAAAAATCATCGACTTCGGCGTCGCCAAGGCGAACTCCAAAGAAACCAACACCAAAATGGGCGTCATCAAAGGAAAACTCCTTTACATGGCGCCCGAACAGGCCATGGCCAAGCCTGTCGATGGACGCTCCGACCTCTTTGCCGCCGGCCTGGTGATGTACAAAATGCTCACCAACCACCTGCCCTTCGAAGGCGAAAACGAGTTCCAGATCTACAATAACATTCTCTCCAAAGAGATCGTGCCGCCCCACGTCCTCAATCCCGAAGTCCCCGAGCAGCTCAGCGAAATCATCATGAAACTGCTCGCCCGCGATCCCGAACAGCGCTTCCAGGACGGTTACGCCGCCAAGCAAGCCCTGGATCGCGTTCAGCAAGCTCTCTGGCCCGGTTATACCGTCAACCGCCTCAGCCGCTTTATCGAAGACAATTTCTCCAATTTCCGCGCACAGTCTTCTGACAAACAAGATATTTCAAGCGCAGCCGCGCTTTCGCCGCAAACACCATCTCCGGTTCAGCAGCATGGCACAGGCCCGCAAATGATCGCACAAAAAACGGACGATGCACGCGACAAAGTCCTCGAAGATGTCCGTCATACCGTCAATCTTCGGCCGCCCGAAAACCTCGCCAGAAATCCGGCCCAGCCCCCTGTCTCCGGCGGAGCACTCCCCTCGTCCCTGCCAGCGCCCGAGCCTTTTCGTGCAACGATCAGCCAGGAAATCACCGGAAACAACAAGCTACCTCCCGAAAACCCTGCCGCTTTGGACAATGCCATGGCCGGACTGCCCGCCCCCGGCGCCAAACGAAAAACTCCGGCGCCGGTCTATCCAATCATCGGCACCATCTTCGTTATCCTTGCGCTGCTCGCCTACAATGCCTTTGTAAAGCCTGCACCCGAGCCAGCACCCGCACCCGAGAACACACTGGCCCGCCCGGCACCCGTCGCCCGGCCCGCCGAACCTGACCCATTCGTCACGGTCCATCTCGACACAACGCCCTCCGACGCCGAGTTATACCGCGAAGACGTTTTCGTCGGCATCACACCCATCATTCTCGACGTGGAGCGCTCCGAAAAGACGATCACCTATACGCTGCGCAAACCAGGCTTCGTCGAAAGATCGATCTCCGTCATTCCCGATGATGATATCAGCACCACCATCGAGCTGGCTGCGGACGAAGAAGCGCCTGTTGTCGAAGAAAACCTCCCCGCAGCCGAAACCGTCAAAGCCGAGCCTCCAAAAGTTGCACAACCCAAAGCCGAGCCAGCAAAAACAGAGCCCCCAAAAGTTGCGCAACCCATCAAAGCACCCGCTAAAAAGTCTGAACCCAAAGTCGCGCAATCTCCGGCCGACAAACCCAAAAAGTCAGCGCCCGCTAAAAAGTCTGAACCCAAAAAAGACGATGGCGGCAGCAAACCCGTTCAAATCCTGAACCCCTTCGATTTTTAAGCCTTCTTTTCCACCTTTTTCACAGTTCTTCCTAACCAACGAGTTTTCATTCCATGACCAGACGCCTTCCCACCTGTTGTTCTGCTCCCTCGCAGCGATCGTGGTATGCCCGGTTCGTCCATCATTTCGGCGCGCGACTGGTAACCACCGCCCTTTTCGGCACCGTTTCCGCCAGCATGTTGTTGGCAGCTCCTCCAGAAGCCGCGGCCCAGACACGCCAGCAACTCGAGGAAGCGCGCGACGCCTTCATTCAGGGCAGCGAACTCTTTGAAAACGAAGACTATGCCGCTGCTGCAGAAGAGTTCCTCAGAGCCTACAAACTCTCCGACCGCCCTGCCCTCCTCTACAACGTCGGACAAGCCTATCGACTCGCCGAGAAATACGACGAGGCCGAGCAATATCTGCAACAGTACCTGTCCGAACAACCCGACGCGCCCAACGCAGAAGAAGTCGTCGAAATCATCATCGATATCCAACAGGCCATTGCGGCGCGCCTGGCCACGCTTTCAATCTTAACCGAGCCTTCCAACCAGGACATTTACCTCGACACAGAAACCACCGCTCGCTGCCAGAGCCCATGCACGCTCACACTTTCACCCGGTGAATATGCCGTTCATGTGCGCGCCGAAGGCTGGGCTCCTCGCACACGTTCAGTCCAATTGGCCGCCGGCGAAAAAAACCAGATTCGGATGGAGCTTGAACGCGTCCGCCAGCAAGGTTCCCTGATCGTTCAAACCGATATCCGTCAGGGCACCCTGCGCATTGCTCCCAACAGCGAATACGCCCTGCCCCTCTCCGGCCCCGTACGACTTGCGCCCGGCGAACATACGATTGAAATTGTCAGCACGCCGCGTGCTACCTGGCGAGGAAAGGTGAATATCGTTGCGAACGAGTCGACGGAAATTCTTGTGCCCATGCAGGATCTTACCGACGCTCGCTCAGCATCCAGCCCCCTCAAAATTGTTTCCTACAGCCTGGGCGGCGCCTCCTTAGGACTGTTCACCGGCGCCATTCTCATGGGCTTGCAGGCCAACGATACCCATGCCGCGCTCGAATCACAGCGCCAGGCATTCGGCGTCGTCGATGCCGACCTGCTCAACCAGGGCAAAAACGAACAGTTTTCCGCCAATGTTCTGTGGGGAGCCGGTGCAGCGACACTGATCACCGGTGCCGGGCTTTATATCTGGGACTGGCTCAGCAACAGCAGCGAAGAAGCCCCCGCCAGCACTGCATCTTCGCAAACCGCCTATCCCCCGGAAAAGCCCGCCAATAGCTCAAATGAAAGCAAAACAGACGTGGATTTGCTCGATTAAACCCCGGCAGCTCCGAAAGCCTTGCCTGCAGCTCGCTTACAACAAAAACTTCACCCCATCCAATACGCGAATCTGGTCATAAATCGCCAACACATCATCGGCCGTGGGAACCACCACGGTCAGTGTCACCGACTGATGCTTGCCTCCCGAGCTTTCGCGTGTCGATACCGAGAAATCCGCGCGCTCACCCAGCACAATGACCGCAGCCTGCACCACGCGTGAGATAAACTCCGGCGAATTCGTACCAATAACCTTAAATACGTATTCGCCCGGAAATTCGTGGACAGCATTCAATTTATCAAGTAGTGCGCTCCGATCAGTCATACCAAACTCCATACTGTTTCTTGTCTAATTCTTTTCCAAACAATGATTCAAAACATTTATCAACAATTCTGAGTTGTTATCGTCGGCTTTTTATAAAAACAGACACGCAAGACTCTTCCTTCTGACATAAATTAACGACGCTGCACATTCAATCCACCTTCCTGCGACGAATATGAAACACAACCTCGTCCTCGCGTCCGGTTCCTCCTACAAACAAGAACTGATGCGACGCCTTGCCCTCCCATTCCAGATCACCACGGCCGATATCGACGAAGCCCGAAAGCCCGGCGAAACACCCGCAGAGCTGGCCAGCCGCCTGGCGCGCGAAAAAGCCGCTGCTGTGGCGCAGCTCTCTCCCAACGATTTCGTAATTGGCACCGATCAGGTAATTGCGCTGGACAATGTCGTATTTACCAAACCAGGAACCGTGCAGGCCGCCGTGCAACAGCTTCAGACCCTGCGCGGAAAAACCCATGAACTACTGACGGCAGTTGCTGTAATCGCGCCTGACGGTAAAATCTACGAGTCCACCGCGCACTATGCCATGAATATGCGCGACGTAAACGATCAAGAAATCGAAAACTACATCCGCGAAGATTCGCCGCTCGATTGCGCCGGCGCCTACAAAATCGAACAAGGCGGCATTCGCCTGTTTCGCTCGCTACAGGGCGATGACTACACAGCTATTATCGGCTTGCCCCTGACCCACGTGCGGCACCTTCTTGAGACCGCCGGCTATTTTTCATCATTACATTCTCTATAAATACTCCATCATAAACAGGATCTCTCCATGGATTTTCAGAGCTTTGAGCGCTACCGCTCAATCGTAGGCGACTGGGACGCTTTCATCGCCGCACTTTCGCGTCCACAGCCGGTCTGCGTCTGGGCCAATACACTCAAAATCACGCCCGAAGCACTCGCCAAAACCCTTGCCGAGCATGGCTGCGAAGCCTTGCCAATTCCCTGGTATTCACGAGGATTTACGCTTCCGAACCACATCAGCCCCGGAAACCGCATCGAGTATCTGGCTGGCCTCTACCACGTCCAGGAAGAAACATCCATGCTGCCCGTCGTCTTGCTCGATCCACAGCCCGGCGAGCGCATCCTTGATCTATGTGCGGCGCCCGGCAATAAGAGCGTGCAAATCGCCGTGCACATGGAAAGCACCGGCACCCTCATCGCAAACGACCGCGATTATCGCCGCGTCCGCGCCATCGGCCACGCCCTGGAACGGCTCGGCGTCTACAATACCTCCACCACAACCTACGACGCCTCCAGCTATCCGGTCAGCGCCGGCGTTTTCGACCGAATCCTGGCCGACGTCCCCTGCTCCTGCGAAGGCACCTCGCGCAAACACCCCGAAGTGCTCGACCCCAACCGCCGCCCCGGCGCAAGCTCCGGCCTGCAAAAAGCCATCCTCAAAAAAGCCATCCAACTCTGCCGCCCGGGCGGCCGTATCGTCTACTCCACCTGCACCTACGCTCCCGAAGAAAACGAAATGGTCATCCAAGAAATCTTAAACCAGACGCCCCCCAACACCGTGCGCATGCTGCCCGCTTCCATCCCCGGATTTGTCAGCTCGCCGGGCCTGTCCTCCTGGCAAGACCACACCTTTGACCCGCAGATGACCAACGCCATGCGTGTCTACCCGCACCAGAACGACACCGGCGGCTTCTTCGTAGCCGTGTTCGAGAAAGTCAATCCGAGCACCCTTTAAATCCGGCCACGTGCCCCGCCCTTCTCCTAAACTCTCGAAATTTAAGCTCCGGATTTCTCCCATGCCCGTTTCACCGACTCTCGCCACCGAAACTCCATCCCCCGAACTGTTGCAAACTACAAAAATTGTCGATGCAGCCCCCTACTTTGACACCCTGCAAGAGCGCTTTGGCATCCCCCACGAAACGTTCCAGGGACTCTGCCTTGTCCAGGCCAACTCAAAAATCCTGCACATCGTCAATGCAACGCACCAACCTCCGCTTCGCCCCAAAACCGATGGCGTCGGCATGCCGTTTTTACGCATCAACATGGCCGTATTCAAACTCACCACGCCCGCAGCCATGCGTTTTGGCAATGCCGCAACCAAAAACATCCTTGCCGACGCCCCGCAGCCCCTCGTCAGCGCTTATCTTGCCCGCCAGACCTTTGACGTCACCCACGAACAGGCAAAAAACTTCACCGGTCGAGGCTACGTTCTGATAGGATACCAGAACAGAATTCTCGGCCTGGGCTTTTTCCAGCCCGCCGTGCCAGATTCTGACACACCAAACCATGACTCCGATATTGCCGGCCAGGTGGAGAGCTTTTTCCCCAAAGCCTGGAGTCTCGCAGATGATTGCAATCCATTTGGCGATGAACATGAGCGATAATCTCAGCACCCAGATTTTGCCTGAACACAGCGAGAAAGCCGAAACGATCCGCTTTCAACAACGCGAATTTCAGGTGCTCCAATCTCTCGGCCATGACAATTTCTGCTACGCATGGCTCGTCCGCGACACCGGCGACTCTCCCGCAGAATTACAAGACGCAGCCGAACCCAAAGAACCAGAAACACCCGCTCCCCCGGCACTTCCCCTCGTCCTCAAAACAATCGTCGGCAGCATCCCCAGAGATCCCGCCTACTTCGAGCGTGAGTTCCAAACCCTTGCACGCCTCGACCACCCGGGACTGGCCCGCTTCAAACAACTCGAAATCACCCCGGACAGCATTTCCTACACCCGCGAACATGCCGATGGACTCGACTTTCTCAGCTATGTCCATCGCCCTGCCACCGAACGCGAACGCCAGGATCTCTACATTCGCTTAAACGACGGAGAATCCCCACACCTACACACCACCGACACCGACCTGGATCTTCTGGCAACTCCCACCCCGAGCAACAGATCCAGCATCGTTACGCCTTCCCATACCGACGCAAACGGTGAACCCACCACACTCGAACTCGACTTCTCTGACCTCGAACCTCTGCATGCTTCGCACGATGCCGACCACCTCACACAAGACGCCTCGGAAAGCCACGACGCCACTCCCAACACGCTTCCACCTTCCAATTCCGATGAACCGGCCCCGCTCGATCTAATATTTTTACGCCTCGAACACGTCTTACCTCAGTTATTAAGCGCCCTCGAATACCTGCACCGTTTTCGACGCGCGCATGGCAACCTGAAATCCTCCACGATTCAAATCGACGCCAACGGTACGCTCCGCCTCAGCGACTACGGCCTGCGTAAACATCTACAGCCGACCAACACGCAGCCAGAAATCGCCGACTCCCGGCAGGCACTCGCGCTAGAACAGGCCGAAGACCTCTATGCACTTGGATGCCTGCTCTTTGATGCAATCGCGCCTCCGCCCGCGCCCGACACCAGCGAACCCCGGACCGAACATCGGCGCGATTCCCTCCTCACCGTGCAACCGCTTTGCCCGGCTGGCTGGATCGAGCTCGTCCAGGAACTTCTGCACCCGCAGGCCGACCACCGCCCGGACCTGCAACAAATTCGCCGACTTATCGAAAACAGCAGCGCCCGCTCCGTCGCACTTCCACCCACCCAGATCGACGAACAAAGCACCTTTTTCGGCCGCAACGATGTTCTCGACACGCTGCTCGAAATCAACAAAAAGACGACAACCAACCGCTCCATGAACCTTGTCCTGCTCACCGGACCAGTTGGCGTCGGTAAAGCAGCCCTGCTCGATCTTCTGGCCTACCGCAGCGCCCAGGCCGGCTGGCTCGTCCTCCGAGGCGCCTGCTACCAGGGCGACGTCACCCTCTATCAGGGCTTTTCTGAAATCGCCGAACAACTCGCCAGAACCTACAAGCAACTTCCCGAAAACGTACAACACAAGCTCGCTCCCATTGCCCGTCGCGCCGCACGCCTGTTTCCATGCCTTTCGCCGGACAATCAGCCCTTTTCACCGATCAATCCAGCCAGTTCCAACGCCACCCAACCTCCCTGCACCACCGCCGCACGCCTGTTCGCCATCGATGCCCTGCGCCAACTCCTTGCAACCATCGCCGAACAACGCCCCATCCTCATCGGCATCGACAATCTCCAACACGCATCCCCCGACACCATCGCTTTGCTCGCTGACATCGCCGGACAACCTCAGTCCTTGCGCTGCACAATCGCTGCCAGTACCTCCAGCAATCCGCTCGAAACCAAAAACCATCCCGTTGCCATCGCTTTTCGTCACGCGCCCTTGCAACCAGAAATCATTGATGTCCCCTGCTTTACCCGACGCGAAGCACGGCATTACATCCTCGGCGCCGCACGCAGCCTGCCGCTCATCAAACAAAAAGAAATCCTCAAAAAAGGCCATCTCCACCCCCTCCTGATCGACGAACTCATCTTCGAACAGCAACGCCTCACAAGCGCCACAAACCCACGCAATGCCCCGGTCGGACAACTCGAACTCAACATCACCGACCCGTCCGCCCCCCCGACCCAGCCCCAGGGCACTTCCTTACGACTCGCCGAAATCCCCTCCGTTTCCGCGCAACTCAAAAACATCTACAAAACCCGTCTCGCCAGCCTCTCGCGCGCAGAACGCCTCGTTCTCCAGCTCCTCACCGTCGCCAGCGCTCCGCTCTCGGCCGAACTCATCACCAAAGTCCTCCTCACCGAACTCGGCAGCCAGCAATTCGCCGGCCAGAGCGGCGCACTCATTGCCGAAAAACTCGTCCGCCTTCGCCTGGCCCACCGCCAATCCACCTTGCAGCATTCATCCGGACCCGACACTTCCTCAGAATCCGACGCCCCCCAGAATGCCAACTACCTCCCTCCCCACGACATCTGCCGCCAGATCGTCCTCGACGACATCGGACGCGACCACCGCGCACACCTCTGCAGCCTGATCGCAGACGCACTCTCGAGCGACACCCGCTCACAACGCGCCCCCCGCACCATCGACCTGCGTTTCGAATACCTCCTGCGCGCCACACGCACCAACGATGCGCTCGACGCCTCCAGCACCGCCGCACATTCCGCCGAACAACGCTTTTCCTTCCACCGCGCCGCCCAGATATGGCGGTGGCACCTCGAAAACACCAACCCCAAACGCATCCAATCCAGCGACTGCCTCACCCATCTCGCCCGCGTCGAAGCCCGCGCCGGTAACTTCGAACAAGCCGCACACCACTACCAGTCCCTCTCCACAGCCCTGCAAACTCCCGACAAAATCACGCCCGAAAACCAGATCCAGCGTGCCTACTTCCATCTCTACGAAGCCGACGCCTGGCTGCGCGCCGGACACGCCAACAATGCCGTCTCTGCCCTGAACCAGGCACTCGCGATTTTCTCCGAACGCTACACCAGCAATGTCCTCTCCGGCACCATCACCGGCCTCAAAGTCAGCCTCCTCTCCACCTTCAACCGCTCGCGCCTCCCCGCATCCCGCCTACACGACACCCGCGCCAACGCCGCCACAGCCGCCGAACGCACCCGCGCAGAAATCTACCGTTTCGCTATCGACTACAACGCATTTCTCCACAGCGCACGCGGCCGAAGCATGCAAAATCGCCTCGCCAGACTCGCCAGAAAAACACACGATACCTACCTCAATGCCCTCGACCGCGTCTGGCTCACACCCGAATTACACGTTCCCGCCATTTCCTTTGCCTCCGAATCCCCTCACGCCGACCTGAGCGCAGACCTCGCCCTCAGCGCAACGCTTTTCGAACAAATCGACGACGCGCGCGGACTTGCAACCGTCGCCTACACCAACGGCCTGCGCAACAAACGCCTCTGCCAGTTCGACGCCGCAGCCCAACACTTCGAGCGAGCCGCCACCCAATCCGCACACGCCAGCATCGACGAAAGCTCCCAGGAATACCGCATCGCCTACGCCAGCGCCCGACTCCAACTCGACCAGGGCAATCTCGATAGCGCCGAAAAAATCGCCCGCCAGCTCCTGCATACGCACCGCAACGATCATCTGGCCGAACTTCGCGCCTACCAGATCCTCACCGATATCTTCCTGCTCCGCGGCCAAATCGACGAAGCAGCCGCCTGCCTGCACCACACCTCCACCAACGCCGCAGCCCTCGACTCCAGCTTCGCCCACATCGAAATCGCTCGCCAATCTGCACACCTCAACATCGCAAAAGGACGCCCCGAAGTCGCCGCCGGCCATCTCGACATGCTCGTCGACCAGCTACAATCCTCACGACTAGCCAGCCTTCCTCCTGTACGCATCCTCGTCGAACTCACCCTCGGCCAGGCACTCGCCGCACTCCTTGAACGCCAGCGTATTCTCGAAGAACCCCGCCAGCTCGAAACCACCCGACGACTCGCCCGCTCCATCGCCGAACTCCGCACCCAACGCAAAATCCCCGTTACCCCCACACTCGCCGCAGAAATCGCCCGCCTGCGCGCACGCTACGAACTGCTGCGCAATCGCCCTCTGAAAGCCCTGCGCGAACTCACCAGCGCCGAACCATTCATCCAGACCATCAACACGTCCCTCGAAACCGCCCGACACGCCGAAGCTCGCGCCATCATCACCCTGCGCATCGACAAACTCGACAAAGCCGACGCACGCGCCGCCCTGGAATCCTCACGCCTTACCTACACCCGACTCGGCTGCAGCCTCCCCCTCATCCTCGAAGGATGGCCCTCCACCCGCTCCACCCCCGTCTTCACCGAAGACCACGTCTGACCCACACCCCAACAATCCGCCGGGGGACGCAAAACCAGGTAAATCCCACGCCAAAACCAGCAATATTTTCACTTTCTAGAAAAAAACTTGCCCTTTGCGAAGGATGTGCTTAGCGAACCTTGCTTTTTATTCCACATCTCTTTATGCTCGCCCACCTCAGTAGCCTAAACCGGGCAAAAATAAATGGTAATTTCGCCAACGGCAGGCTTTGAAGTATTGGATTTATTAATCGTTATTCATGGAGACAGCACGATGATGATCAAGCGTAATTTCATCGCGATCCTCACTGCACTCGCTGCGACGACATTGTTCGCAACGGCCTGCGGCGGAGACGTGGAATGTGGAAAAGACACCGTCGAAAAAGACGGCAAGTGCGTTGCCAAGGATGGCTCCGGCGCAGGCACGACCTGTGGCGATGGCACCGTCCTTGAAGACGGCATCTGCGTCCCCGACGGCTCTGGCTGTGGCGCTGGAACCGTTCTTGAAGACGGCGTCTGCGTTGCTGACGGCGAAGGCGGCGGCGCTACCTGCGGCGAAGGAACGACCCTCGATAGCGCAACCGGCAAATGCGTTGCCAACGCCAACATCGAATGCGGCGACGGCACCGTAGCCCAGGGCGACAAATGCGTTCCCTCGGCCGACACCTGCACCGCCGGCACCAAACTCGAAGACGGAAAATGCGTCGTCGACCCGACCACCTGCGGCGAAGGCACCGAGCTCGATGCCAACACCGGCATCTGCACCCTCGTGGAAGAAGCCTGCGGCGAAGGCCTGGCTCTCACCGACGGCAAGTGCGTTCCCACCGCAGAAGTCTGCGACGAAGGAACCACGTTCTCCGAGGACACCGGCCTCTGTCTCCCCGATGCAACCTGCAAAGTTGGCGACGTCATCGTTGACGGCATCTGCCTGAGCCCCGCTGCGGCTCTCTTCGCAGATCCCAGCGCTGTCAGCATCGACGGCGCCGGCGTAGAGATCGAGCTGCCCGCCGAAGGCGAGCGCGCGATCTTTACCGGCACCATCAATGCGCCGGTAGAAGAAGCCGATGGCTCTCTGACCAACAACGTCGACACATTCACCTTCCAGGGCGAAGCTGGCCAGTACGTCAAGCTCACCCTGCAGGCCCTGAATTCTGTGGACCTGGTATTCGAAGTTGAAGGCCCCGAAGGCGTCAACGCAACCGAATACGTCCGCACAAGCTCGGTCGGCGTCGAAGTCGTACCCGCCCGTTACGTCTACATCCCCTACGATGGCGAATACACGGTTTCCGTGCAGCCCTCCATGGGATGGCTTTTCGACCTGAACGCTGATGGCGGCGAAGGCTTTGAATACGCCGGTACCCTTGAGCAGCTCGAAACCCCGACCGCAACCGAATTGACCGTTGATAAAGAAACTCCGGTCGTACTCAGCGGAAACTCCCGCAACCTGACCAGCAACCTCTACAAATTCGACGGCTCGGCAGATGGCGACCTGGTGACCTTCACCCTGGACGACTTTGGCGTGGACGCCGGCAGCAGCATCTTCGTGCTCAGCAACGATACCCCACCTGCTGTCATCGCGGAGCACACCGACCTCGGTAGCGGCGCTTCCATCCGTGTTCCTGGTAATGCCAACGGCTTCCAGATCCTCGTGGATAACAACCTGGTAATTGGCCCCAAAACACAGTTCGAAATGAGCGGCATCATCAACGGCGTCATTGACACCGTTATCGTCGATGCTGAAGACAGCGCAGCCGTCACCGGAACCGTTGCTCCGAACACGATCCTCAAAGTCTCGTTCGACTCCGACGCCGGTAACACGCTCAACGTCAGCGTTCTCAACGCCAACGATGAGCAGCTTGGCCAGACCACCTCGGTCGTCGCTGGCGATGCCTTCCACATGTTCCATTCCGCCGGTGGTGATTTCACCATCAACCTTGAAAACGGCGGCGGACAGGCCATCAGCGCAGTTACAACGGTTGAGTTCATTACACCAACGGATCTCGGTGCTCTCGGAGCCGACAGCACCCTCGCCATCGGCGGTGGAGCTCTCAATGTTGGTCAGGAACAATTCTTCCTCATCGACGTCCCGACTCCCAGCCAGGTTCTGCGCTTCGCATACAATTCCCCGAATGCGCCCTACTACTACTATGAAGACCTTCTTGCAGACTTGCTTTCCGGCGAAATCTGGAACGAAGACGGCTCCAAACTGGATACCAGCAGCTTCAATATTTTCGAGCCTGGATTCCCTGTTCTTGGACAGTCCTTCGGCGGACAGTATATGGCAATTCGTGTTGCACAAGTTCCCGCCAATGAACTTTGCATCAACGATAATGGCACGATTATTTGTAACGAACCCTACGATCGTCTGAGCTATGATCTGACGGTAACCGGCATTACTCCGGAGTTCCTGCCAGGAGTAGACCCGGGATACATGGCTGATGACCTCATCGAGGTCCTGGCGGAAGACGGGCTTGCGGAAGATGAAAGCGATTACTACCACCTAACCATCGAAGAAACTGTTTTCTTCAGTGCATACATCGAGTCGTTACTTGATGGTGATGTCGACATGATCCTGTACGACAGCAACCTCAAGCAGCTCGCATTTGCTGATGAAGAGTTTACCGATGTGATTCTTACGGCAGGCGTCTACTTCCTCGAAGTAAATGCTTATGAGGCTGCGCCAGAAGGTTATGAAATCTTCGGCTACTTCGATGATGCCTCTCATCTCCAGATCTCCTCTGGAAACAACCATTCCTTCGCGACTGCAGATGAAATTACAGACCTCTCGCGCGTCGTATTTGGTAACTCCACGGAAAGCGTAAATGGCCCCTATGAGTACTTCAAAGTAGTTGCTCCGGAGAATGGCACCCTTCGCATTACAGGTGAAATCTTAACAGGACCGGATGAGACCGAAATGCAGGTGAACATCTATGAAGAAGACACCATTACGGGAGCAGGCTCCTTCTGGACAGCTATCTATCCGGGCTACTACACCGATTCGGTTAACATTTCTGTAGAACAGGGTAAAACCTACTACATTGTTGTTGGTGGAAACTACACAGCCTACTCTGGAGAATATACCTATACTCTTCAGTTCGAGCTCCTGCCGCCTCCTCCGCCGGCACAGGTTGAATCCGGCAACAACAACACCTTCGCGACCGCAGATGAAGTCCTGGCAATTCCCGTGACTCTGCAAGGTTCGTCTAGTGACGCGAACGGCGCGTCGGATCACTCCTACTGGAAATTTACTGCTACTACAGACGCTACATTGAAACTGACGGCCGTGCATAAAGGCGGTGCAGGTTGGATGTATTACACAATTTACGAAGATGACTTCACAACCGTTGCATTACCGCGAAGCAGCTACATCAGTGCAGGAGTAGGAAGCGCAACACGCAATTTCGAGGTCCTGGCTGGTGAAACCTACTACATCTTCATCGGTGGCGGCTTTAGTACAGGTGACCCCTACAACTACGAACTCATCATCGAAGAACTCTAATCCCCTCTCTTTCCCGGCCGGCGCCACGCCGGCCCGCTAAAGAGACGCATCAGGTTTCTTAAAAAACGCCCGGCCTTCTCTCCAGAAGGCCGGGCGTTCCTTTTTCTTGCCCCCCGCCCATCT
>JBEBUW010000045.1:0-32607 GCA_040393065.1 Lujinxingia vulgaris | reverse complement strand
GGAACTGATGAGGGAAGGGCTTCCGACTTGCTATATTTGTTATCGGAAGATCCCCGCGAAATGTTGCCTGTTATTTTTATAAAATTGCGAAGTTCGGCAGGAGGCTGACGCCGTGCGGCTAGAAAGCGAGCTTCAAGCCGTAGAGGTAGCCGCCATTGGAGAGGATGTAGACGCGGTCGCCGCCGGTAATGACCGGAACATTAAAACCGTTCGACGGATCCCAGTAATTCAGCGCATGACCTGAGAACAAATCCATCACATACAGGCCACCGTTGGAGGTGGACGTAAATGCGTAGGGCCCCACCGCCTTCACGCTGACGGGGATATTGTCGCGCATGCGAAAGCTCCACTGCACCGTGCCGTCTGACGTACTGAGCGACTGCACCCGTCCCACGGCCGAGGCAATCAACAGGTTCGCGCCCACGACCTGAATATCGGACACACTCTCGGCCTGATGGTGCCACAGAACATAGCCATCTTCTCGTTCCAGCGCGAACACACCGCCAGCATAGGACGCGGCATAGACGCGGTCTTTCATCACAACCGGCGCAACATCCACATCGACCAGCTCACGCTTGCCGCTGCTTAAATCGGCCGTCCACGCTTCCTGTCCGCTGTCGACGTATAGGGCAACCAGCGTTCCGTCAGCAAACCCGCAAAACACCGTGTCTCCATCGACCACCGGCGTACCGCCGCCCTTGATTGTGAAAAACTCCGGCGCCTGCCTCTGATACTGCCAGAGCGGCTCACCGGTCACGGCATCGAGCGCGTGTAAAACATCCTGACTATCGACGACAAACAGTCGGCCATTGGCCACGGCCGGGCGCGTTTCAATGGAGCCGCGCATGCTATGTTGCCACAGCTCCTTCCCATCACTGGTCTGCACGGCCTGAATCTTGCCGTCCATCGTGGCGACGAAAGCCACCTGCCCATCAACCACAGGCGTTGCCTGCACACCGCCCGAAAGCTGCCGACTCCAGACCGTGCTCCCATCCGAAGCGCGGGTTTTCGTCAGCATCCCATTGGCCGTACCGGTCAAAAGCTCATCGGTCGCCCGCAGATAAACCGGCGTGGCGTATTCACGTGGATTGACGTTCCACATCGGCTCGGCGCCCACATCGGTGCGCCAGCGCACATCGATGCGCGGCGGCGTCGCCACGGCCTGCGGCACGCGCGCAATCCCCTCATGCGAAGGCGCTGCGGCACAACCGCCCAGGCTCAGCCCACCGGCAAAAAGCGCCGCTGCGAGCCCGGCGGCAAGAGTCGTCTTGGATCGATGCATGAAAAACCAGGGGTTCAAAGTGTGGCGAGTCGGCGCTCGATGTCAGCGCGGTACGAGGTCTCTGGTTCGACTTCCAGAATATCGTGATACAGCTTCTTAGCGTCCTCGGCCTTGCCGGAGCGCTCCAGCAAACGAGCCTTCTCATACTGAATCATCACGGCCTGCTCGGGATTGGTTTCGGAAACCTTATCAAGCTGTGCCAGTGCTTTGTCCATTTCGCCCTGCGCGGCGTAGCTGTTGGCCAGACCAAAATACGCAAAGGGCTTAATATCGCTGGAGGCCATGCCTTCCAGATACTCGGTGTAAAGCGCGGTGGCTTCGTCGAATTTCTTCAGGTTGAACGCGGCGGCGGCCTTCGTAAGCTGAGCGGACGCAGCAATCGAACCACTGCCATACTCGTTCAACGTGGCCGTGGCCTGATCATAGATGGTCTGCCATTTTTGTTCGTGGCTTGCGAAGGTCACTTCCGGCGCTTCAATTTCCGGATTGGCCTTGATCGCGTTGAGCTCGCTCGAACCTTCCACGAGCACCTCGTAGGATGCCAACGCCTTGCTCAAGCTTGTGGACGCATCCACGCTCTTGCTGCCCGCATATTGAACGGCTGCAAAAACACCGATGGCCGCAACGACCAGCGCAATCAGACCACCCAGGGCGATGTGACGATTGTCTTCGATCCAGACCGCCGTTTTGATCGACGCCGCCTCAAACGCATCGGGTTGTTCTTCCGGAAAGTTGATTCCAAAATCGCGTTGCGCACCGCTTCCTTCGGCTTCGTCCAGTACTTCAACTTCGGGCGCGTCCACCTTTTTCTTAATCTTCTTTACCATCGTTCACTCTACTGGAATCTCAAAATCCGCACGTGATTTTTCAATTTGCGCGGGAGATAGGATTGATATTACTTGCTCATCATGACACGACGAGAATCATCTTGTAGTGGGGTCATCAACACCCGATGATTTCCTGCGTTGACGTCGGCGGACTATATGGAACGAAAACTCACAGTGTCAACCTTCACCGCACGCCTGCGGGCATGAGAACGGCCAAAATCATACAACCGCCCGATCAACAGCCCGAAACTATGAATCTGAACTTGTAGTGTGACTATGAAATTTCCTCTGGATCGCCAAATGCCCCACAGCAGCGCCTGGACCCGCAACATTTCAAAATGCACGATGCTGGCTGTATTTCTGGCCACCTTGATAGGCCTGAGCCACATCGCCCGGCCGGCCCACGCGCTGAGCGACAGCGGCCAGTTCTGGCTTGGCCCCTCGCTGGGCAATCTCAACGCCCTGGAAGGCGGCTCCAACTGGGGCATCGGCTTTCAATTCGGCGCGCAGCTCAACCTGACCGATTTCTGGCGGCTGACTGCAGGCCTGGAAGGCAGCTACCACTTTGCCGACGACGCCCGCGAAGTCTCGGCCCACACGGTCACCGGCGTGTTCGTCGGCGCGCGCTACGCCCTGGATATTTTCCACTATGTGCCCTATCTGGGCCTGGCTGTAACCGCCTACCCGACCCGGCCGCCTGCCGAAGCCACCGACAGCGGCTTTGCACCCGGCGCGAAATTCACCATCGGCGTGGACTGGCGCCTCAACCGCGACTGGTCACTAGGCGCCCTGGCGGATCTCCACATCATCCTGACCGAGCCCGAGAACTTTCCGGTCTACTCCACGATCAATCTGAACGTCTCCTACCACTTCCTGTTGTTTTAATTTTTTCGGGCGTTCACTTCTCAAAAATCCAGCAGCACTGAAACATTACCCTCCGAATGCAATTCGCATTTGCGAAACGCCTGCTTTTGCCCTCAGAACACGATATTTTCACGAAAACCCTGTTCTTTTGCCCTCGGAGCGAGATTTTCCCGTGCGAATCGCCCTTTGAGACCCTCAGCACGCGTTTCGCATTGTGGGTATGCCCTCCTGACCCCTTCCAGCACGCGTTTCGCATTTGCGGACCGCACGCTTGAGGCCCTCAGCACGCGTTTCGCATTTGCGGATCGCACGCTTGAGGCCTCCAGCATAGGATTTTCTTGGAAAATTCGTGTTCTTTCGGGCTCCGCACACGTTTCGCATTCACGGAACGTCTTCGGGGGCTCTCAGCACGCGTTTCGCGTTTATGAAACGCCTTCTCAGGCACAAAAAACGCGTTTCGCGCAAAAAAACATCCCGAAAACCTCAGCCCCAGGGAGTGGGATTGGGCGGGTTGGCGCTGCGAATGCGGTTGGAATCGAGCGCGACCAGCGCCTGGTGGATGCTGGCCTCGTTCGGCAAAACATCCACGATCAGTGCGGCGACGTCCCGACGTGCGATCATGCCGTGGATGTCGTCCTGTTGGTAGAGGGCGCCGGTGCCGGTGGCGGGATCGTTGGTCAGACCGCCCGGGCGAATGATGGTCCAGGGAATCGAGGTTTGTTTGAGAACATCCTCGGCCACTGTTTTGGCGAGCAGTGAATCTCCAAAAGCGTTGAGAGAACGCTCGGACATGAAGGGACGCATTTCTCCACAACCCAGCGAAGTCACCAGCACAAAACGCTTGACGTTGCGCGCCACCGCTTCATGGATGACGAGAATATTGCCCTCTTTGTCCACGCGGCGGCCATCCGGCTTGAGCGAGCCGCCCAGCGTGGAAACCACCAGGTCCGGTGCCGCGACCTCGTAGGCTGCACGGATATCGTCCTCGCTGAACGCATCGCCTTTGATGAGCGTCACACCGAGCGCCGACAGCGCCTCGGTTTCAGACTCCGGCCGCACCAGCGCAAAAACTTCGTCTCCCTGCTGGATCAACAGCTCGGCCAGCGCCAGCCCCACGCCCCGGGTGGCTCCAAAAATCAGTGCCCGAAATGTCATAAACACCTCTCTAAAAAAATCCCAAGAACACACAACGACCAGAGACAAGTAATCCATGAATTGCCAGCGGCTTGCTTCTGCACAATCCCTTTATCTTGTGAATCAAGGCACAGCCCAATGCAAGCCACTTTCACTAATCGCCGAAAACCTTCGCGGCTCCGCGCCTTCGCTCGACGCATGCCTTTCCCCGCACTACGCCCGCGTGGCAGCCACCAGGCAGCGCCCGGCAATGATTGACGCTCTGATCTTGGCCGTGCTATCGAATGCCGCGATAAAACCGGAGCACGAAAACTTCTATCTACTTACATAACGGAGTCAGATTTCATGGATAAAATCAAAACAATCGGCGTGATTGGCGCAGGCCAGATGGGCAACGGCATTGCACAGGTTGCCGCGGTCGCCGGATTCGACGTTCAACTCAACGATCTTTCCGATCAGGCGCTGGACCGCGCCCGCGCTTCCATCGAAAAAAGTCTCGAAAAACTCGTCTCCCGCGACAAAATCACCGCCGAAGCCCGCGACGAAGCGCTCGGTCGCATCGTGACCACCTCCTCGCTGGAATCTCTGTCCAGCAGCGACCTGGTCGTAGAAGCCATCGTCGAAAACGAGCAGATCAAATTCGACCTCTTCAAAAAGCTCGATCAAATCACGCCGCCCCATGCAATTCTGGCGTCCAACACCTCCAGCATTTCCATTACGCGCATCGCGGCCGCGACCAACCGCCCGCACCAGGTCATCGGCATGCACTTCATGAATCCGGTGCCCATCATGAAACTCGTCGAAATCATTCGCGGCCTGGCCACGGACGACGCGACCTACAACACCGTACGCGCCGTCAGCGAGAAAATGGGCAAAACCACCGTCCTCGCCCAGGACTACCCCGGCTTCATCGTCAACCGCATCCTGATGCCCATGATCAACGAGGCCGTCTACGCGCTTATGGAAGGCGTCGGCAACGTCGAAGACATCGACACCGCCATGAAACTTGGAACAAACCAGCCCATGGGCCCGCTGACCCTGGCGGACTTCATTGGCCTGGACACCTGCCTTGCCATCCTCGAAGTGCTGCACACCAACCTCGGCGATCCGAAATACCGCCCCTGCCCGCTGCTCCGTAAATACGTTGACGCCGGCTGGGTCGGCCGCAAGTCCGGCCGCGGATTTTATACCTATTGATTACGCTTAATTTTATGGCTCCGTTTCAAACACAAAGGAAACGCACATGACAAATTTTGAGAACATCCTGGTAGAAGAACCCGAGGCCGGCATCGTCCTCATCAAAATCAACCGCCCCGACAAGCTCAACGCCCTGAGCCCGGAAGTTTTCGTTGACTTGAAAGCTGCCACCGAACAAATCGCTGCCCGCGACGACGTCCGCGTTGTCATTCTCACCGGCGAAGGCCGCGCCTTTGTCGCCGGCGCCGACATCTCCGCGATGGTGAATTTCTCGATGGACGAAGCCCAGGCCTACGGTCAATCCGGCCACGATGTGATGGACGCCATCTCGGCGCTGCCCGTCCCGGTCATCGCCGCACTCAACGGATTTACGCTCGGTGGCGGCCTTGAGCTGGCCCTGGCCTGCGACCTGATCTACGCCTCCGAAAAAGCCAAAATCGGCCTGCCCGAAGTCGGCCTTGCCATCATCCCCGGCTTTGGCGGCACGCAGCGCCTTGGCCGCCTGATCGGCTGGCACGCCGCGCGCGAACTGGTCTTCACCGGCAAAACCATCGGCGCCGACGACGCCAAACGCCTCGGTCTTGTCCTCGACGTCTTCACGCCAGAAACCCTTCTGGACAGCGTCCTTGAGATTGCCAAAAACATCGCCTCGCGCGGTCCGCTGGCCGTCAAAGCCGCCAAAGACGTCATGCGCAAAGGCAGTGAAATGCCGCTGACCGAAGCCAATGCCACCGAAGTCGCCAGCTTCGCCGGCCTGTGGCCCAGCGCCGACCGCCAGGAAGGCATGAGCGCATTTGTCGAAAAACGCGCCGCAGCTTTCACCGGCAAATAACCTTTTCAATCCCTCGATACAAAGGCCAGAACCATGGATTTGACACTCAACGAAACACAGCTACTCGTCCAGGAAACTGCTCGCAAATTCGCCAGCAGCGATCTTCGTCCCCGCGCCAGCGCACGCGACCAGTCCGGCGAATTCCCGCTCGACAGCCTCGCCAAAATGGCCGAGCTGGGCTTAATGGGTGTCAATATCCGTGGCGAACTGGGCGGCGCCGAAGCCGGCGTTGTCGCCTACAGTCTGGCCGTAACCGAAATCGCGCAGGGCGACCCGGCCGTCGCCGTGACCATGGCCGTCAACAACATGGTCAGCGAAGTCATCCAGCAATTCGGAACCGACGCCCAGCGCGAATTTTACATTCCCAAACTCACCAGCGGCGAGTACGTCACTGGATCTTTTTGCCTGAGCGAACCCGGAAGTGGCTCGGACGCAGCTGCCATGACCACACGCGCCGAGAAAACCGCCAGCGGCTGGTCCATCTCCGGCGCCAAAGCCTGGGTTACCTCCGGCTCCTACTCCGGCGTCTACCTGGTCTGGGCCAAAACCCGCATCGAAGACGGCACCGACGCGATTTCCCTGTTCCTGGTCGACCCGAAACTCCCCGGAATCAGTGTCGGCAAACCCGAAAACAAAATGGGCCAGCACGCGTCCAACACCGTTTCCATCACCTTTGAAAACGTCGAAGTCGGCGAAGACGCCCTGCTTGGCGAAGTCGGCCAGGGCTTCAAAATCGCCATGATGGCGCTTGACGGCGGCCGTATCGGCATCGCCAGCCAGGCACTCGGCGCTGGTCTGGAAGCCCTGCAATTGGCCCGTGCCTACGCATTGGAGCGCCGCCAGTTTGGCCGCCCCATCGCCGATTTCCAGGCCATCCAGTTCAAACTGGCCGACATGGCCACCGAACTCGACGCCGCACGTCTGCTGACCCTGCGCGCCGCCTGGCTCAAAGAGCAAGCGACCCGCAAATTCTCGCGCGAAGCCAGCATGGCCAAGCTCTTTTCCAGCGAAGCCGCCTGCCGCGCCTGCGACCAGGCCATCCAGATTTTGGGCGGCTACGGATACACCCAGGATTATCCGCTCGAAAAACTCTACCGCGACGTGCGCGTAACCAGAATCTATGAAGGCACCAACGAAATTCAGCGCGTTGTCATTGCGCGTGACCTGCTTCGCAACAGCTGATCCCAGTCGAGAATCGAAACATGACCGAAAACACACCCCAAACACGCACCTATCGCGTTCTCATCGGAAAACCCGGCCTGGATGGACATGATCGCGGCGCCAAAGTCATCGCTCGCGCCCTTCGCGACGCCGGCTTCGAAGTCATCTACAGCGGCCTGCACCAGACACCCGAAATGCTCGTGCGCACCGCCCTCCAGGAAGACGTCGACTGCATCGGCCTGTCAATTCTCTCCGGCGCCCACAACACCCTCATGCCCGAAGTCGTCCGTCTGCTCGCTGAAGAAAACGCAAGTGACATCTTCGTATTTGGCGGCGGCATCATTCCCCAGGACGACATCGAATCCCTGCAACAGGCCGGTGTCCGCGCCATCTTTACGCCCGGAACTTCCACCACCGACGTCGTAAAATACCTCATCGACGAATGTGCCAAGCGCTACGCATGAAAACCTCACCTCCCTCCAATTCTCTGGCCGCCCGCATACTCGCCCAGGACATTCGCGCCGCCGGCCGCCTCATGCGCTGGGTCGATGACAACCTGCCCGAAGCCGAAGCCGAACTCGCGGCCCTCTATCCGCACACCGGAAACGCCTACTTCATCGGCATCACCGGCAATCCCGGCGCCGGAAAATCCACGCTTGTCGACGCACTCATCAAACACCTGCGCGCCCACAACCTGCGCGTAGGCTGCGTCGCCATCGATCCCACCAGCCCCTTCTCCGGCGGTGCAATTCTTGGCGACCGCGTCCGCATGCAACAACACTCGCTCGACCGCGATGTGTTCATCCGCTCCGTCGCCACCCGCGGCAACCTCGGCGGAATCGCGCGCTCCACGCCGGCCATGGTTCAAATCCTCGACGCCATGGGCTTTGACATCATCATCATCGAAACGATCGGTGTCGGTCAGGGCGAAGTCGATATCGTGCGCCTGGCCGACACCAACGTCGTCGTCGCCGTCCCCGGCCTTGGCGACGATATCCAGGCCGAGAAAGCCGGCCTGATGGAAATTGCCAACATTTTCGCCGTCAACAAAGCCGATCTTCCCGGCGCCGACCGCGTTGTGCGCGAACTGCGCACCATGCTCAATCTGCATGACCAGAAACCCGACGTCGCCACCTGGCGACCGCCCATCCTCAAACTGAGCGCAAGTCACGACCAGGGCGTCGACGCGCTTTTGACCGCCATCCTCGACCACCGCGCCTGGCTCGAAGAACACGGCAAAAAGCGCGACCGCGAACGCACACGCGCCGAACAATTCGTACGCCTGATCGTGAAAGAAAAACTCGAAGAACGCCTCGAAAACGCTTCCAGTTCCGCAGAATGGCAAAACACCCTCGACAAACTCCTCAACCGGACCAGCACGCCCCACGCTGCCGCCACCGAACTACTCGCCAAAATTTTCGGCGAATAGATTTTCCACCATCGATTTAAATGCCGACCAGAAAGAGAAAATGCGAGGATGAGTCCTCGCCTTTTTATTCTGGTTAATTCTTATTCTGGTGATTAGCGGCCGCTGCCACTGGTGGGAAGCGGTCGCGCAGGCTCGGTGCGTACCGACGCAGAATCCATCAACGCCTCCGCGCCCCAGCCACTGCTCTCCAGCTGCAACGTGACATCGACGCCCTGCCCGTCTCCAAAATCCGGTCCATTCACATTGCGCACTGCACGAACAATCGGCTCGATCAACTCCACAGCCCAGTCCTGAATATCAAACGTAAAATTCAGCGTCTGCTCGCCCGGCGCTAACTCCACATCTGAAAACGTGTAGAAAACCGCGCGCTGGCTGTTGTAATGAAACGGCGTCCAGTCACTGTCCTCGGCGTTTTCATCCTTTTTCGGCTCAAACGGCAAGGGCAGCGGATTCCCATCAAACTTTTCACCGGAACCGGCGCGCGGATCGGTGTGCACCGCACCCTCACCCGCCACAAATCCAGCAAGGCTCAGGCTCGGAATCTTGGCATTGCCCTTATCGCAGGGCTCCAGCCGAATGCTGACCACAAAACGACCGGCTTCAGGAAACTCAATTGGCTTGAGACGCTTTACGTCTTCCCCGTTGGCCACATCAAAAGCCAGGCGAAACGACTCGCTCGTGCTGTACGCAATCCCCGACGAAGAAGACATCACCGGCTGCAAACGAATCTCGGAAATCGACAAACCGAGTTCCGTCAAAAACAACTCCGCAGGCACGTCTTCCAGCCCCAGAATCGCAAACTCAGGCGTCACCATAATCGCCTGCGTATGCGACGCCGATCTCAAGCCCTCCTGCGCAGGCGCCTCGAAATCCGCACATCCGGAAAGGCTGGCACACAACAAAACTCCGAGCATTCTGTACAGATTCTTTGTTGAATTCATCTTCACTGCCTTCGTGAAATCCATCATCCGACCAACTCAGCTCTATAAACCATCAATTCCGGTGTCGCGTTGATAATCTGACTCAATCGCGGCCGCTTCATCTGAAGCAGCTCCGCAGCACGCGTAATATTTCCATTTGTTTCTTCCAGCGCACGCTTAATACACTCAAGCTCCAACCGCTTTTTCAGCTTCGTGAGCGACAATCCCTGCGCCACGATATGCTCCACGAGTGCTTCTTCTGCGTCGGCCTCAGGATCCAGCGCCGCCATCCAGTCCGCCTGCCCGCCGCCGGCAACTTCCTTTTGCTCACTGGCTTTCGCCACTTCATCGGATGTCTCCGTATCCCATTGGTACGTCACTTCCGGCAAACTAAGGTCCACTTCACCATCCGCAAAGAACTCGTGAAACTCCTCGATATGCGCCATTTCCACGCAATCGCCTTCCACAAAAAGCAGAATGCTTTTCACGAAGTTCTCAAGTTCCCGGATATTTCCTGACCAGCTATACGCACACAGAAAACGCATGGCCTCGCGCGAAAACCGGCGCGGAACAGGCGTCGTGCTATAACGCTCCGCAAAATGTTGCAACAGCCGCGGAATGTCCTCGCGACGCTCACGAAGCGCCGGCATCTCCAGCACCAGCCCTTTCAGCCGATAGTACAAATCCAGACGAAATTCGCCGCGTTTGACCATCTCGTCCAGATTTTTATTCGTCGCACAGATAACCCGCACATTCACATGCCGCGTTTCCGTGCCACCGACGCGCTCAAACGTCCCTTCCTGCAAAACACGCAGCAGCGCAACCTGGGTATTGGGCGAAATATCGCCGATTTCGTCCAGAAACAACGTGCCGCCGTCCGCCAACTCAAACCGCCCTGCTTTTGCAGTCTGCGCTCCTGTAAACGCGCCCTTCTCATGGCCAAAAAGCTCGCTCAACAGCAAACTTTCCACGAACGCCGCGCAATTCACACGCACAAATGCCTTCTTTGCGCGGTGGCTTCGCTCATGCAACGCTTCTGCAATCAACTCCTTCCCGGTCCCGGATTCGCCCGTCAGCAATACGCTCGTGTCACTGGCGGCCACACGGTCCACAAACCGAAAAATCTGCATCAGCCGCGCGCTTTCGCCAATGATATCTCCATAGCCTGCCCGCCATTTCTGAAACGCGGCATCGCGAACCGGCGCCACCACTGCTTTTCCGCGAGCAGAAATTTTGCTCTGAGCGCTATCCGCCTCTGCGCGTTCCGCAAGATTCCGCCTGGCCACCGACGCCGAAAACTCCGCCGGAATTTCTCCCTGAACCTGTTGAATCCTGCGAATAAGCCGCTGATGCAGCCCGAGCGCATAAAAACCTGCCCGAAACTCCTCCGGAACCCGCTCCGCACGAAGCCGAACCGCCTGAATCGCCTGCTGCAACACAACACCCGCCCGCTCAGGACTTGCCGACCGCAGCAAAACATCCGCCACAATCAGCTGCGCCTGCAAAGCATCGCGGAACATCCCGAGTTTCGTAAGCTCTGCCGCTGCAGATTTCCCGAGCGCCAGCGCCTGCTCCAGCTCGTCGTTTTTCAGAGCCAGGCTGCTTTTACACAACACGACAAGCGCATTGAGCTGCGGTTCATCACCGCCACGTTTTTCCGTCTCAAATTTTGCCAGCAATTCCCGCGCCTGATGAACATTGCCCAGCGCCAGATTGGCTTCCACCATCCGAAGCGTCGCTTCCGCGCCATAAACAATTTCACTGACACTGACATCATCCTGCGAAACCGCCGTAAATGCCTCAAGCGCTTGCAAATACTCTTCTTGCTCAAGCAGCAGGTTTCCGTGCAGCAACCCGGTCCAGCGCTCCACAAAAGCATGCTGGTTTTCCGCGTCATCCAGCGGCGACTTCAAATACTCCAGCACCTTCCACGCCCGCTCAAACGCGCCCATATCCTGATAAAGCGTCGCCAGGTTATGCGCGGAAATACTATACGCAACGTTGTTACCAGAACGCCGCGCCTCACGCAGCGCTTCCAGATAATGACTCAGCGCCTGCTCAAAATGAGCCTGCCGCTGATGCACAATGCCCAGATTCAACAAGCAATACGCACGCGGCAAGGATCCGGGAATGCTCGACAGCGACAGCGCATGCGTCAAACGGTCCATCGCTTCGCCATAATTACGAAGCTGAAGCTGCACCACGCCAAGATTTGCCTGCGCCCGCGCCACCTCACGCTCCCAGCCCCAGGCCGCAGCCAACTGGTCATTTTGCTGAAAATACTCCGTGGCCTGCTCATACTGTGCTTCAAAAATCGCAATTTTCCCGAGCAAATTACGCGCTCTGATCAAATTCGCATCCGCACGAGAATTTTCACCCTGCCCCCCGGCCTGCACGGCATTCTTCTGCTCCCAAATGGCCTGCTGCGCCCAGCTCGACGCGTCGTCGCTCCTCCCAAGCGCATAACTCGCTTCGCCTTTGCTGAGAAAAATCTCCACACGAAGCATCACATCTGCCGCGCCGCGCTGTGCCTCCAACAAAGCACTGGCCCGCTCCAGAACCTCGAGCGCGCGATCACCCTGCCCGATCTGAACTAGCAGACTCGCCGTATGGCACAGCCACTCAATCCGTTCCGTATCGCTTGCAAGATGATCTTTTAGAAAATCGCAATGGAGCAATGCTTTACGATGATTGCCAAGCGTCGTGTAAATCTGCGCAAGCTGCGCATGAACTTCGACCAGACTTTCTGAACTGCACTCCACCTCTAAAAGTGGCTCCAACAAATCCGCAGCCGCCTGAAACTCACAGCGTTGCACCCATTGACGCGCGGCCTGCACACCGTACTGCACACTCTGTGCAATCTCGCCGCCGGCCAACAAATGCCTTGCCAGTGTAGCCGCGCAGGGCGCCTGGGCATTGCAATGCAATTCAGCTTCCGCCAGCGCTCTATGAATTGCGCTTTGTCGATCCTGCGAAATCTCTGCAACCAGTGGCGCTACAAAATCATGAGGCTCCAGCGTCAGCAAAACTTCTCCGCTTCCGACCTGCCTGCGAATAAACCCGGCCTGCGTCAGCGCATTCAAATGACGGGTAAAATGCACCGCATCGCCAAGCTGTCCGGCCGCATAATGCAAGCGATCTACAGCCAGCGAACCCTGCGCAACCGCCAGAATCTCCAGCAAACGCTGCCCCGCCGCCTCCAAACGCTGAAAGCGATGCATCCAGAATTGCTCAATTCCTTCAGGCATCGCTTCAACAAGTTCATCAAGCCGCGCCGGATCTCCGCCGATGGTTCGCACAAAACGCTGCACGACATCTTTCCTGGCCAAAAACTGACGCACTGCCTTTTCAGAATCATTTGGCAGCGCCAGGACTTCGTGCTCAATCCCATCGACAACCAATTCTTCACATCCGATTCCGGCCAGCACAATCGAGCCGCGTGCGCGTTCCCATGCTTCATTTTCCGGCAGCAGCGCATGAATCGGATCGGAATAAAAGTACCGCATCAAATGGATGAGATGCTCGCGATCCGCGCTCGTCACACGCTCTACATTCAAAATCAGCATCGAAACCGGAATCTGCTGCGCCAGCGATACCCACAGACGGCTGAACGCGTCGAGATACAGCTCACTCCAGGAACCCGCCCTGGTAAATTCAGACAATTCATGAAGTGATACATTCAGAAATTCAAACAACTCCTGACTGTGCTCGCTAAGCTGCCTGCGCGTTTCCAGAGTCGCCAAAAACGACTGAATCGCATCATACAGATGGCCGCGCGCTCCCGGCGTGGCTGCCCCATCAAGGATCAACAGCGTTACACCGCGCTCCGCAAGACTCTGCTGCAACGCAATGAGCTCAGGTAAATTCTGAACTCCAAGAGCGTCTCCTGCGATAAATATGCGACCATCGCTTTCTTGATTGAGCAGCCGCTGCCCCAGAATCTGGCAAGCAGACAGGCTGTTCTCATGGTCAATCGTCGACAATCGCTCTGAATTAATCGGCATGATTTCACCACCGCAGACCGTTTCATTACGTAAATTCCGTACAATGCCTGTGACATGCTATTGCACTCTATCATGGCATGACCGATCTGATAGATACCACACATCAAGAAAATTAACGACAATTCACATGCATAAGATTTTTCTCAACAATTCGCCGATTCGCTGAAGTTGAGAAGCGTCCACGTTTCTGATATCGAAATCACGTAATTGGCTACACACGCTATTCAATCGTTTCATATAATTCTTTACCATTCTTAGAACCAAATTCACTGACCTCAAAGCGAGTTCGTACCCATGGTCCGTAGCGCACTGATTTTCCTTACCATCATCTCTCTTTTTTCCCTCGCCTGCGGCTGGTTCGATGACGAGATTACCAATATCACGTACCGTGAATCGGTTCCTGTTTCGCTGCCGATCAACGCCGACGTTCTCTGCCCTCCTGGTATTGATTGCACCGAAGACTCCACTCCGGCTGCAAACGATATCGATTTGATGGATCTTGAGTTCGACATCAAAGTCGACGTCGTCGAAGCGATGGGGAACGAGAAACTGCAGGATATCGCCAAGCGTCTGCGCACCCTCGAAATCACCAGCATCGATTATGAAGTCAGCGAAAACACCCTGAACTTCGATTTGCCCGCGATTCAGATTTTCCTTGGCCCCCTGACTGCCGACAAGCACGACTCCCGAGGCACCATTGAACTAACGACCATTCCCCCGACGGCTGCAGGCAAGAACATTGCCGGCAATGCACCCGCTGTCGAAGCCAACCTCCAGGCACTCAGCGAACAATTGAAAACACTTCAATTTTCAGCCATTCCCTACGCCAAACCGGTGATCAAAAAAGGCCAGCCTTTCCCACCGACCGGCAAAGCCAACCTCAAGCTTACACTGAACCTCAAGATCGTAGCGAACCCACTTGATGCAATCTAATAAAACCTCCTCTGTTTTTCGCATCCAAATAGCGCTGCTCTGCCTTTCAGCATGTGCAGCGCTCTGGGCGCTGCTTCCAACCGGCGCTACCGCGCAGGAGACTGAGCCAAAACAGTTCAACCCACCGGTCGCGCCGGTTGCGGACAGCCAGGTCGCGGAAGACAGACAAATCCCCGTCAAAATCCTCTACCGCGGTCAGCTTCAAGATGGTGAAGGTCTGGCCATCAGCGGTGTTTTCCCGCTCAGATTCAAGCTGTACGAACACCACATGGCAACCGAGGCGTCCTGGCAAGAAGATCACTTTATTGCCGTGGTCGATGGCCGCTACAACATCGAGCTTGGCCTGCGCGAAACTCTCACACCGACCCTGCTCGAAGGCGACCGCTGGATGGGCGTTGAACTTGCTGAGGAAGGCGAGATTCTGCGTGACCGACTCATCATCTCGCTGGTCGATCCAACGCAACCCGGTGGTGTTCGCACGCTTCGCCCGACCACAGCCGGCGCGGCGGCAAATTCAACCTTTGCCGAGGTTGCAGAGCGCGCAAATTTCGCAGACCAGGCAGCAAAAGCAGAACAGGCCGAAAAAATCGGCAGTCTCGATGCTGAGGCGATCGAAAAACTTTCCAATCTTGCACTCGAGCGCCTCGGTGAGCACATACTCGACCCGGATGCGCACCAGGGAGGTGGCGGCAAACGTGGCGTCAGCACAGAGCGGCGCACCATGGACAGTATTGGCGGACGAGGCGGTGAGCCATATGATGTCCGCTGCCCACCAGGATTTGTCGTCACGGGAATCGAAGGACGTGCGGGCCGAGTCCTGGATTCCCTGCGTATTGTCTGCAGTCCGATTCAGTAATATTGATTCTGAGCTGAAACCTAGAAACAGTACAAACTAAGGCGATTCATCATGTTGAGATCACGTGTTTCCCTGATTGCTTTATCGCTCCTGGCTCTGAGCACAGCCGCTGGCATTGCCTGCGATTCCAAAAGTCGTGGTGAACAACAGACTTCAGCCAGAGCAGATCAGGAAAACGGCGCACGATCCATGCAAAACGCCAGCACAAAAACAGACAAGGCATCCACCCCTGCTCCGGATACTTTTGACGACGCCGAAACAGCCAAGCTGGCTCCCGGCGCCGATGCACTGGCTCGCTATACCGACGATTTACCCGGCGATGGCCAATTGGTGGCCACCATAAAAACTACCAGCGGTACAATTGTCTGTGAACTGGCCGAGAAGCAAGCCCCGTTGACCGTCGCCAATTTTGTAGGACTGGCACGCGGCAAGAAAGCCTGGACAGACCCGCAATCCAATGCCGTAGAAGTGGGCACACCTTATTATGACGGTGTGATTTTTCACCGCGTGATTCCCGGATTCATGATTCAGGGCGGAGATCCGGGCGGCACCGGTCACGGCGGCCCGGGCTATGAAATCCCGGATGAATTTCACCCGGAACTTCGTCACGACGCTCCCGGCGTGCTCAGCATGGCTAACCGTGGCCCAAACACAGGCGGCAGCCAGTTTTTCATTACGCTGGCCGCTGCGCCTCATCTCGATGACCGACACAGTGTTTTCGGAAAATGCGGCAATATCGACGTTGTGCAATCGCTGGCCACTGTCCCGACCGACGCACTAAACAGACCGCTCCAGCCACCGGCCATCGAGTCGATTCAAATCAGCCGTCGCTAATCGGAATTTTACTTATCTGTTGTGTCATCTTCCGCAGATTCCGCAGACGGTGTGGATGTAGCCGTTTTACGACGCGGCCACCGACGTTTCGAAGCAGATTCAGTGGATTCCTCCATCGATTCGCTCGAAAACTCTTCGACTTCCTCGATTTCTTCGCCCTCTTCGTTTTTACGCGTCTTTTTAACCTTAACCCGATTACGCACATTGGGTTTTACAGCGGCATCATTGGGGATAAAACGAACTTCCGTACGGATTTCAAACGAAATGCTCGTCAAAATCTTGGTAAGCTCGCCACCAAAATCCATCGTCTCAAGAAATTCTCGAATTTCTCGTGACACAATCCGCATAAATTCGCGCTTCGTCGCATCCGCCTGACCAATCAGATACCCGACCGCCTCTTTCGGCAGTTTTTTATCTGCAACAAGAGAGCGCAGACCATCGTCACTCATGAAAAGGCTACCGATTCCTGACGTCAGACTGCGCTTAAAAATATCAGGTACAAAGCCCTCCACCGTTTTCCGAAAGCTTGATTCCTCTTCCGGTCCATCTGGCCAATCCTCGAAGAGATGTTCCTCATTTTCTTCGCCAGATGTTTCGCGCTGTTTTTTCTTATCCGAAGTCATATTCATCCTTGGCCGAGCCGGGCTACGGCAATCAAAAGATATCTTTTCGTACAATCTTTCATTACGTCATGTGCCAATAGAAATAACAACTACAGACACATCAGGCAACGCTTCGAAGCTCACGAAGAATCCCTGCGCATAAGCCAGACAGCTCTTCAAAACCATGACATGTGAAGAGCTATCCCTTTTCGATCAATACCCGCAGCAAGCCTCGCCAATTGCCAATTCCGGTAAGGCTTTCAACATTTACAAAATTATGAGGTGTGATGCGCGTACACTTCCTGCACGGCGCGCAGGCCACTGCCCAGTTCAATGTCAGCACCGGCATCAAAAAGCGCGGATTCAAGTGCACTCATCGCAAGTATCATGTCACTGCGATCGAAAAATCCGATATGACCGATGCGAAACACCGTAGAAACCAGATGGTCCTGACCGCCGGCAATTGTAACGCCATACTGATCGCGCATGGCACGCACAATTTTCTGAGCATCGATTCCTTCCGGAACGACGGCAGCCGTTGCACTATTAGCCGGAGTTTCGGCATATAACTCACAACCAAGAGCCAGCACGCCTGCGCGTGCCGCGCTGGCATTCAGCGTGTGGCGCGCAATCAGCTCCTCAAGTCCTTCTGCCTGCATCAGCTTTAAAACTTCATGCAGCGCCACGACCAGAGAAATTGCCGGCGTAAACGCGGTCTGATCCTTGAGCTGATTGGTCCGCTCACGTCCAAGATCAAAATAGAACTTGGGATGATTCGAATGCGCATACCGATCCCAGGCACGCTCATTGGCTGCGACAAATCCCAGTCCGGGCGGAATGCCAAAGGCTTTCTGCGATCCGGAAACGAGAATATCAATGCCCCACTCGTCCATCGGCAAACGATGGACCCCCACCGCAGTGATACCATCGACAGCAAACAACGCCTGACTGTGCTTTTGAATCACGGCCGCAAGCTCTTTCACAGGATGATACACGCCCGTAGAAGTTTCGCTTGCCGACAATGTAACCATCGCGCAATCAGGATACCTGGCCAAAAGCTCGGCCAGCGCATCAGGATCAGCCGCCTGCCCCCAGGGAATTTCAAGCTCCACGACATTCATTCCGTAGGCTTTTGCCACTTTCCCCCAGCGTTCACCAAACTTACCGCCACCAATGGAAATCAGCGTATCTTCCCGTCGGGTATAATTGATAATCACAGCCTCAAACGCACCCGTTCCACTACAAGTAAGCGTCAAAACTTCGTTTTTTGTCTCAAAAAGCCACTGCAACTGTGCGCGTACTTTATTAAAAAGCTGCTTAAACTCAGGCCCCCGGTGGTGCATCAGCTCGCGTGCCATGGCCAGCCGGGCTTCTTCGGGAACAGGTGTAGGGCCGGGGGCGATGAGAAACTTCTTTTGCATAATTCATTCCTAATTTTACGATAAATTCATATCCCTGCAGTATTTCAATAAGCTGTTTACGCCATCCCAACCACCTTCTCAATACAAACACGATTTCCATGAGCTCATCCGCCTGGAAGACGACCTAAAAGGCAGTACGCATTGGTTCCAGGCACTTTCATAATCCGCTGATACAGCTCAAGCTCAACCAGGAGATTATTGACCTGAACAACACTCCATTGCAGATGGCGAGCAAGGTCGTCGACCAGAACTTCACGGCAGTTGGTTGTACGCCCCAGCTCATCAATCGCTCTGAGAACCTGTTGCCTGTCCGAAGCTAATCCCGACAAATCAAGCGGAAGATTCACCTGCGTGTTCTGCGTATCAGCACTTTTGGAACCGCGCGCCCGTGCACGTCGTGCCCGCCCGGGCGCCCTCTTCGTCGGTGCGTGCTCCAATTCACTTTCGTACACCTGAAACACAACATCGTCCGCGTTGCGCACCGCCAGTGCTCCCTCCACAAGCAACTGCAAACATCCTTCTGCAAACGGATCATCCAGCGCGCCGGGCACAGCACAAATGGGTCGCCCGAGCTCTTCAGCCGCGCGCGCTGTAATCATCGTGCCACTATCGGGCTCTGCCCGAATCACAATGACAGCATCCGAGAGTGCAGCAATCAGACGATTTCTGCGCGCAAAATGAAACGGCCTTGCACTCACACCGGGCGGATATTCCGACAGAACCGCGCCGGTTTGCGCGATTTCCGCAAACAAATCGCGATGCCTCGCCGGCGCCGGCCGGTTGATTGCTCCGGGCAAAAACGCAAGCGTCGTCCCGCCTGCCAACAGACTTCCACGATGTGCGCATCCATCAACACCCAGCGCGCCGCCGCTAATGACTGCGATATGCTGCTTAGCAAGTCCGGCGGCCAGCGTTTCCGTCAACGCATGCATCGCCAGATCCGCCGCACGGCTTCCCACAATCGCAACCTTTCGCCCTGTGTGCAGACAGCTCACTTTCCCCCAGACATAGAGAAAGATCGGTGGATCCGTCAGACAACAAAACCGTTCCGGATAGTCTGCATCACCGCGGTGCAATAAAGTGATTTCATCCGAAAGCTGCCGCATTTGTTCATTCCACAGCGCCTGATAATCCGTGCACACAACGTTCTGAAGCCGCTGGCGCAAATCCTCGCTGAGCTCCAGGCTTTCCAGCCTCCCCGTATCCCAGATCTGTCGTATATGCCCTTCTGTGCCAATCAGAAGTTCCTCAAAGCCTGCCGCATTCAATGCCCGGCTTGCCCATACACAAAACCGCGCAGCCCGCTCATCGAGCTCAATTTCGTGTCCCCACAGATCAGCTTCCATAGTTTCGTCTCCTCAGTAACCAACCATCGTTCTTCAATCGCGATGATCTGTTATCGAGAATTTTCAGAAAATGTTGCGCAAAAAAAACGACCCTCTGCATCCAGAAGGTCGTTCATGCAACTTTGCAGTACTCAACGAACACAAACTATTTGCTGACCCGTGCAAGAATTACAGTAATATTATCAACGCCACCGTTCATATTTGCGCAGCGTACAAGGTCTTTGCACATATCTTCAAGATCCGGATTGCGATTGATAATTTCCAACAGCTCTCGATCCGAAACCATATCAGTCAATCCATCCGAACACAGCAAATACAAGTCACCGTCCTGGAACTCATCAAAGAGCACATCCACTTCAACGTTGTCCGCCAGTCCACAGGCGCGCGTAATCACGTTTTTATAGGGGAAAAACTCGACATCTTCTGCGCTCAAAATGCCCATGCGGACATATTCATTGGCCAGAGAATGATCATGCGTAATCTGCTGCAAAACGCCGTCGCGCAGCCGATAGGCCCTGGAATCACCAATGTGCGCCATGTACACGCCTTTTTCGGTAAAATATCCCGAAACAATCGTCGTGCCCATGCCATGATATTTCTCATTGGTGGATGCCGCATCAAAGACCGCCTGATTGGCTGTCAACAAAGCTCGGCTGAGGCGATACTGATCGAGCTCGATCACATCATTGCCCTCCGCTTCGATTTCTTCTTCATCCGTAATCACGGTCTGGCGATAATATTCAACGATTGCCCGAATCGCCATTGCACTGGCAACTTCGCCGGAAAGGTGACCACCCATGCCATCGGCAACGATGCAGAGTGCTTCATCGCCCTGAGATAGATAAAAATCATCTTCGTTGTGATCGCGTGTACTTCCGACATCGGTAATGCCGGCACATTCTAACTTCATGCACCCTTCCTTGACTAAAAATTTCCCACAGGCGCGTCTCTTTTCACGTCCGTGAAGCCCATGACATCCATATCGCCATGTCACGTTTTCATGATGCAGAATGCGCGTTAATATTTATATTCAACGCGCATCGGGCTGCAAAGTATATGGATGGATAGTTCGTGAGTAAAGCACTCGTTTTATTGCATCATGAAATTATCCCGGCATATTCCCGGCACTTAGTCCACACGTTCGGCCGACCAGGTTGCAGCAAACGGAGAATACGATGCACCTCCCGACTGACCACCACTACTGTTTTGGAGTGTGCCCTCAAAAAGACCATTCTCAATAAAATCGACGATACCATCCGACGTGGTTTCCACCAATTTACCGCTTCCACCAAGACTTAAGCCCATATCAAATTCGAGATTGCGCACCATCATATCCGCAAACGTAAAGATCGTGGACACTGCACTCACGCAGACATTCTCAATATGATGAGCATGCAGGCACTCGCCAAAAGCACATATTCCGCCACTCGGAATCATCGCACTGGCCAGTCGGTCACAACCTATCCAGTGTGCAAAAGCCTCGCTCATCGAGTGCGCTGCACCGTTTGTCATCGCCGGCAAAATCACTTCATTCAAGACATAAATAATCAGTCGTCCGTAGCGCAGGCTGACAGCATGGCGATCAATCTGAAGCTGGTTGTACGCAACAACCCGGCCCGTCCATTCCGAACTAAGCAGCCCCAGCTCTTCAAATTGCCCGCTCTCATTGGGAACCAGACGAATCGCACCACAATCAGGCGGAGAGCTGGGCGTACAATTCCAGCGCCAGTACAAGGTCACTCCAATCCAGTTGTCAGTTCCACGGAACTCATAATTTGAGCTCAACTTACCGATTGTCAGCTGGCTGTGAACCTGCAGATTTGCGACGACAGAACGCAAGTCACGGCCGGCATCCCGCAGCTTACGCAGATTCTCGTTGCCCTCGATAAAATTATTGATGGTATTTTGGACAACCTGATCGAGATTGGTTGCACTCATAAAAAGATCAATGGCAGTGCTGATGATCCCACCTGCAATATTACGAATCAGACTGATGATTTCTGTGTAAATTGCCTGGCCAGGATTATCAAAAACATTGAGCACACGAACGATTACCGCGCCTACCGTTCCAGAATCGGCCAGTGCGTCGGTGAAATCCCAGTGGCTGATTACATCATACTGACCGACCGGCATCAGCGGAATGAACTGCAAAAGCATTTCGATATCGATGGTGCGGTCACCTTCGATTCGAATTCGATCGGAACATCCACCTGCCACAACCTGATCACGGTCGCCACGTGCAATCGCCGTAACAACATAGCCAGGACGCGTGCTCAAATTGCTGAACGTCACACTATCGCCAGCATACTCAGCCTGCCTAAGCGCCAGCGGCTCCTGCTGTATGCTGATCAGTGGATAAAAGTCATCACAGGTAAACGCGTCGTTTCGATACAAACGAACATCAATATCCTGCAAACGCATGATCGTTGGTGCAGTATTGGTCAGCTGGACTTTTAAACCACCTGCAGATTCCGGCTGAATCTCCAGAACGAAATCAACAGAATTTGCAGAAGCGTGACTTGCCCGAATTTTGACTGTTGCGGGCTCAATCCCGCTACGAAATACGACGTTTCCAATTCCTGACTCATTGGTCGTTGTATTGCGCGACGCGAGAGAACCTGCCTGTTCAGCGGTCGACTCGATGATCTCGTAAGAAATTGCCTGATCCGCAGCAACATCACCCGAGCCTTTTTCATAGAGCTGAACTTTTAACTCGACGTTGTCAGCAACATTGACAAGACGTTCGACCTCGCCAAGAGGCACCAACAAATACTGATTCGTCGGCGTATCGATATCCTCGCCTTCACGCGGAATATCAGGATCATCCGAGTTGATTGTTTTCTTAATCGCTGCATCGCCGCATGCTGCAGCCAAAAAAACCAGCGCGACAGAAACAAATACCAAACGGAAACGATCAAAAATTTGATGATTCATGTAGATTCCCGTGGCTGGGATATTCGATAAACAACCATTCACTCCGTACCAAATAAAGACTAGCAGCCCACTGCCAACAAATCAACGCACTGCCAGCTTCAAATAGCGAAAATCCGGAATAAAATCAGAACGTGGCTATAGCTTCGTAACAAGTAACCGGGAGGCCAGACTCTGGCTGATACTTATGTCATTTTCTCCCAGTCGAATAAACATCTGGCCGTCAAAAGACAGCACATTGACCACTTCGGCTGTAACACCCGGCGTCAGGCTGAGCGACTCCAAATAGCGCAAAACCTCAGGCTGTTGATCGAGAACACGTTCCACTCGCACCCGCATCTTCGGGCGAGCATCACTGAGCGGAATCGTATCGTGATTGTGTAGCTTACCGTCAGCGGTCGGAATTGGATCGCCGTGCGGATCAAAACGTGGATGTGACAAAAACTGATCGATACGCTCCGCGAGCTTATCGCTCATCGCATGTTCGAGCCGTTCCGCTTCTGCATGAACTTCGTCCCAGGTGTAATTCAGCACCTGCACTAAAAAAACCTCGATCAATCGATGATTGCGAATCACACGCAATGCAATGCGATTCCCATTTTCCGTCAAACGCGCCCCGCGGTACGGCTGATATTCAATCAATCCTTCTTCGCTGAGCGTTTTCAGCATATTCGTCACCGACGGCTGCGAAAGCTCCATCTGCTCGGCGAGTACCTTGGTTTTTACACGCTCATCGGGTGCATCCCCCTGAAGGTGGTAAATTGTCTTGAGATAATCTTCAACAGAGATAGTTGGCATAGTGTGCGCGAATACTGCAAAAAGTCTGGATACTAATTCTCAATTACAAATCGAATTGCCAATCTGCGTCAATCTGCCTGCGTCGCATTTGCAATCCGTTTTGTCTGACGAATTTTTGCGTTTCGATGCTGAAAAGCCACGCCATAACGCGGGCCCAAAAGAAACGCTGCGGCATAGAGCAACCCACCGACGACAACGATTGCACCGGCAGCAGAACTGTCGATCCAAATCGCCACGTACATTCCCACAACGGCCGAGACAATACCATGCGCAACAGCTATCGCCAACATCGTGTGAAGTCGACTCGCCAGGCGATGCGCCGTGGCCGCGGGCACAATCATCAGGGCGATCACCAAAATTGCGCCAACAGCCTCAAAACTGGCGACTGTTGTCAACGAGACAGCAATCATCAGGCCGTAATGTACAGCCGTCACAGGAATACCAAGGCTGCGTGCAAACGCGCTATCGAAACTGCTTACGCTCAGCCAGCGATAAAAAATTACTGTCAAAAATAGTACAAGCGGCGTCACAATGCTTAGCAAAAGTATCGAACGGTCAGAAACGCCTAAAACGTCACCAAACAACAGACAATGCGTATCGATATGTGCGTCCTGAACGCTGGTCGATAGCAAAATTACGCCAAGCGCAAACATCGCTGTAAATACGATACCAATGGCAGCATCCGGCCGAACATTCGGCCTTCGCGAAATGGTTTCGATGCCGACCGTCGCAAGAAGCCCGGTTGCTGCTGCACCAACCAGCATGAAAGGCGCCGCCAACGAGCCACTGACCAGAAACGCTGCCACAATCCCGGGCAATGCCACGTGCGCGAGTGCATCCGCAATCATACTCATGCTGCGTAAATACAAAAACACGCCGAGGACCGCACAGGAAACCGCAACCAGCACGACAGAATACATGCCTCGTGCCATCCATGCGCCCCAGGTCCAGGGTTCGACCAATAACTCAACCATTACTTTACACCCCACCCTGCTCAAGCTTTACTTGAAGTTCTCTGCGAGCCTTGTGACTTCTACTTTTAATTCCTGTCATCACAAGACCGCCACGTGGGCCAAAGAATAGCGCGCACGCAAAAAAACCAGAAGCCACCAGCACCATGGCAGGACCTGTAGCAACGCCTTCGGCAATATAACTAAAAAAGGCTCCTAACGATCCAGAAACCGCTCCAATCACCATGGAAATCAAGCACACGCGCCCCAGGCGTTTGGAGAAAAACAACGCTGTCGAGGGCGGAATGATCAGCATGGCAGCGACAAGTACAACGCCAACTGCCTGGATCGAAAGCACAACACAAATTGCCAGGGCGCCCAGCAATCCCGCCTGTACCAGATTTGTCGGAATCCCAATTGCACGCGCAAAACCTTCATCAAATATCGTTAGCTTCAAAGGTCGGTAAAAGATCCCAACCAGCGCAATCAATGAAAAGCTAACGGCCAGCAACCAGTACAGCTGTGTACGCGAAACTCCGGCCGCATTCCCAAATAAAAAACCATCCAAACCCGATTGGGCCCCGGTCGGTGAATTCTGGATATACGATAAAAGAACGATACCAATTCCAAAAAAAACCGACATCACGATGCCGATGGCGGCATCCGGTCTGGTTCGTCTTCCGCGCCCGAGAATGCCGATAAGCAGGGTTGCGACGAGCGCTGAAATCAGGGCGCCGACCAGGAGCGCACCCATTGATTTTGAACCGACCAACAAAAACGCAATACACACACCAGGCAACGTCGCATGTCCCGTAGCATCACCTATCAGGGCCATCCCTCGCAACACCAAAAAAGTGCCGATTAACCCGCAGACCGCGCCAATCAGGATAGAAGCAACCAGGGCATCGATCGCAAATGCATAGCGAAATGAAAAAAATTCGCTTGCGCGTTCCAGCAAGACAGACATTGAAATTACTGCATCTACAAAAGGCATTACGAGGACACCAGTGTTACGTTATTCTTAGGGTGATCTAAAATCGCTAATCTTCCGCCGTACGTTTTCTGTAAAAGTTCCGGCGTAAAACAAGCATCAATCGGGCCGTGCACGATCAGCTTTTGGTTGAGCAGAATCACTTCATCAAAATATTCGCGAACCGTGGACAGGTCATGATGCACAACCAGTACGGTTTTTCCGTCGTCGCGCAAATCACGCAAAACGTCGACAATTGCGCTCTCGGTGGCAGCGTCCACGCCCACAAAAGGCTCGTCCATGAGATAAATATCGCCCTGCTGAGCGAGCGCGCGCGCCAGAAAAACACGTTGTTGCTGGCCTCCAGAAAGTTCGCCGATCTGACGTTCGGCCAGCTCCGTGAGATTCACCAACGCCAGTGCTCGGGCAACCTGTGCATGATCTTCCGCCGAAAACCTTTTTAGCAACCCGACGCTTCCGTAGCGCCCCTGGGTCACTACATCCTGTACGGTCACGGGAAAATCCCAGTCAACCGAGCCGCGCTGTGGCACATAAGTAATGCGGCGACGCACACGCGCATCAGTCGATCCAAAGACTTCAATCACACCGCTGGCTGGTTTCACCGAACCGACGATTGCCTTGATCATTGTCGACTTGCCGGCTCCATTAGGACCAACCACGCCGATCAGCTTGCCTGCAGACAGTTTGAAACAGATATCTTCCACTGCGGGCTCATCACCGTAATAAACACTCAAATCCCGCACGGACAGTACAACTTCCATCAGCTTCCACTCCTTGTTTCGCCGTTATTTCCAACCACAAACGGCGAATACGTACCGCCCAGGCCTTCCGTAATCATGCGGACATTTTCGACCACTGTCCCAATGAATGTTTCTGCAGCGCTGCCCGGCGTACCAATGCTGTCCGAATAGAGAGGGCCGGCGAGTTTTGCGCCGGTTTCACGACTGACCTGACGAATCAGAGCGGGGTTTACAGAGGTTTCGATGAAAACAGCTGGAATCTGATGTTTTTTTACCCGCTCGATCATGTTGGCGACATCTCGCTGGCTCGCTTCCTGCTCCGTACTAATTCCTTGAATTGCCTGTACTTCGATGCGATAGGCACGGCCGAAATAATTGAATGCATCATGACTGGTAACGAGAATACGTTGCTGCTCAGGAATCGTAGCCAGTTGTTCTTCAATCCAGACATCCAGCCGGTCCACAGTCTCAAGATACTCCTGGAGCTGCGCCTGAATGGCTGCGCCCTGCTCTGTCGAGGGGCCGACAAGCTCGAGCATTGCCTGACCGACCGTTTCTGCAGCAATTCGCCACGCCTTGATGTCGAACCAGAAATGAGGATCTACGCCGCCCGGGCTATCCTGCATCGCAATGGGTTCGATACGATCGCTGGCCACGACAATCTGGCGCTCTCCCCCGGCATGTCGAACAAGCCCTTCGATCCAGCCTTCGAGATACAATCCGCTCATAATGACCATCTGGCTTTGCGCCATTTTACGGGCATCGCCTGGCTTGGGCTGATATATATGCGGATCAGCTCCCGGACTCATAATGCCCTCGACACGCACCACGTCTTTAGCGATCGAGCGTGCCAGGTCTTCCAGCATCGTAGTGGTAGCCACAACGCGAGGCCTTGTATCCTGCGCATCAGCCTTTTTGCTGGCCTGCGATTTCTTAAAATCGCAACCGGCCAACATACCGGCCAAAAACACTATCCCCAGAAGCCATGCACTTATGGAAATTCTACAGGCATTAAAATTGAGCATTTCTGATTCACCAACAATGATTATCGCCTCCACCGCACCTCAACCCGGGCGACCATAAACAAATATATTAGCCACAGCTAATAAAATTTCAATCTCAATTCGCACTCTAAAAGAAATAGCCCGTTATTTTCGGATTTTTCGAAAATAACGGGCTTTCAACGAGAAACCAGGCGCTGATTGTGAGGAACCGCGCTGGAGTGCACGATTCCCTCCACCTAACGCATCTTAAAAAGTCAGTGTACTGGGGCGACCGGCAAGACCAAGCGTGAAACGCGCTTCGAGATAGGACTCGGACATCGCAAAATTAAACAAAGCATCGATGGCCCGATTGTGGCGAAGTCGCTTCTGGGTAGCAGGCTCCGTCAATTCAAGATTCCAGCCTTCCATGCGCAAAATACAGCGCGCGGCCGCCGTCACATCACCGCACAAAACCAGTCCGGCCCGATGAGCAAAGGTTTCAATCGCCTCGGGCCAGGCTTCACAATGCGCGTCAGCCAGATGATCCGAAAGTCCATCAAGTCCCTGGACAATTCGGCGACGTGCACCGGAAAAGAATGGACTCGAAACCTGCTCGGCCAGATCCTGGCTGACGATATCAATACGCTCTGTAAATCCTTTTCCGGTCTGGCGTAACAGCACACCTTCCAGCAAATGCCAGAGCTGGCGACCGTCCAACGTCAACAGCGCAGGCAAATCACTCCAGGCAATCGCGGCACAATATCCGGCGACAAACCGCTGTTCAGGTTCGGTCAGCCGCTCCATAAAATCGCTATTCAACCAGATCAAAGGCGCCGTATCCGGAAAAATCTGCGGATTGGCCGGCCCACTATCGCCAAGCTGTATTTTATATTTCCTGATCCCGAAGGCTTCAAATGCACAATCGAACGCATCCACAAGTCTGTCGCCTTCGCTGCGCCGCAGCCGCTCGCCTTCCAGAGCCTTTCGTTGCGGCAAAGCATCGGCCCAGATTTTTTCTGCTATCGGAGCGACAGCTTTGAGCACATCAACAACGCCGCCACACAGCGCTTCTGGCAACAAATATTTTTCAATCGATTCTCGGTCGATTGCGCGCGACGGGCGATTTTTACCACGCGCATGAGCATCTTCAACTTCGCAGCCTAACGTCAACAAAGTCTGACGTGTGACCCGCAACCGATCATGCGCCTGGGCGCGTTCAAACAACGTAATCAGGCCGCGATAAATACTCGGCTCAAAGGCTTCCAGGGCGACGAGCTTTTGAAACTCCACAAATGCGTCGTTTTCCCGTCCAGCGATCTGCGCCAGACAAAATGCCCGGCGACGCGCAAAATACAGCCACGTAAGATGTTCATGACGCGTCAGCTCCATCAACTCTTCATAAAGTCTGGAGGCCGGCTCAAACCATTTCAGATCCTCATCGACTGCTTCGGCCGCCCGCGCAAGCAAAGCCACGCGGCTGTTTCCGATTTGCTGGTTCGCCAGCTTTTCAAGCTGCTCGACACAGTCCTCAAGTTCATCGGCCGACATCGCCAGGTCAATGAGATTATCCAGATCGATGACAGATTCCGGAAACGCACGTACGACCTTCCACTGCAAACGATACGCCGTCGCCTCGTCACCAAGCGCGTGCCAGTAAACATTGATCAACGTTCGCCAGTCATCGACTTCGTTTTCCAGCACACCAAATTTCAATACGCTTTCAAACAATTCGACAGCACGGCGCGGATCCCCAATACGCACATGAGCATGCGCAAGTTTTCGACTGACCACTTCGGTAAGCGCATCTCCCGGATAAACTTCAAGCAGATGTTCCATACAATCTACGGCGTCGCTGACCCGCTCCGGATCGTCGAGCAAAAGCTCAGCCAGCCACAAGCCCGACTGCAAACGCTCCGCGATATGAGTCGCCTCATCACGGGTAATTTGCTCAAAATGCGTCTGCTGAAACTGCGTCGCGCCTTCCAGATCGTTGGATGCGAGTGAAATCCGGACAAGTTCTCGCAAAAACTCTGGATTGCCAGAAAGCTTCCAGCATTCCACCAGTGCGCTGCGTGCGCTTTTCAGATCAAAAAGATGGATTTCAAGCACTTTGGCCAGCATTTCAAACAAATACAGCTGGCGCTCATGACTCAGGCCGTTGCGCTCAAGATTTGACTCCAGACAACGTCGGAGAAGTTCCCATTTTTCAGATTTCACCAGCGATTCGTAGAGATAATCAAGTGTGCTGTTCTCGACAGGACAATCGACGTTCTCCAGTTCTTCGCTAATTTCTGCACTTTCTTCTGTTTGAACGCCGCTACCTTCCGAAATTTCTTCCTCGAAAGAATCCGTCGCCGCCAAAACCGTTTCAGAATCCTGAATCTCCTGCAATTCCGGCACGTCTTGTACTGGCTCCGCATCACTTTCTACAGCTTCCGTTCGCCCGAATGCGTGGTTGGCGGCTTCTGCAAACAGCAGGTCGAGCGCAACCGGTGCGCCGGTTTCCTTCGCAAACTCTGCCATTTCGAGCAGGCGGTGCACCGACAACTCGGCGCTCTGAACCAGTTCCATCTCGGCGCGCGTCCATCGATTGTACGACGTATAATCGCCCGCTATTTTCGATTCCAACGCACGCAAACGCATACGCGCCGCGCTATCTTCAAATGCATCGGAGGGTTCGCAGACCTGCTGTGTCTCTTCAAATCGCAACAGGTTGCCGCGCAGAATTTCTACAAAATCACGACCGAGCAGCTGCATCGCCTGCGCATCTTCATCCAGGTGCTCCGCCACGGCATTGAGCTCTAATTCGCCAAGAATCCAGCTTTTCTCAACAGCGTCCAGCGCCGGCAGCCCGAACCCTAAGGTCTGCTGTTCTTCGGTGTTCAGATGCAGACGCGGAATATTGATCAGCCCTTCCAACGCATAATGTGGAATCAGCGTCCTGGCGAGCCTGAGAGCATCGCGCTCATGCGCCCGGGCCATGGAAAGGCGCAAAACGATTTGATTTTCCAGACTCTCCTGGTCCCCTCCCGCGCGGTACGCCCTACTCGCCTCCGGGCACGACTCGGCTCGCTCACGAAGGCGTGCAATGACCGAAAAATAAACGTCGCGCGTCCAGCCATCGAGCGGTTTCATGAGAAGATCTTCAAGCGCATCGGCCAGCGGTCCGGGCAATTGTCCGGCAATCGTCCATGTACGGACAATGCCGTCTAACCAGTGCAAGTTCTGTGGTTCCGCATCCAACGCCGCTCGATAATAAGCAAATGCCTGGTCTGCTTTACCAAGATGCCATTCATGCAAGCGTGCAAGTTCCCCCAACACGGAAGCGCGTTCTGCGGCCACAAGCGGCGCATGCAGGCGATGTTCCAAAAGCTCAGCCACGCGCTGCCAGTTCTCCTTGCCTTCGTAAAGTCTCAGCAACGTCGCAAACACGAACGCATTCGATGGCTCTCTCGCCAGAATATCTTCGTACAGGGTAATGGCATCCTGGCGACGCTCGAGCCTGGTTTCAAAAAGCTCGGCCAGCGCGCCAAGTTGTCGCATGGCATCTGTATTATTCTCCCCCAGATGCAACTCGCGCCCGGTCATATGGACAATCTCAGCCCAGCGACCACCCCGCATATAGATACGGCCAAGTCCTTCCAGCGCCGGCAAAAAGTCCGGAACTTCCTCAAGCGCCTGGCGGTAAAAATCTTCTGCCCGGCCAACATCCTGAAGATGCTGTTCTGCAATTTCGGCATTACGAACATGCGTGGCCGCAAGCTCCTCGGGATCATCGATCAGCACGCATTCGCGAATATTAAGCTCGAGCAATTCTTCCCACTGCTCACTGCGAGCATAAAGTCGGCCAAGAGCCGTATAAACGCGCGGATTGTTGGGTTCAATTTCCAGGATTTCCAACCACGCCCCGATCGCTACTTCGAGATTGTTGAGTCGAAGCTCAGCAACCTCGGCAACTTTGTCGAGCAAATACAGCTTCTGGCGGCGAGATTGCGTACTTTCGACCTGCGCCAAAAACAGGTCTGCAAGCTGGCTCCAACGCTCCAGCGCGCTCAAAATGCGCGCAGCCGAACGAAGCGCCGGCAAATAATTCGCTTTGTACGCCACCACTTTGCGATAATGCTCAAGCGCACGTTCTGGATCATGAAGTTTGGTTTCGTAAATTTCAGCGACCTGAAAATGTCGCCGCCATAAAACCGGTGAATTACCAGCAGCAATTTCCCGTTCATGAAGCTCGACCAGCCCCCGCCAGTTCCCGCGCCCGGTATAAATCCTCCCGAGCGCGCGAAGGGCTGGCACATGCTCCGGGCTGTAGCTGAGCGCTTCGCGATAGACTTCCGCTGCTGCCTGCTCCAGATCGGCTTCGACTTCGTAGAGTCGACCCAGGCGCGTTAGCAAATAAACACGTTCGTCGGTCGAAAGCGGGCCTTCCAGGCGACGATTGATCACATCGATCAGCTCGGCCCCGGCCGACGGAATTCCCTGCAGAGCCTCACGCTCCAGCAAACTCTGACGCGCGCGTAAAAGTGTCCAGTCTTCCGCTTCTGAGTTTTTGTCACAGGCACCCTTGAGCAAACTGGTCGCGGTCGCCGGGCTGTCCGAGGCGGTTTCATAAAACATCGCCAGCGCCAGCGCCTGCGTCCCCATCCTGGCCTGTGGCCGCTCGGAACGGCGCAAAATACCAAACGCCTCTGCGCGAAGGCCGCGCTCATACAAAAGCGACAACAAACCTTCCTCTAAATCGCCTGGCAATGGTCCTTCGCTGGCAAGCTCCGTAAAAATTTCAAGAGCTTCCTCCGGGCGACCACAGGCGTTGAGCCAGACAGCGCGCTGGGCACGCAAGTACGTGCGCGTTGCCTCATCCACTTCCGCATGCTCAGTTGCCTGCTCCAACCAGGCGAGTGCTTCGTCCAGGCGACCGGTTTCGAGGAGCGCATCGAGCTGAAGTTGGGTTGCCCACAACGCAGTGAACACAGGCAAGTGCGAAAGCCCGATTCCTGCTTCCATCGCGCTCTCAACCCAGCGCAGCGTCTGGCGCGCAGCCATATCGTGTTGCCATGCGACATCAGCACGCTCAAGCGCTAACAGTGCACGAAATTTATCGTCCTCAATGCCCTGGTCAAAATGTGCCTCAAGCGATTCCAGCACAAGCTCGGCGCTGTCCGTTGCCCGCAAAAGACGACGTTCCGCCGTGCGCTCAATCGCATCCAACGGCCCCATCTTTTTGAGTTTAGAAATCGTCTCCAGAGCGGAATCAAAACGCGAAAGCGCTTCATCACTGAGTGCCGCAGCGAACAATGCGTCACGTTGAATCGGCTCCCGGTCGAGCACTTCACGACTGTCCTTCAGACTGGCTGCTCGGAACGCTTCCAGCAAATCATGACGCACAGCGATTTCTTCCGGCGGTCGATACAACGCCTGGCGCCGCGTGAGTACGGTTTCAACCGTTTCACTGATTGGCTGCTGCGCATCATCAGGACGATGAAACTTCGCCGCACGTGTTTGTTTTTGAGGGGTTTCGTTTGAGGGGGGAAGATCCGATACTTCTTGGGCCATCCTTAGCTCCTGTACA